>JBCBKQ010000005.1:0-50673 GCA_038521595.1 Cyanobacteria bacterium J06627_28 | reverse complement strand
ATCACACCCGACCGGTGTGGATGCTAAACTGTGCTTATATAAATCTGGAAATCTAATATAACTATTGGGATAATACCAAATAACGAAAAACGAGCGCTACGCTCTATAAGCCACCATTAAGACAAGCGACTATTAAGACCATGGAGTTATTTACTAGCGGAGATTGTCTTAATGGTCGCTTATAGAGCGTAGCGCTCGTTTTTCTTTATTTGGGATTATCCCAATAGTTCTTTTAGATTTCCAGCTTGATTTATGCACCGTTTAGCAGCCACACCGGGCGGTTGGGATAGTGAGTTAGAGGGCGTCATTGTTCTAGAGCAGTCGGCTGCACCGATTGTGTTGTTAACTGCCGCAGATACGGACATTGCAACCCTTGCTCAGACGTTACCAAGGCTGCCTAATGATTTTTGTGATGTGCGCAGCGTCAGCTTGTTGCAGCTTCAGCAGCAGCTGACGATTGATACCTATGCAGAAGAGGTCTTAAAGCACGCCCGGCTCATTGTCGTAAGACTGTTAGGTGGGAGAGCCTACTGGTCTTATGGCCTAGAGGTCGTTAGAGAGACAGCGGCAGCATCAGGCGCTATGTTAGTGGTCATTCCAGGGGATGATCGTCCCGATATAGCCTTGATGAGCCACTCTACGGCTCCGCTCAATGTGGTCAATCAGCTGTGGCAATACTTTAACGAAGGCGGCGTTACAAACTTGTGTAATGGCCTGCTTTACAGCAGCAACATAGCGCTAGCGACAGGCTATCGGGTAAAACCGCCTAAAAAGGTTCCTAAAATTGGTATTTATCCCCTAAAGGAAGACGCTACTAAAGCAACTCTAGCGACGAAAAAGGCGGCAGGGCTGCAGACCTCTCTTGCAACAGATATTGATGTTGATAGCCAGAAAAAAGATTTAACCAAAGCATTGCCTTTGCCCATCGATAAGAATACGTTTGCTCCCATTGAAAAGAAGTCAGACGGCCCCCTAAATCTGCAATCATTTGAGCCGCAAAAATCTCTGCCGATAGATGACAATCAGCCAAGTCATGAAACTAAAGGTTTTTTATCAAATGAAAAAGAAACTGTTACGCTTTCAGCTGTCTCTTCTCAGTTTCAAAAAGAGACTTCTTATGAGGTAGCCGATGATAGTGATATTTACCTAGTAAAGAATGAAATAGACAAGAAAGAGACTTCGATCTCTGCTCATGTTGGTATTTTGTTCTACCGGGCGCATTACTTAGCTGGAAATACTAAATTGATCGACGCGATCGCACAATCACTCAGCGCGCGCGGCCTCATCCCAGTACCCATTTACGTTTCTTCGCTGAAGGCTGTAGAGGTTCAGCAGGCACTTATTCAACATTGCCAATCGGTTGAGCTGCTGATTAACACCACTAGTTTTGCCATTACTCATTTAAGTGAAAGTGCACAACAGCTACAGAGCAAGTCAAAAAGTCTGTGGCAAATGTTAGATATTCCTGTTTTGCAGGCGATTTGTAGCGGGAGCCCCCGTGAACAGTGGCAAAAGCATCCCCAAGGGCTAACGCCGCGGGATATTGCCATGAATGTGGCGCTGCCTGAAGTAGATGGACGAATTATTACGAGAGCGGTGTCGTTCAAGGCGGCGCAGACTGAAGCACTAGCGTCTAATGAGGGCCTGCAGACACCTATCGTGATGTACGAGCCAGAGCGCGATCGCGTTGAATTTGTGGCAGATTTAGCAGCAAACTGGCTGCGGTTGAGACGGACGGCTGTGTGCGATCGCAAAATCGCCCTTATTCTCGCCAACTACCCTAACCGCGATGGCCGCATGGCAAACGGTGTAGGGCTCGATACCCCGGCAAGCTGCCTGGAGATTTTGAAGTCTTTAAAGCAAGCCGGCTATACCGTTGTTGATTTGCCTGAAACAGGCGATGCGCTGATGGCTCAGCTAGCCGCAACCGCAACGAATGATCCAGAGGGCTATGGGCTCAGGCCTGTCAACCAAACGCTATCGGCAGAAAGCTATCAGGCTTTCTTTTCTACGCTGCCGCCAGCTGTTCAATCTGGAGTGACCGAGCGTTGGGGAGACTTTTTACAAGAGTGGCAACGATTTTATCCTGTGAGCCATACCGTTAACGCTCTGCCGATTGCAGGTATTCAATTTGGCAATGTTTTTGTCGGCATTCAGCCCAGCCGAGGCTACGACATCGACCCAAGTTTGAACTATCACGCACCAGATTTAGAGCCGACTCACGCTTATTTAGGCTTTTATCACTGGCTCAGGCAGCAGTTTGCGGCACATGCAATGGTACATGTCGGCAAGCATGGCAATTTGGAATGGCTGCCAGGTAAAGGCATTGCCCTGACAGAAGCCTGCTACCCCGAAGCCGCCTTTGGTGCGATGCCTCACTTTTATCCCTTTATCGTGAATGATCCAGGGGAAGGGGCACAGGCAAAACGTCGCGCTCAGGCCGTGATCCTCGATCATCTGACGCCACCCATGACTAGGGCGGAGCTATATGGGCCACTGCAACAGTTGGAGAGTCTAGTAGATGAATATTACGAAGCTCAAAATCTAGACCCAACAAGGCTCAAGATTATTGGCCCAAAAATTGTGAAGCTGTTGGAGAGTACGCAGCTGCGCGAAGAAATTAGCCTTTCGTCGGTTGAGTCTTTTTCAGAGCTGCAGAGCTGGCTACCGCAGATTGACGGATATTTGTGCGAGCTAAAAGAAGCGCAGATTCGCGATGGATTGCACATATTTGGCTTGCCACCACAGGGAGAGCAGGTTCGAGATTTGATGATTGCGATCGCACGTCATCCAAACTCTCAGCATATGGGATTGAGCCGGGCGATCGCCCAATCTTGGAACCTAGACCTAGACCCACTCACCGCCGACCCCGCCCAACCCTACAAACAAAAAGACGCTCGAAATATAGAAGGCTGTCGCAATATCGGTGACATCATCGAACGCATTGAGCAGTATGCAACGCAGCTGATCGACAGGTTGTTATCTCCGCAGTCTGACGCTCTTGAAATCGAAGACGATGATCTCAAAGCCGTTCTAGATTGGGTTTCTGATTGGCTTGTACCCACTATTGCCAACACCACAAACGAAATTGACAATCTTCTCCACGGCCTAAACGGTGGCTATGTGCCCAGTGGCCCCTCTGGAGCCCCCACCCGCAACCGTCCCGAAGTACTGCCTACAGGCCGCAACTTTTACTCTGTTGATATCCGCGCCATTCCCACCGAAAGTGCCTGGGACGTTGGTCGCAAAGCCGCTGAAATCCTCATCGAAAACTACACCCAAGAAGAAGGCGAATATCCTAAAACCCTCGGCCTATCGATGTGGGGCACCTCTGCTATGCGTACCGGCGGTGACGATATGGCGCAAGCGTTAGCCTTACTCGGCGTGCGCCCCCTGTGGGATGGCCCTAGCCGCCGAGTCATCGACTTCGAGATCTTGCCGCTGTCACTTCTGGGTCGTCCTCGGGTGGATGTGACCTTACGCATTTCTGGATTCTTTCGCGATGCTTTTCCGAACCTCATCTCGCTATTTAACCAAGCCGTTACCGCCGTTGCTGCGCTAGATGAACCCCCAGAACAAAATCCACTGGCCGATCAGGTGCAAAAAGACTTTGTTTATTGGCAGCGACAGGGGCTCGATGATGCGCAGAGTGAGGCGCGATCGCGCTACAGAATTTTTGGGTCTAAACCCGGTGCCTACGGTGCGGGCTTGCAAGGCCTCATCGAAGCTCAAAACTGGGAAAGCGATGCCGACCTAGCCCGCGCCTACGTCAACTGGAGTAGCTATGCCTATGTCGGCGGCAAGAGCGGCAGCCCCGATGGCCACAGTGCGCCAGAGTCGTTTTCTCAACGGCTTGAAAATATGCAAATCGTGCTGCAAAACCAGGACAACCGCGAGCATGATTTATTGGATTCTGATGATTACTATCAGTTTCAAGGTGGCTTAACGGCGGCGGTGAAAACAAAAAGAGGAGAAGCGCCAAAGACTTATTTTGGCGATAATGCAGTGCCGGAGAATCCGAAGGTGCGATCGCTCAAATCCGAAATCGCCCGCGTCTATCGCTCCCGCGTGGTGAATCCCAAATGGATAAAAGGCGTCATGCGTCACGGCTACAAAGGTGCCTTTGAAATGGCCGCGACTGTTGACTACATGTTTGCCTACGATGCGACGACAGGCTGCGTGGAAAACCACATGTATACCGGCGTTGCAGAGGCCTATGTGTTTGATGCGGACGTTCGGGCGTTTATAGAAAAGTCGAACCCCTGGGCACTGCGAGATATGGCAGAGCGATTGCTAGAGGCAGAGCAGCGGGGGCTTTGGGAAAATGTGGATGAGAAGATGGTGGATGGGCTGCGTGCGATCGCCCACGAAGCCGAAGGTAAAATTGAGGCAGGTTTGTCTACAAAGCTATAAAACGTAGCTTTTTGGTGACCTCTCAGAATTTTGCGATAATAGTCGTGACTAAATAGTGGTAAGCGTTGACTACGCTAACAGAGGCGTAACTTTATGAATCTTTCTCTTAGTCCTGAGCTTGCTCAATTTGTTCAGGCTCAGGTGGCGACTGGAAAATATTCATCCGAATCTGAGGTAGCTTTGGCGGGCATCATGCTGCTGAAAGATATCGATAGCTTGTATGGAGGTCGATACGAAGAACTGCGTAGCGTTGTTACAGAAGGCGTTGCAGCGGCTGACCGTGGTGAGCTGCTCGATAGTGATAGCGTTTTTGCACGTTTACAACGAAAGCTAGACCAAAAGCGCCAGCAATCACAATGAGTAACGTTTGTGAATTTACCGCGTTGGCAAGCCGAGATCTTGAAGCCATTTTGGACTATACCGCTGAGCAGTCAAGCTTTGCTACTGCCGAGACTTTGCTGACTAAAATTAATCGAAAGTGTCAGAAGATAGCTACTTTTCCAGCTTTAGGTCGCAAAAGAGATGAACTATCTTCTGGCGTGAGGAGTGTGCCTATGGACAATCTTTTGATTTTCTATCGAGTGGTTGAGGCACGTGTGGAAGTTCTTAGAGTAGTAAGTGGTTATAGAGATTTAGAGAAGTTGTTTGAGGGCGATTAACGCGATCGCACACGAAGCTAAAGGGCAAATCGAAACAGGTTTATCCACAACATCTCCATTGTCATAAGCCATAGTCGTATAAATCTGAGCCTTCTGCCTTAAACTCTGTGTAATTCTCCCCTTCTCCTTGTTCATATGATGTCACAACGCGTCGTCCTAACACCCCAAAGAGCAGATCAGCTCACCGACATTTATCGAGCACTGCGACCTGAGCCGTTGACTACTCAAGCTGAGCTAGACACTTTCTACACTCCAGAAATCAATGCGGTGCGCGGCGGCGACAAAATGCAGCGACTCAAGCTGGGCCTGACGCGAGCACAGCGTTCCCGACCGTCTATTGTCAATTTCCGTTGTCGCTAGTCTATTTCTGCGGTGACTTCTGGTTATTCAGCCGCTGCGACGGGCGTAGTCACACTCGGATCAACCCGTGCCCATACTGCCAAATCTAGCGAATTATCTTCCACAGACAGAGTGAGTACCCGTGTCGTAACCCCTTGCGCTTCTAGCTGCTGCAAGTTCAATTGCTCTGCAAAATCATCTAAATAGGGGCGTAACAGCTGCGCCGGGACTGCAGTGCCATCTGCCGTAACTTCTGGTTCTATCAACTGAAGCCTGGAACCCTCTACGATGGCTATGCCTACTTCTGCTTTGATAAATAGCCCGCCGCCCAGTACCAAATCTTCTAGCTGGGCGGCGACTTGAATGCGATTCCCTTTGATAAAGTCAATCTCTGGATTGGCAATGCGATAGCGATCGCGCTCCCGAGCCTGAGCCGGTGCCAATCCCCCAATCGTCAAGCTACTCAACCTGTCCTGTACAAACGGCGACAGCAAAAAGGCGTTGATATCTGCCTCCGTCACCACCAAACGCACCGCCCCTTGAAACGGTTCATCCAGCACCACCTGACCTTGGCGCAAGCTGCGAAACTCCAAATCAATAGGATCAGTCTCCAAATCAGCCACTTCTAGCCGTAATCCTTCAATCGGGACGACGCCTCTACCGGCAATGCGTACCTGATTTACCCGGCCTTGTAATAGCTGATATGACGGGCCATTATCAACCCGCACATCCAAGCTTTCTGCGCTGATGAGCTGACCACGAATGGCATCTTCGGCGACCTGATCGACCACAAACCCGACAGGTGAAATGACGAGGAGCAGGCTAGAGAGCAGCGCGGTAACGAGTTCCATGTTGGATAGGGCTAACTAAGTTTTGTTGATTAGAGATTACCCCATTGGTCTTAATTAAGTGCCTTTATGGTTGAGCGCCTTCGTGATTAAGCGCTTCAGTGACCCAGCTTTTTAGCGTGGTGACCACATCTTCTAAGAGCATCTCTTGGGCTTCGCCGTCGGCGCGTTTGACCACTTCTACTTTGCCGTTCTTAAGCGATCGCCCAGTCACCACCCGAAAAGGAATGCCCACTAGCTCAGCATCTTTGAACTTCACGCCTGCACGCTCTTTGCGATCATCTAGCAGCGTTTCTACACCTGCCGCGTTGAGTTCGTCATATAGCTTTTCGGCGGCGGCCATTTGGTCATCGTCTTTGATATTGGGGACGACGACAATGGCGTGATAGGGCGCGATCGCAACCGGCCAGATAATCCCATTTTTGTCATAGGACTGCTCCACCGCCGCCTGTGCCAAGCGAGAAACCCCCACGCCATAGCACCCCATTTCCAATGGCACATCCTTGCCATCTTCATTGGTATAGGTTGCACCCAAGGCTGCCGAGTACTTGTTTCCTAGTTGAAAAATGTGACCAATTTCAATGCCCCGGGCGGTTTGGATTATTTGGCTTGGGTCGTGCACTGCGCGATCGCCTGCAACGGCTGTACGCACATCCACCCTTAGCTTCGGCAGCTCAAATTCTTTCCCCCAGTTGGCACCCACTACATGGAAGCCGCTTTCATTAGAACCCGTCGCAAAGTTAGTTAGCTCCACCGCCGTCTCATCGACCATGCGCAAAAACGTCGGCTCAATCTTCAGCTTTTTCGCTTTGCCTGCGTCAATAAAGTCGTCAGATAGGTTGGGGGCAATGTATCCCAGGGGCAATGGCTTTGCCGCCCACATTGCCTGCACGTCTGCATCGGGCACACGCAGCGACAAAATAGTACTGGCCCCGTAGTCTCCAGCTAAATGAGTCAAGGCATTTTGCAGCTTGGTCTCATTCACGTCTTGGTCACCGCGAATGCTCACAATAATCAGCACCTGTCGCCCGTTGTCATAGGTCACCTGGTACAGCACATCTTTGACCACCTGCGTCGGCGAACAGTCCAAAAAGTCCACCATGGCCGCAATCGTTGCGGTATTGGGCGTTTCCCTTTTTTCGTAAGCGCTAAAAGGTGACGGCATCGCCTCAGGAGGTAAAGAGATGGCTTTTTCTACATTGGCCGCATAGCGACCGTCTTCGGTGTAGAGAACTTCGTCTTCACCAGCTTCGGCCAGCACCATAAATTCTGTCGAGCCCGATCCACCAATGGCACCAGAATCCGCATCTACCGCACGAAAGGCTAACCCTGTGCGCCGCAAAATATTGCTATAGGCCTGATACATTTCGTCGTAGGTGGCCTTGAGGCTCTCTGTATCCGCATGAAACGAATAGCCATCTTTCATGATAAATTCACGGCCCCGCATTAGGCCAAATCGGGGGCGAATCTCATCGCGAAACTTGGTCTGAATCTGGTACAGATGCAGGGGTAGCTGCTTGTATGAGCGAATGGTGTCGCGAGCAACTGCTGTAATAATTTCTTCGTGGGTTGGGCCAAGGGCTAGCTCTTGCTTTCTGCGATCGCCTAGCGTAAACATAATGCCTTCCGCCTTTGTATACGTATCCCAGCGGCCAGACTCCTGCCATAGCGATGCAGGCTGAAGCTGAGGTAGCAAGCACTCTTGCGCCCCCGTCGCATTCATCTCCTCGCGGACAATAGTCGACACCTTATTAAGTACTCGCAGCAGCAGCGGTAAATATGCATACAGCCCGCTCGAGATGCGACGCATATACCCGGCTCTGAGCAACAGCTTATGGCTCGGAATCTCCGCCTCCGCCGGATCTTCTCGCAGCGTGACAAAAAGCATCTGAGACAGTCGCATAAGCCTGGGCGTCCTTTGAAATCCTACCGAACTCAAATAAGTCTAGAGCATCAAGCCACAAGTCGCTGACATGACGTGCAACCCGAAGACGACCCGCAAAATCGATAGAGTGAAATATTCCGTTAACTTTGTATCTAATTGTTAAGTTGGAATTTTTCAAAAACCCGTTCCTGCTGGCAAAACAGCTGATTCTAAAAGGGTTCATGCGCTTACCCTTTTGTCTGAAGTATCTCGAAAAATTAAAAATTTCTGAAAGAAATTAAGTTTTTCATCCCATTTATCTGCCAGGGTTCCTTTTGTTTTTAGAAGGAACTTGTTTTATTGGTCGCTGATAGCTTTATATAGCTATAGGAATGTGCAATGAATTTATCTGCGCCTGAGCGTGACTGATTTTGGTTAGGCTCGGCGCGTTAGGGCTCGCCAACAGGCAGACTTTGAACCTATTCAGCCCAGGTGCAGAGCAGCTTTGCTGTTGCATTTAGCTGAAGTTTTGCTAAAAGGCGTTAGTGCTCATAGCCTAAGTGTTTGTCTTTGCACACTTAGGTGATTTTCTAGTGCGGCGATTTCGTCGTGCTTATTTAGTCTGTCGTTTTTGCGTTTACCGTTCGTTTGACTGTATTTTTCAAAACCTCTAATAAAAACCTATTTTCTTTTCTACAAATAAAAATTTGTAGGCACCTTTGTGCCCTAGCAAGAAACTTTTCAAACCTCTTTCAAAAAGCCTTTTATCAAAGATCTCTACAGTGAGTAAGTCAAGCTATACCATTCTCATCGCAGAAGATGATGCTCGCACGCGTACAGCACTGACCCACAGTCTGAAAGCGGCTGGTTACCAGGTAATCGCAGCGGCTGATGGCCAAGCCGCCCTAGATAGTTTTCACGCAGCCGCTGATACCATCGATTTCGTCGTTTTAGACGTTCTGATGCCACGTTTAGACGGCTATCAGGTCTGTCAAGCTCTGCGAGAGCTTTCTGATGTGCCCATTATTATGGCCACGGTGCTAGGTAGCTCTTCTGACCGGGTCACTGGCTTAGAGATGGGTGCCAATGACTACATTGTCAAGCCTTTTTCGACTAAAGAGTTGATTGCGCGTATCCGCTCTATTTTAAGGCGATCTCCCAAGCGCCCTGCTCGACCGTCGACACCGCCCCCTCGTCCGCTACTCACCTTAGGTCACCTGGTGATAGATCCGAGCAGTCGCAAAGCGTCTATGGATGGTGTCCCATTGCGACTCACCGAAATAGAATTTCGCCTGCTAGATTTGCTGGCGAGCAAGCCTGGTCATATTTTCTCTCGGGGTGACATCTTACAGCTGCTGTGGGGCTACGATGCCAGCAGTGCCGCCGATACTAAGACGGTAGATGTTCATATCTCTCGGCTGCGAATCAAGCTAGACGATACCACCCATGACCCTAAGTTCATCGTCACTATTCGTGGGCGGGGCTACATGTTTTTGGTGCAGCGTTAGAGGCAAATATTATATGGCTGATTCTATGGCTAACAGACAGACACACTTAGTTTGTTTCTCGTGAGATGGCACCGACAGTCGCTTGGGTTGCGGCTATGTAGTCTGTGCTAGAGAGTAAAATCATATGCCCGCGTAGGCCTGCGGACACGGCAATTTGCTCATATACATGCACCCACTCATCGAGAAAGACGGGGTAGGGTTTCTTGCAGGCAAGGGCAGTGACGCCACCACGAATGTAGCCAGTGAGCGGTTGGACTTGCTTAAGCGCCACGGTTTCTACGCTGCGATCGCCACTGAGTTTGGCCAGCGCCTTTAGATCTAGCTGATAACTGCCTGGCAGCACAGCTAAGGCAATGCCCTTTCGGTTGCCCTTCACCACGAGCGTCTTAAATACTTGGTCAGCCGGTAGGCCCAATTTTGCCGCCGTCGCCGTTGCCAGCAAGTTATCAGGATCAACCGCATAGCTCAGCAGCTCATATTTAATGCCCAAGGTGTCGAGTACACGCACAGCATTCGTTTTCATGGCGTTTCGTAGCAGTCGCAGGAGTGCTAAGTAGCAAAGGCTATAGACAGCAAGATTATGGATATTCTATTTCACCCAGGCAAAATCGGTTGCGGCCATTGTACTTAGCCTGATACAGCCCCTGGTCTGCCGAGGCAACCAGCATGTCAGGATGCGCGTTTTCAGTCGAGCTAATGGTGGCCATGCCAAGGCTGAGGGTGATGTACTCGCTGACTTCTGATTGACTGTGCAAGATACCTAGGGCTTCAATGGAGCTTTGAATTTCCTGAGCAACTTTTTCGACGCCACCGATATTGGTGTTGGGCAAGATAATGGCAAACTCTTCACCACCGTAGCGAGCCACTAGGTCAGTACTGCGCTTTACAGCCTGTTCAATAGCTTTGGCAACCTTTCTTAGACAGACATCACCGGCCTGATGCCCATAGGTATCGTTAAAGCTTTTGAAATAATCGATGTCACACAAAATGAGCGACAGCGCAGAGCGCCCAGAGCCAATATTTTTCCACTCTTGGGCCAGATACTCGTCAAAGGAGCGACGGTTTGCCACCTGTGTGAGGCCGTCCATGCGGGCGAGTCGCTCTAGCTCCGTATTAAATTCTTTGAGGGCAACTTCGGCATGTTTGTGTTTGGTAATGTCTGTAGCGGTCCCAAAGATCTGTGTGGGATGACCGTCTTCGTCGCGCTGAAAGACGGTTTCACGACACAGCAGCCATCGCCAATTCCCTTGACGATGGCGAAAGCGATATTCGTTTTCAACAACTTCACCATCGTTGATGGCGGCGAGCTTTTTTCGCTCTGAGGCCATGAGCATTTTGTCGTCAGCGTGAACTAACTGCTGTAGGTAGTCTGCGCCGAGCTTTTGAACATCGTAGGGACCATAACCCAGGACGTTTTCAATCCAGCGGTTGATATAGAAGTTGCTGCCGTCTGCAAAGCTATCGACATAAAGAATATTAGTGCTGGCATCGATAATACCTTGGATAAAGCGCTGGCTTTCTTGCCAGGCCTGTTCAGCCTGTTCGCGCTCAATGGTCTCTCGCTTGAGCTGGCGGCGGTGGCTGAGCAGTTCGTCTGAGAGGGTTTTCTGCTGGTGGGCATCAAAGGCGTTGGCGGCGAGAAGTGCCGCTGACATCGCGACCGCATTTTCCATGCCCGTCCAGCGATAGGCCTTAGCGCGTTCGCACCACAGTACACCAACCACCTCGCCACGGCTGCGAATGGGAACTTCTAATAGGGCCCCTGGGCTATTGAGGATAATGCCTGCTTTAGCGAGTGTGTTGATGGCTAGATCTGGCTGGTTTGACTCTTCTATGCGGAGGCCAGCTCGGTTGTTGATATCCGTAAAGTAAGCTTTGTGGTCGGCGCAGGCCAGCTTTGTTCCAGTTTCTTGGTGGCTCGGCATACGGTTGTAACGGCTGAGTAGCTGGAGATGCTGGCCGGCTGAGTAGCGCCACAGGCTGACGCGCGTGACGGATAACACGCTGCAAATGGACTGGGTAATGGTGGCGGCGGCGGTTTGCAGATCGCCGCTGTGGATAGCTGGATGCAGACAAAGGCGATGAAGTTGCTGTTGCGGTTCCTCCATCGTCTTTGGCTCTGATACGGGCATAGATTCTGTAGAAGGTGAGTCTGAAGCTGAGGTGTCAGCGGTGGATGGCGTTATGGGGGTTGATGTCTCTTGAGAATTAGTCTCGTGGGTGCTATCAATTGGCGCAGCAACGGCTGACTGCTCAGGTGACTGGCCGGGCCCTGTTTCCGGGGACGGGTTTGTTCCCGACTGCTTAACAGATTGCTCTGAGAGAATTGACATTCTTTTTACTTAAAAGCAACCATGCCCAGTGCTAATTTCATACCATTATGATTCCCGTAGACGATGGGAAACGTTCATGGCCCAGCAACTGGCTCAGTAGCGGATTTAACGGCCTGGGTGACGGGTATTTCGATGAGGAATGCTGTTTTGTGATCGGCGGTGGGACGGTATTCTAAAATTCCCCTATGTAGGCCTACGATGGTCTGATAACAAATGGCGAGGCCCATGCCTGTGCCCTGCCCGATGGGTTTGGTCGTAAAAAATGGGTCGAACATATACTGGCTTACTTTTTGTGAGATTGGTAAGCCGTTATTGGTGATTTGAATGACGATATGCTCGCTCTTTTGAAAGGTCTGTATGGCAATTTGAGGGGATTGAGGAGTGGCCTGATTGGCAGTGTCCTCCGATTTTTTTGTGGCTAGAGCTGCGGCGCCATCAATGGCATCAATGGCGTTGGCTAAAATATTCATAAACACCTGATTGAGCTGGCTGGCATAGCAGTCAATTACGGGTATGTGCTCGTAGGCTTTGATGAGTTCAATTTTTGGCCGGGTGACGGTTTCTTTGAGACGGTTGCCAAGCAACATAAGAGTATTTTCAATGCCTTCGTGCACGTCGGTGCGCTTGAGGCCGACTTCGTCTAGGCGAGAGAAATTACGCAGTGAGAGCACAATATCTCTGATGCGTTCGGTGCCTTGGCGAATAGACTGCACAAGCTTGGGCAAGTCTTTGGCGACATAGTCTAGCTCTAGGTCGTCGGTCAGGGTTTGAATTTCTGAGTCTGGAGTAGGGTAGTGAGCCTGATAAAGACGGACGAGCTTTTGCAGGTCTTGGGTGTAGTTATTGACGTGGTTTAGGTTGCCGTGAATAAAGTTGACAGGGTTGTTGATTTCGTGGGCGATGCCTGCCACTAGCTGGCCTAGGGAGGACATTTTTTCGCTTTGGACAAGCTTAACCTGGGTGTCTTTGAGGGTTTGGAGGGTTTCTTTAATTTTTTGGGTTTGCAATCGCAGCTGACGTTCTGAGCGTTGCAGTTCGGCTTCGGTTTGCTTTAGTGCCGTGATGTCGATTAGGAGGCCGTCCCACAAAATGCCGTTGTCAGGAAGCCTTTCAGGGCGTGAGACGCCCTGCACCCAGACGGTGCGATCGCTCAATACAAAACGGCCCTGCCAGTTCCAATCGTTTAGCGTTTGAGCGGACTCGGCCACAGATTGATCAAACGCGGCTCTATCGTCGGGATGGATGAGATCGATCAAAGTCGCGGCATCGGCTTTGATTTCGCTGGGCGTCGCGCCGAGTATTTCCTTACTATTGAGGCTAACGAACTGGAAGGACGGCTTTAGCTCGGCGCTGAGCAGGAATTGATACAAAACGCCCGGGACATTGGCCGTTAGCTTTTTGAGGCGTTTCTCGCTTTCTTTAAGCGCGTTCTGAGCGATGACTTTCTCTGTGAGATCGCGCAAGGTGCCCAGCATGTAGGGTTTATCTGCTAGCGCGTAAAATCGGCTCTTGGTAACAGAGATAAATTTGGGCTGTTTGCGACCGTCGATAAAGTAGTCTTCGCTGCGATGCGTCTTGCCAGTGACTAAGACCCGTTCGTCCTGCTGCCAAATGGTGTCAGCCTTCTGAGGCGTCATAAAGTCTTTGTCGGTTTTGCCGACCATGTCTTCTCTCTTTCTGCCGACAAATTCACAAAAGGCGTCGTTGAGTAGAATCAACTGATGATTTCTATCTTTGACAAAAACAGGATCTGCGATTCCGTTGACTAAGTTTTCTAAGAATGCGTGACTGGTCTGGAGCTGCTGGCTGGTTTGCTTACGATCTGTGATGTCTAAAACGATGCCAGACCATAGGATATCGCCGTTCTCTGTCTTTTGAGGTTTGGCATCCATGCTGACCCATTTGGTTTTACCGCTGGGGGTTACCAGGCGATGCTCTGAATGCCAGGTAGAAAGTTTCTCGGTCGATTGACGCATGGTCAGCTCTAGGCTGAGCCGGTCGTCAGGGTCAATCATGTCTAAGACGCGCTTGGGCTCTGTCTGAATGGCGTCAGCGCTGAGTTCATAAATGTCTTGGCAGGTGGCGCTGATGTAAGGAATGTCATGGCTGCCATCGGTACGGCGGCACAGTTGATAAACGACGCCAGGAACGTTGGCGGCTAGGTTTTGGAAGCGAATCTCGCTGTCTCTGAGGGCGGCGTGGGTCTGGGTGCGCTCTGCCATGGCGAGCTTGAGCCGAGCGGTGGTGTGCCTAAGTACTTGGGTGCGCGACTGTAGCTGCGATCGCAGTTCTTCGTTAGATTTGGCGCTGGGCTGGATGACTTCGACAATAGTGGAGAGGGTGCCGACGCGATCACCTTTGCTCATAAAGGGCGTATTAAACCAGCGGCACAGCTTTTTACCGCCGATGCCGACATATTCTCGCAGGACGCCTTTGCGATCGCATCGCATCCAGTCGCCCAGCTCCAAATCGGCTAGCTGTCGCTGTGCCAGCAGCACATCTATTCTTTGTCCGATAGCCTCATCTTCAAAAAAGCTAAACAGCTCAGCAGCAGATGCATTCCATCCGATGATAATGCCATCGCTATCCCACTCAATCATCGCGAGTGGCGAGTTTTGGATGACGTTTTTTAGCTTTCTAGCAGGTTTCCATTTTCTAGTAGAGGGCCGGGTATCAGCGGTCGGCGAGTTTGATTTAGGCACAAGGGTCGCAGCGACAAAAAAGCATTACAAGTGTCACTAGAATGCCTCTGTTTTTAGAAAACTATCGCCTTTTAAGAATAGAGCTCTCACTGATTTGCCTGTGCCTTTCCCAAATTATTTTTAGCCCTCTTTCCATTTTTAGGACTATTCAAAGATGTTGCCAAAGAAATCGATGGTTTCCTTAAGAGCAGCAATAAAGGCGTCGATTTCTGCGGGAGTGTTGTAAAAATACAGACTGGCTCGGGCCGTGGAATTTACACCCAGTAAGTTGTGCAGGGGCTGAGTGCAGTGGTGACCAGAGCGAATGGCAACGCCGGACTGATCTAAGAAGGTCGAGAGATCTTGGGCATGTACACCATCTACGGTGAAGGTCGCAATAGCGGCCTTACCTGTGCCATCGGCAGCGGGCTTTGGCCCGTAGAGCGTGACCTTTGGCACCTGAGAAATTTTGTCGTACAGGTAAGCGGTTAGCTGATGCTCGTAGTCTGCGATACGCTCTATGCCGACTTGTGTGAGGTAGTCTACAGCCGCACCGAGGACCACAGCCTCTGCGATCGCAGGCGTCCCGGCTTCAAATTTGTGGGGTAGCTCTGCGTAGGTAGAGGTGCTCAGCGACACGTCCTGAATCATTTCGCCCCCGCCCAAAAAGGGAGGCATTGCCTGCAAAACCGCTAGCTTGCCGTAGAGAAAACCTGCGCCCGTGGGCCCGCACATTTTGTGACCCGAGGCCACTAGCCAATCACAGCCCAGCGCCTGCACATCCACAGGCATATGCGGCACGCTCTGACAGGCATCTATCAAGACGTGAGCGCCGTACTTCTTCGCAGCAGCGACAATCTCAGTGACGGGGTTAATACAGCCAAGCGTGTTCGAAATGTGATTGATGGCAACTAGCTTAGTCTGATTACCGACGAGCTGATGAAAGGCAGCTAGGTCAAAGGCCTGATCCTCCGTGAGCGGGACATGCTTGAGGACTGCGCCAGTGCGCTGCGCGATCAGCTGCCAGGGCACCAGGTTGCTATGGTGCTCCATCACAGAGAGCAAAATCTCGTCGCCCTTTTGCAGGTTATTCAATCCCCAGGCATAGGCAACTAGGTTAATGGCTTCGCTGGCGTTGCGAGTAAAGACAATTTCGTTACGAGAGGCAGCATTAATAAATTTGGCGACTTTATCGCGAGCACCTTCGTAGGCTTCGGTAGCGCGGGCGCTGAGGGTGTGAACACCTCGGTGCACGTTGGCATTATCCGCCTGATAGTAGTGGGTCATCGCATCTAGGACAGACTGCGGCTTTTGTGAGGTGGCCGCATTGTCTAGGTAGATGAGGGGGTTGCCGTTTACCTGCTGCTGCAGAATGGGAAAGTCAGCGCGGACTTCGTTGGCAAGAAAATTTTCAGAAATTGGTGGGCGCTGCGTTGGGACGGTGGCTGTCATGGGAGGGAGGAGGGGCGAATTGTGTGGGAGAAATAGCTTATCGCGCCCATTGTGTGAGGCGATCGCTCAGAGATTGTTTGAGCGCGCTGACGGAAATTTTTTCGACTATTTCCATCGCAAATCCATAGAGAAGGAGCCGCTGTGCCTGCTCGGCGGCAATGCCTCGGCTCTGTAGGTAAAAGACTTCGTCGGCCTGTAGCTGACTGACGGTTGCGCCATGGGCACATTTCACGTTGTCGGCGACGATGTCCAGCTCGGGCTTAGTGTCTACCCGCGCTTTACTAGAGAGCATGAGGTTGCGGTTGAGCTGAGAGGCATCGGTGAGCTGGGCCTCTTGGGAGACGTACACTTTGCCGTTAAAGACGCTGTGGGCGCGGTCGTCCACAATATTTTTTTGGATTTGAGTGGCGGTGCTGTGGGGGTAGGTGAGGGTAAGACAGCTGTGGGTGTCTGAAAGCTGTTTGTCTCGTAGGGCACTCATGCCGTACATGTGTGTGTCGGTCTGTGGGCCAGACTGGTAGACCTCTAGGTTATGACGCGACAGCTTTGCGCCTAACTCAATGGCGGTGCACTGGTAGCGACTGTTTGCAGATTGATCCACGGCTGTTTTACTGATGTGAAAGGTTTCTGCGCTTTCGTCTTGCAGGCGAATATGGTTGACCTGTGCGCCTTCACCTAGCCAAATTTCGGTGACGCTGTTGTTAAATCTGCCAGGATTATCACTATCAGCTGCGGCCTGGCTGGGCGGGCTCCAGAAGGATTCAACCAGAGTGAGGCTTGCATGATGCTCGGCAACGACGAGCGTGCGTAAATGAGAGACTTCTTTGCCGCTAGCTGCTCGCACGAGACAGATGGGTTTATCAAAGATTTGATCGGCGGTAATCCAAATGACTAGGGCGTCGGAAAATCCAGCGGTGTTGAGGGCGGTGAAAACTTCACCGTTGCCTTTAGTTTGGGCGAGTTTGGCAGTGAGGAGCGGTTTGATGCGATCGCTAAAATCTGCTCTTTTAACAAGCTGAGACAGCGGTGCGACAATAATGCCTTCTGCTGTGCCGTCATTATTAATCGGTGCAGCGTTAATCGGTGCAGAGAGTTCTGGCACAAATTGACCGTTCAACGTTGTCAGGCACTGCCCCTCTGAGAACAGGGCAAGGTGATCGCTCAGCTCTGTTGATGTGAGCTCAGCGTTTGCATCCTTAACGGCTCTTGCCCGCTGGAAAGGCTGGGCGAGCATATCTGAGAGGTCAGTAAATCGCCATTCTTCGTCGCGGCGAGCGGGGAAGGCTTGCTCGCCGACAAGTGCGATCGCCCGCTCTCTCAGCGGCTTTAATCCTAAAAAGGATTCATCCGCCGCCGCAGAGGCCTGAGTCAGCAAATGCTTTAGGTAGGTTTCTCTATTGATAGAACTGGCTGACGGGTTGGAGGTTTTGGCTGTTTTAGACATGATTTATGCGATCGCAGCCTCCTCAGCCACAATCCAGTCATACCCACGGGACTCTAACTCTTGTGCTAGCTCCTTACCGCCCGTTTTCACAATGCGACCTTGAGCCATTACATGCACATAGTCCGGCACAATATAGTTCAGCAGTCTCTGATAGTGCGTAATCAAAACAGACGCATTGTCTGGCGTACTTAGCTTATTCACACCTTCAGAAACAATCTTCAGCGCATCGATATCCAAACCAGAATCTGTCTCATCAAGAATGGCAAGCGCGGGCTCTAGCAGCGCCATCTGCAAAATCTCATTACGCTTTTTCTCACCACCCGAAAAGCCTTCGTTAACGCTCCGGTCTAAAAAGCTCACGTCCATCTTTACAATGTCCGCCCGCTCTTCAACCAAATCATCAAAGTCAAAAACGTCTATTTCTTCTTGCTCGTTTGCTTTGCGGTGAGAGTTGTACGCCACCCGCAAAAAGTCACGATTGCTCACGCCAGGAATCTCTAGGGGATACTGAAACGCTAAAAACACACCTGAGTTTGCGCGCTCGTGTGGCTCTAGCTCTAGTAAATTCTGCCCTTGGAAAATGACCTCACCTGCGGTGACCTCATAGTCAGGATGTCCGGCCAATACCTTTGAAAAGGTACTCTTGCCAGAACCGTTGAGGCCCATGATGGCGTGGACTTCGCCTGCCTTGACCTCAAAGTTCACGCCTTTGAGAATCTCTGTGCCGTCAACGCTAGCGCGAAGGTTGCGAACAGAAAGAATAGTTTTTGCGTTTTCGTTAATCATGATTAGGGCAAGAGATCAAAGCAGCAGTCGTATGTGCTGTTGTTAAAAGAGAGAATGTTGAAGCTGCGTCTGTAAGAAACTTAGCCAACAGAATTTTCCAGCTTTAGGCTGAGCAGCTTATCTGCTTCAGCAGCAAACTCCATGGGCAGCTCGTTGAAGACATCGCGGCAGAATCCGCTGATGATCATCGACACGGCATCCTCGGGTGAAATGCCTCGCTGGGCAAAGTAAAACAGCTGATCTTCCCCAATCTTTGACGTAGAGGCTTCATGCTCTACCTGCGCGGTGCTATTTTGCACCTGAATGTAGGGGAAGGTATTGGCATTTGAAGTGTCGCCCAAGAGCATGGAGTCGCACTGAGAATAGTTGCGAGCCCCTTTTGCAGTGGGGTTAATTTGCACGAGACCCCGATAGCTATTTTTAGATTTACCGGCAGAGATACCTTTAGAAATGATGGTGCTGCGAGTATTTTTACCCACGTGAACCATCTTCGTGCCGGTGTCAGCCTGCTGATAGTTGTTTGTCAGTGCAACAGAGTAGAACTCGCCTACAGAATTGTCGCCGACGAGTACGCAGCTAGGGTACTTCCAGGTGATAGCTGAGCCCGTTTCTACCTGTGTCCAAGAAATCTTGGAGTTGACGCCTTTGCACAGACCGCGCTTGGTCACAAAGTTGTAAATGCCACCCTTGCCGTTTTCATCTCCGGCAAACCAGTTTTGAACGGTTGAGTAGTTAATGTCTGCATTGTCTAGGGCAACCAGCTCAACGACGGCGGCGTGGAGTTGATTGCTGTCGTACATAGGTGCAGTGCACCCTTCTAGATAAGTCACAGAGCTGCCTTCTTCAGCCACAATCAGCGTGCGCTCAAACTGACCAGAATCGCCGTTGTTGATACGAAAATAAGTGGACAAGTCCATGGGGCACTTCACACCTTTTGGAATGAAGACAAAGGAGCCGTCGGTAAAGACCGCCGAGTTCAAGGCCGTGAAGTAATTGTCACCGACCGGGATGACGGTGCCCAGATACTTTTGCACTAGCTCAGGATATTCTTTAACAGCTTCTGAAATAGAACAGAAGATAACGCCATGCTTAGCCAAGTCTTCTTTGAACGTTGTGGCGATAGAAACGCTGTCAAAAATGACATCGACAGCCACATTTGCCAGGCGCTTTTGCTCGTTAATAGAGATACCGAGCTTATCGAAGGTGTCTAGCAGGGCTGGATCTACTTCATCCAAACTGTCTAACTTTTTCTCAGCTTGTTTGGGCGCAGAGTAATAGACGATGTCGTTGTAGTCGATAGGCGGGTACTTGACGTTGGGCCAGCTGGGCTCTTCCATGGTGAGCCAGCGCCTGTATGCCTTCAGGCGAAAGTCCAGCATGAATTGGGGCTCTTCCTTTTTGGCCGAAATGGCGCGAATGACCTCTTCACTGAGGCCACGGGGAAGGCTATCGGCTTCGATATCCGTAACGAAGCCGTATTTGTAAGGCTGACTAACGACAGATTGAACGCTAGAACTCATGGAGTCAAAAGTGCCTAATCAGGCAAAGATCAAGGTGCAGTAGAAAAGGAAAAGACTGTAAACGAGCAGAAGCTAGGACTTGCTCATGGCGCTAGTTTCGCTGCGAATCTGCTCAAAGGAGATTTCTGTCTCGCTACCAGAGAAAGGATTGTCTTCGGTAAGGAAGAGCATACAGTGACATTCTTGGCGCTCTTGCATGGGGACGCAGGGGCAGTTCCAGTAGGCAGCTTTAACCTCTGCCTCTTTGTCTTCATAGTGGCGGCAGGGGCACAGGGGTGCACCCAGGTCGTCTTTATGCTTGGCAAGGCCCTCAATTACAACGGCTGTAACGCCCAAGTCTTGGCAAAAGTAAGTGCCGGTACGCTTGGCGTAGCTCTGGGCAAAGTTCCGCATGATTTCGAGACTTTTATCGGAGCCTTGGACAGGGTTGCTGTTGCTCATTGTACTGATGTTTCCTGTGGGGGACGGGGTGCGTCTCTTGGGCATAACGCCTAACTCAAGAGAGGCTATATAATAAGGCTGATGGCTTAAAGCAACATCAATGTTGTTTAAGTATCTAAATAAAGGTTACTGTAATCGTAGGGCTTTAGCAACAAACCTGTTTCTAAAGTATTGTGTACGGCCTCCTAGACGGCTGTCTCACTTTGCTGTAGAGCATGTTTTAAGAGCCTTTCAGTTATTTGCTGAAGGCCATGCCTAAGGAGATTTACCCCAGGAGATCTGTGCGCCAGAAAGTGACATCTCAACAACCCCCGCAGGCATCGTCTATGAAGGACGATATTCTCCGCTTTTTGCTGAAGCGAGGGACTTCGACAGCAGGTGCGATCGCAGCTCACCTTGGCATCAGCCCCCAAGGCATTCGCCGCCACCTAAAAAATTTGGAATCGAGCGGCCTGATTGAGCACCAGACGAGCCAGGAAGGCATCGGCAGGCCAAACCATGTGTATCAGCTCAGCCGTGAGGGTCGCGAGCAGTTTCCTGACCAGTACGACCAGTTTGCGCTATCGCTACTCAATACAGTGGCCGATACGATGGGGCCAGAGCATGTGAGCAAGCTGCTAAAGCATCAGTGGCAGCGCAAGGCGAAGGAATACCGCAAGAAGCTAGGTGATGCACCTTTGGAAGATCGGATGCAGGCGCTGGTGAAGCTGCGGCAGGCGGAAGGCTATATGGCTGAGTGCTATCCGGCAGATGAGGTAGAAGGGCAAAATGCAGAGCCCGCTGTGGAGGCGGCGTTTGTAATTACAGAATATAACTGTGCGATCGCGCATATTGCCGAATCCTACCCAACGGTCTGTGGCCACGAGCTAGCCATGTTTGCGATCGCGCTCCCAGATTGCTCCGTAGAGCGCACCCACTGGCTTGTGAACGGCGAACACCAGTGCGGCTACCTGGTAAAAGCAAAACCCACCACCCCATCAGCTAATTAGTCCTAATTTCAGTTAGTCAACGTCTATCGACTGACCTGTTACGCCTCAAGAAACTCAAAAACTTCTAACCTCCCCCTCTCATTCATCCTTCCTCACTCCTCGTTCATCCTTCTCTTCCATGTCGCTACAGTTCCTCACAGAAGAAGAATCCGCCGTCGTCGATGCTGCACTGCTCACATCGCCAGAAAAATTTCTGACCCGTCTTACGCTCTCCACTCGCAAGCTGCTGACCTACATTGCCAAAGACTTAGACATAGACATCGCCGAACTAACCAATGGGCAGATTATTGCTTGGTTTGAAGCAGACTCAAGGCGAAAGCAAACCGAAGGCATAGAGGCCTCTGTATTGAAATGGGACGCCAGTAACCTAGCGGACTTGCCTGACGAGTAAGCTGTACTTTTGATTTTGCCGATTTCGTAAGGCGGGATCAGTTTTTGTATAGCCAATTTTTTTGCATGGCCACTTCTCTAAATTGGCCTTTACTCTCCATGCAATTACAGTGGAATGCATAATGTAGACAGATGGTTTAACCTCGAATCAACTTGTTAGGCTCACGCTCTGTTTGGGCAAACCTATAGAGGTTGTTTTGAAAAGTTTACAATCAACTGTTCCTCGACCAACCTTTGGTGTTTTAAAGCGGCCCTTACTAAAAGGGTAATTCTATGAAACCGACAGTCCTCCTACACAACACACGTATTCGTAATCGAGCTTTGATGCTGGTTGCTGCTTTGGGCCTAGCTGTAGTGCCAACCAAGGCCATGGCACACCAGGTTCAGACAAACTATTTTTTGAATGGCCCCGCTGGCGATAGCCTAGAGCTACAGACGACCTTCAGCAATGGCCAGCCCCTAAAGGGTGCAAAGGTAACGGTATATGCACCTGATCAGCCTTTTCGTGCTCAAGTGACAGGCAAAACCGATAACCAAGGCCGCTTTACCTTCACGCCCGATCAGACCATGAGCGGTAATTGGGAAGTCAATATTGAGCGAGCTGGTCATCAGGACATTTTGACGGTACCTGTGACAGAAGCTGGCATCGAAATCAATGAGTTGGCCAGCGTCGACAATAGCGATGTGCACTATGCAAGTTCGCCTGTGGCGGCTGCGGGTAGTGTTGCGATCGCCCTCGCCTGTCTTGGTTTTGTGTGCTTTAGCCGCAAGCGGTCTGCGGAATAAACGCTTGTGAAGCTTCACCGGCTATCAAGCCCAAACGCCCTGATCTATTTGCATAGATCAGGGCGTTTGATTTTTGTTGAATGATTTCCTGCAGGCACTCATTCAATTTGGAGTTGACGGGCAGGAATATGGGTTGTGCGATCACCTGAGAGGCATAGACGCTGGGGCCCCTCATCCCTAGCCCTTCTCCCTGGGGAGAAGGGAACCGAAAGCGAGTGGAAGAGGGTTAGGCTGGGTAAATTATCGATATGGACTCTGATTTATCTCGATTAGCAGGCCGCTTTCGACAAATTCCAGATAGCTTGCTTGTGTGCGCTAGGGAGCTGCGAAAGTCGCAGACTTCTGCTGAGCAGGTACTTTGGTTATTTTTGCGTGGCCGTCGCTTGTGTGGTGCAAAGTTTCGCCGACAGCACAATATCGACAGATTTATTGCCGACTTCTACTGCCATGAAGCGCAGCTGGTTATCGAGCTTGATGGCTCGATACATCAGACTCAAAAAGACAAAGACTCGGAGCGAGATGCTTGGATGATAGCTAATGGCCTAACAGTCTTACGCTTTGAAAATAAAGCAATAAGAAACAACTTAGACTCCGTACTCGAAACAATCTGCTCCCACCTACCACAGCATCAATCAGACTAGCTCCGATTCCCCTTCTCCCCAGGGAGAAGGGGTTAGGGGATGAGGGGCCCCGAAACCTAACGCTTAATCTCATCCCTCAAATCCGCCAAATCCCGATATGAATCTGCCAGATCAATCAGACTATCGCTGGTCATAGATTGCAGGCTGACAACCTCAATACAGGTACCGCGCTGGCTCAACACTTTTAGTGCATAGGCCAAGTTACCATCACCCCCTAGCAGCGTGAGCGTCGGGCAATATTCCGCGATGCGCATCATATCTACGGCCATCTCTACATGCATATTGGCCTTGCGGGAGCCGTCGGGCATGTGAGATAGCTCCTTACTGACGACGCGGTGGCCATGGCGGTTTAACCAGAGTAAAAAACCACGCTGCTTTTCGTTTTGGGGATCGACACCCGTGTAGAAATAGGCTCGCAAGAGGCGGCGGCCTCTGACAAGAGAGGAGAGGAGGCGACGATAGTCTATTTCTATGTTGAGGTGGGAGGCGGCATAGAAGAGATTGGAGCCGTCAATGAAAATGGCTATGCGATCGCTATTATGAGTCACAGGCTGAGCGTTGGCTGACAGTTTGAAAGGGCGGTGTGTAGCGGAAATGGCATGGTTTACAGGCATTGATTTGGGATTGGAGGTGCCTGCGTCAAGGGCGCTAGACGTGAGACGCGAACTGTCGTCGTCTGATGTAGAACTAGATGCAGAAGTAACCGATGCAGGGGGTGCTTTGTCTGCACCTTTTGCAGTGGCTGCTTTGGGTTTGGTTAAGGGTTTGGTGGCTGCAGTGCGCGATCGCTTACGGGTCTTTACCGTTTTTTGAAGCTTGGCAGGCGGTGCACTTTCTACTCCGGAGACATCATCTATGTCAGAGACACTATTTGTTCCAACGGCATTTGTTATGACTGTGGTGTCTTCAGTGACTGCTGTCTTCGAATTGATTTCAGCAGATGTGTCCTCAGTTGGGGAATCGTTGTTAGCGGCGTTGTCTTGCATATCTAGCGAACTGGCGGTCTCTTTGACTTTTTTCATGGCAGACGGGGGCGTTACGCTTTGTGTGGGTAAGGGCGAACGATCTGCCTGCTGAGTGTGCGAGGTGCCTTTCGCGGGGTGGTCGGCGTTGCTATTTCCTGCGGAGGCAGCGGCTGTCTGTTTTTTGGGAGCTGGGTTAGCTGAGTTGGAGTCAGAGAGCTTCAATGGAATGATAGATATATCAAAATGTTGAGAACTTTAACATCCTAAAGCGTTTACTCTGGCATTACCCAAATGTCAGCAAATGTCTTAATGAATGGCCAATTCCACTGATGGCGACCTCTGCAAGCGACCTAGGTACAAAAAGGTATGAAGCGATTTACAGCCCTGTTTCAAGCAGTTGATGCAACGACGTCAACCAATGAAAAGGTCAAAGCACTACAGGCGTATTTTCAGGATGAAACGCCAGAAAATGCAGTATGGGCGCTTCATTTGCTGATGGGCAAAACGCGCAAGCGGTTGATTACCTCTCGGATTTTGCGTGAGATTTTTTTGCAAATTTCTGATGTGCCCGAATGGCTGTTCGAAGAGAGCGCGTCTCACGTGGGGGATACGGCGGAAACGATTGCGCTTTTGCTACGCGATACGCCGATAGCGGCAACAGGTACGTCTGAGGCAGGCAGTGAGACACCGCTACATAAGTGGATGGAGACGGTGATTCCTCAGGTAAAGCAGATTGCGGCTGAAGACGAAGAAACGCTAAAAAATCTGGTGATTGACTGGTGGGCAAATTTAAAAGATGACGAAATTTTTGTCCTGAATAAGGTGCTGACAGGGGCTTTTCGGATGGGGGCGAGTAGCAAGCTAGTGGTAAAGGCGCTGGCAGCTGAATATGACCTGACGGAAGCGGTGCTGACCCACCGGCTAATGGGCGATATTGAGACGACGGGTGATTTTTATGCGTCGCTGATTGATCCAGATGAGGCAGATGCCAATCCGAGCCGGCCCTATCCTTTCTTTTTGGCTGCGCCAATTGATGTGGAGAAGTTTGAGGCGGCCTTTATGGCCGAAGCTAAGGGCAATCGCTGGCAGGCGGAGTGGAAGTGGGATGGCATCAGGGCGCAGTTGATTTATCGGGAGGGGCAGCTGTTTACCTGGTCGCGGGGAGAGGATTTAATTACCCATCAGTTTCCTGAGTTTGAGACAGCGATTGAGACGATGCCAGCGGGAACGGTGCTAGATGGGGAGATCGTTTGCTGGGATGGCAGTGTGAGTGAGCGGGGCACTATTCGCCCCTTGGATTTCAACTTTTTGCAAAAGCGACTGGGCCGCAAGCGGGTGACCAAAAAGCTCATGGCCGAAAATCCGGTGCATTTTATTGCCTACGACCTACTGGAAAAAGATGGCGAAGATTGGCGCGCAAGACCTTTAAGCGAGCGGCGGGCTGCCTTGATAGCGTTAATGGATGCGCATCCAAATGAGGTGATGAGCTATGCGAAGCCGCTGCCGTTTGAGACGTTTGAAGCGTTGGAAACATGGCGATCGCACGCTAGAGAATACGGCTCAGAAGGCCTTATGTTAAAGGCGTTAGACAGCCCCTATCTTGTGGGTCGCAAGCGCGGCTACTGGTGGAAGCACAAGGTAGACCCGATGACCTTGGATGCGGTGATGATCTACGCACAGGCCGGACGTGGCAAGCGAGCAAACCTGTTTACGGACTACACTTTTGCGCTGTGGACGGGCCAGGGAGATGGCAGAACATTGGTACCGTTTGCCAAGGCGTATTCTGGTCTAGACAATGCAGAAATTGAAAAGCTAGACCGCTGGATTCGGCGAAATACAAAAGAAAAATTTGGCCCAGTGCGCTCTGTGGAGCCGGTGCATGTATTTGAAATTGGCTTTGAGGGCATTTCTGAATCAAAGCGGCACAAGTCGGGGATTGCGGTTCGCTTTCCACGGATTTTACGGTGGCGAACGGATAAGCCGGTGGAAGAGGCAGATACGCTAGAAAATGCGCTGACCCTGCTCAGCAATGAGAAGCCCGATAAAAAGCCGGCGTGACCAAACGAAAGTCAGCATGACCAAACGCAGGCTAGCTATCGAATGGTAATTTCGCCACGTTCTCTAACTTGCTTTGAGCGGGTGGGCGTGGTGAGCTGGCAGACCCAATCGCCTGTTTTACCAGTGAGAAAGGGGACAATGGTGCCGTCACTGGCGAGAATGCGGGTGCGATCGCGGCAATTATAAAGCTCAAGCGGCTGCTTGATGCCGTCAATATTCACCACTGTGCGATATTCCCAATAGCTTTTGGCACTGCGACGAATACTGCTAATGCAAACCTCATGGCCGCTAAAAGTTCGGCACCTGTCGCTGCTGTCTGGTGCGGCGGCAATATTGATTAACCAAGCTGCGAACGGTAACGCTAACAGGACGATAACGACGGCCCACCAAACAGTTAAGAACTTATCAACGATTAGAGACTTTAAAGAAAGCATTGAAGCGGTTAGGGACGGTGGGCGCTAACGGGTATAGATTTCAAAAGCAGATTCTAGAAGCAAATTTCCATGTGAACCTTTGTAAATTCTACCGCTTCTTTGAGCCCAAGGCTTTGAACACCGCTCTAAAAGACACTTTAAAGACGTTTATTGATGAGAGTACGTTGGTTACGGCGCGTTGGTTACGGCGCGTTGGTTACGGCGCGTTAGTTACGGTGCATTGATGAGAGTGCATTGATTACGGCGCACTGACTACTATGAGCAGTAGAGAGTTTGTTTTGGCGTAGATTTTATGGCTCGCTCTGCTGCGGTTGCTTTGACACTATTGGCCCTGCCTGTGGTCGCGCTCTCGCGTGGTTTGATAGCGACCGATGGCATGGGCCGCGCATCTAATACTCAACGCCAAGAGCAGCAAACCCTAACGCTGACTATCTCAGCTGCCGCGAGTCTCCAAAATGCGCTGAGCGAAATTCAGCCTCTCTTTGAGGCCGCTCACCCAAGCGTCAAAATTTACTACAACTGGGGCGGTTCTGGCACGCTACAAAGACAAATTGAACGGGGTGCCCCTGCAGACATCTTCTTTTCGGCGAGCACTCAGCAAATGGACTCGCTGGCGCGACAGCAGTTGATTTTGGCACCTTCAAAGCAGGTTATTCTCACCAATCAGCTGGCACTCATTGCGCCTAAAGGCGGCTCTGTTGATGGGTTTGAAGATTTAATCACAAATGTCAATAAGATAGCCGTCGGCGATTTTGTCAGTGTTCCCGCAGGGCAATATGCACAGACGGCACTGAGCCGTTTAACGCTTCTGCCCAAGATAAATTCTCGCCTTGTTTTTTTTAATAATGTTCGCGGCGTGCTCTCTGCGGTTGAAAGTGGCCATGCCCAGGCGGGTTTTGTCTATTTGACGGATGCTCGGCTGTCTGATCGGGTGGCGGTGGTTGCGATCGCACCCCCACAAACCCATGCCCCTATCCACTATCCCATTGCCATTCTAAAGCGCACCCCTCACGTAGAAGCTGCCCAGCAATATATCGACTTTCTCAATAGCTCAGAATCGGCTCAAATCTTTCAAAAATTCGGCTTCGAACAAAAATAAAAAATCTCTCGTGCCCCTTTTTATTTCTCTAAAAGTCTCCCTTTTAGCCACGCTTTTAACCGTTGTCACGGCAGTCCCAACGGCTTACGGCCTATCTCGCTACCTGTCTTGCCATCGGGGGCGCGGCGCAGCATTAATCGATAGCCTGCTGTTATTGCCATTGGTGTTGCCACCTACCGTTATTGGCTTTGGACTGCTTTGGTTACTGGGAGCCCAAGGGCCGCTGGGCTTTCTCGCGACTAATGTTGTCTTTACTTGGCGGGCCGCTGTTCTTACGGCGTTTGTTGTTTCTTTTCCGCTGATGTATCGCGCCGCGCGGGCAGCGTTTAGTCAGATTGATGAATCTCTCTTTGGGGTGGCGCGTACGCTGGGCGCATCAGAGTGGCGAGTGTTTTATCAGGTGGCGTTGCCGCTGGCGAAGCCGGGTATGTTGTCTGGGGTTCTATTGAGCTTTGCCAGATCGCTGGGAGAGTTCGGCGCGACGCTGATGCTGGCAGGGAATATTCCTGGGAAGACGCAAACGCTACCAATGGCGGTTTATTTTGCGGTAGAAGGGGGCGATTTTAGAACGGCAGCACAGTGGTCTGGGGTGATGGGTGCGATCGCACTCATCACCGTTTTCCTTGCAAACTACGTCAGCGATCTTTCGACCTTGCCAACGCTGACATTCCCTCTAATGACGCCTCCTTTAAGGAAGGATTCTCCTGAAGAAGAGGTCTCAAGGAGCTCAACACAAGATTTTCTAGCGCAGACAGAGCAGCAAGGAACGCCTTCGAAAGTAATTCCTTCAAAAGTAATTCCTCTAACGGTGGACATTACCAAAACGCTATCGCGCTTTACATTGCGGATTCAGTTTTCTACGAGTGATGCTTTGATTGGCATTCTCGGTGCTTCAGGCGCTGGGAAAAGTCTTTTATTGCGATGTTTAGCCGGTGTTGAGACGCCAGACTCGGGGCGGATTGTTTTAGGCGATCGCATTTTGTACGACAGCGATCGCAACATCAATCTCCCTAGCCGTCAGCGCAAAATTGCCCTGCTGTTTCAAAACTACGCCCTCTTTCCCCATCTTACCGTCGCGCAAAATGTCGCCTTTGGCGCAAAAGGGACTGATGCAGATACGAAACGACAAGTCAGTGCAGAGCTCGCAGCGGTGGAGATGGCAGCATTTGCACAGCACTACTATCCCCATCAGCTATCGGGCGGGCAGCAGCAGCGGATAGCACTGGCAAGGGCGTTAGTAAGTCGGCCTGATCTGTTGTTGTTAGATGAACCGTTTTCGGCGTTGGATGTGCATTTGCGATCGCGCCTGGGCCAGCAGCTATTTCAACGCTTGGCTCACTATTCTGGAACTACGCTACTGGTGAGCCATCACTTGAGTGAGGCTTATCGAACAGATCAGCTGTTGGTAATTGATCAAGGGGAAGTGATTGGGCAGGCTGGGCCAGTGGAGGTTTTTGAAAGACCTCACAGGTGTGCGATCGCAAAACTTACCGGCCCATTAAATCAGTCATCCGCTTATCTAGTTGGGCCAGATTATCCAATTGAGCCAGATTCTGGGCTGTGCTTACGAGCAGATGACTGGCAGATGACGCTTCGTCTATCTCCGACTTCAGAAATACCTTCAGAGATGCCTAGCCTTACGTCATCACTTACGTCATCACTTACGTCATCAAATGATTCATCGTCGGCTCTCTACATAGGTATTCGCCCAGAAAATGTATTTTTTGTCACGGGAAAGAAGTATCTCAACTTTCGCGAGGTTGCCGACCCAACTGCTAAAATTGCATATCAGCCCGCCAAGCCTAATCAGCTAAAGGAGAGTCGCCAAAAGTCAAAAACTTCTGCAGAAATACCGATAAAAACGCAGCTAATTAAAGAAAATTACACGGATGCCAACAAAGCTCTGTGCTGGCTGGCTGACATCTGCCCACAGCCTGGTAACTACGTTTTATCTCTAAAGCTCCACCATGAGCCCACCCACACGACTGATTATCATCTGCAAGCCATCGTCACACCACACACCTGGGCATATCTAAGTCAGCAACCGTTGCCCTGGACAGTTTACCTCCCTCCCGAAAACCTTATTGTGCTAAGGCCATGACAGTTCAAACTCCTCCCAACCAAATTTCCATCAAACCGCACCTGACGCAGACTATCCCGGTTCTAGATCTGCAAGATTTTGTCAGCGGTCAAAATACAAAAGAGTTTGTCGCCGCCTTTGGCTCGGCCCTGTCTGAATACGGTTTTTTTGCCTTAGTTAACCACGGCGTAGAGCAGCGCATCATCGACGCAGCCTATGGCGCTGCCGAGGCTTTCTTTGCCCTGTCAGACAGCACCAAAGCACAATACGAAATCGCCGATCTCAAAGGCCAGCGCGGCTTTACCTGCTTTGGTAAAGAGCACGCCAAAGACAGCGCCGCCCCCGACCTCAAAGAATTTTGGCATGTTGGCCGCGAGCGAGCGACTGCTAACCCCGTCAGCTACCCAGATAACATTTGGCCCAGAGAAGTGCCTCAGTTTCGCCCCATTATGGCCACTTTATTTGAGCAGTTAGAGGCCTGCGCCGCCCATCTCATGGCTGCCTGCGCCCAGTATCTCAACCAGCCTACCGACTTTTTCACCCCGCAAGTTTCAGAAGGTCAAACTATCCTCAGAGTCATCCACTATCCCCCAATCCCCGACGACATTACCCCTTCTAGCCAGCGCGCCGCCCCCCACGAAGACATCAATCTCATGACGCTTCTGTGTGAGGCAACGACACCCGGATTAGAACTGCTCACCCGTGAGGGCAAATGGTTACCCATCACGCCCATCCCAGGCCAAATCATCGTTGACACGGGCGATATGCTGCAATCACTCACAAATGGCCTGCTCAGAAGTACGACTCACCGTGTCGTGAATCCGACTAGCAGCCGAGACCGCCGCTTCTCAATGCCTTTTTTCGTACATCCTCGCCCAGAGTTTGACCTGACACCGCTACCCGATTGCATCGAGTGCACAGGCGGATCCGCAAATTTCCCGAACCAAACCGCAGGCGAGTACTTGCACCAGCGGCTCAAAGAAATTGGCCTCGCGTCATAGCTGTGCCCTCGTTCATTTCAAAATATTTCAGGACATTTCATCAGCGGCCCACAAAATCATTCAGTTTTAGGGATAATTAAAAGGTGCGCAATGTCAGCCTTTTAATCAATCAATCTATGGATTTTGCCTCCGCTATTCCCACGTTTGTCATTACCTTGCGCGAAGGTGTAGAAGCCGCCCTCGTCGTCGGCATTGTTCTTGCCTGCCTCACAAAGGCCAATCGCAGCGAACTGAACAAATGGGTCTACGCAGGCGTGGCGGCAGGGATTGCTGGCAGCGTTCTCATTGGTATCTTTCTCAGTGTGACCCTGCGTCAGGTGCAGTACGCCATGCCCGCTTTACAGGGATTGATCAAGCCGTCCTTGGGCGTTCTGTTTGGCAGTGTTGCTATCGTCATGCTCAGCTGGATGCTGATTTGGATGACGCAGCAGGCCAAAAGCATGAAAAGTAACGTAGAAGGTTCGCTCAAAGATGCGCTGGCCGATTCGGAAGGGGCCAGCGTGAGCATTTTTAGCTTGGTGTGTATTGCGGTGTTGCGTGAAGGCTTCGAGACGGTGCTGTTTTTGTTCGGGTCTTTGCAGCAGAGTGCGGCGGGTGTTCTGGGTGCGATCGCAGGTCTTACAGGCGCCTTCGCCATCGGCGTTGCCCTCTTCAAATTCGGCGTCAAAATTAACCTAAAGCGCTTCTTTCAAATCATGGGCATTTTCCTCCTGCTCATCGTGGCAGGCCTCGTCGTTTCTGTCTTCAAAAACCTAGATGCCGTTTTTGTCGCCGTGACAACACTCAAGCCCGACTTAGACCTGTGCATCAGCACACAATCTTGCATCCTTGGTCCTCAGCTCTGGGATGCTAGCGCCGTCTTACCCGATAAGCAATTCCCCGGCATCCTGTTCAAAACTATGTTCGGCTACCGAGATCATTTCTATCTCCTCCAGCTAGTAGCCTACCTAGGCTTTCTCACAGGTGTGGGAGGCCGTTACTTCCGAAGCTTGGGATTAATTACCCAAAGCAACACTCGAGAGAGCAGTTTACCAACGCCCACCGATAACGCTGCTTAGGTACAATACCGACCAGAAAATATTAGGTGTAATACCGGACAATAACGACATAGCGATAGATGCCCTCGTCTATAAGCATTGAGAAGCATTGAGAAGTAGAGAAGATCAAAAAAAGCCCTGCCTCAATTAAAGCAGAGCTATCAAAATACCTTATGTAGTGAATCTAACGCGGTTCAGTAGCAGGCCCATCGTCTTTATTGGGCTGCTGCAGTAAGCGCTCAAAGCGGTCTTTGCTCCAGCGATCTGTGGCATAGGAGATGGCACTGATCTCCTCAAGGCGAATGAGCCACACAGTGCGTTGATAGGGTTCGTCGGGCAGATCTTCATCCTCAAACCCTTCAGCGACATCGACATCCACGACTTCTACATATTCGGCGTCCAGAAAAATGGGAATCCCGACTAAGCGAGTACCAGGCATGCGAAACCAAACCTCACTGCCCGCGTTGAGCGCTTCTTCTAATCGGTGATACAGTCGGCTCGACGTTGAAGAAGTTGGAGAAGTAGTAGATCGCGTTTGGCTAATCTGCTCCTGACGGGCGGTATTCTTCATCATGCCTTCTGTCATAATCTTCCTCCTGAAGTACACTTGAGCCTGCCAAAAAAAGCTTCTTCTTGAACTGTTCACTTCTGTGTGAAACCAGGCGCAGCTTGTAGAAGCTTAAGCAGCTATGAACCGTAGCTTCTAGCGAAACAGTTAGCGAAAACCTTAGTCAACTTTGTTTGATAGTCAATATCCGTAGCAGCTTAACAGTTTTTCTGTACTATTTCTCTCCTAGTGGATGCTTTCCGATAGCTTGTCTTCATTAAAAACGCGAGAGGCACCTTCAGAAAACCGTAAATTTACAGCCGACACTACTGCTAAAAATGCCCCTCTAAACGAGATCGGTTGCTCTTACAAGATAGCAAATCTCTGTAAATACCTGAGAGGAACTTAGGAGCGCTCATCGGAGCACTTATTTAGAAGGACGTACTCGCATGAGCGGCTGGCCAAATTCAATGGGTTCGGCATTCTCAACTAGAATGTCCACGATTTCGCCGGAAATTTCAGCTTCTAGCTCGTTCATGAGCTTCATAGCTTCGATGATGCAGACAGTTTGACCAGTCTGAATGCGATCGCCCACTTCTACAAACACTGACTCATCAGGCGCTGGTGAACGATAAAATGTTCCGACCATCGGTGAAGTAATTTCTACTAGAGAAGAATCTAGAATCGGTTCCGCAGGCGCCGCCGGTTCTGGCATTGCAGGGGCCGTAGTCGTTGCTGCTGCGGGTGCTAGTGTTGAGACAGGCATTGCCGCTGGCATCACAGGTGCCGGCGTCGGTGTTTGGCTAACAACGACATCTGGCTGTAGGGCTGACGGCTTTCGTAACGTCAGTTCAAAATCGGCATTTTTAAGGGTTAGCTCAGCGATATCAGTTTGGTTGAGGGCGGCCACTAACTCGCGGAGTTCGTTAAAATTCACCTATGAAACTCCATACTTTACTTTAAAGGTGCCAGATAAAAAAGATGGCTAAATGCCAATGAAAAGGCTAATGAAAAGGGCGTTACGTGAAAAGGGTGCTATGCATGTAAGACAGCACTTACGTTTCACGACCGAGGTAGCTATCGTTGCGTGTGTCGATTTTTATTCTTTCACCTTGTGAAATAAACAACGGCACCATAACCTGTGCGCCAGTCTCGACAGTTGCAGGCTTAGTGCCACCAGTCGCCGTATCGCCCTTGACACCAGGATCGGTTTGAGTGACTTCTAGCGTCACGGAGTTTGGCAACTCTACTTCCAATACCTTCTCATCCCAAGTGAGAACGGTGACTTCCATTTCTTCTTTGAGGTATTTTACCGCCGGACCGATTTGATCTTCGTTCAGGCGGCTCTCTTCATAGGTTTCCATGTCCATGAAAACGTACTGCTCACCATCTCGGTAGGTGTATTGCTTGTTCCTTTTCTCCAAAATTGCCTGAGGAACCATCTCGCCTGCGCGGAAAGTTCGCTCAAGGGTGTTACCCGTCTGTGCATTTTTCATCTTTGTGCGCACAAAAGCAGAGCCCTTGCCAGGTTTAACATGCAAAAACTCAACGACGCGCCACACGGATCCATCTAGTTCAATGCTGGTGCCAGTGCGGAAATCATTGCTTGAAATCATGGTGATAGCTGAAGAGTGCTAAGGCAATCGGACATTATTGTACAGCCCGGTGGTAACTTGACCCATGGATGAAGGCGGCCCTAAGGCACAGACTATGGCAAGATCAAGGGTGACTGCTATAAAACTTGCTCTCCCTATTGCCCCATGAATTTGCGAATGCCCACCTCTATTGGTTATGTTTCACCTTTTAACCTGACAAAACAGTCTCGGTTTGCGGTTACTAAAAGTTTTATTAAAACTGCCTGTGTCAGCTTGGTTTTGTCGGCAGCTTGCTTTTTCAGCACGGTTGCACCGGCCCAAGCTGCTACGGCTAATATTACGCCCTTCTTGTCTACGCCACTATTTGTTGGCGCTCAGCTCAGCCAGCCCCTAATCGCTGGTCTACCACCGGGCAACGCAGTCACAGATGGCGCTGCGCTATTGCGGTATTCGCTACCTATTGACAATGAAGAAATCCGTAAGGTGCAAGGCGACCTAGAGGGCTTAAGCGAATGGCTACGTAGCAAACGCTGGGGTTCTATGAAGAGAGACCTCAAAAAAGTCGGGCGTTCTCTAGAGCGTAAGCGCGATGCTATTTTGGCGTCGGTACCTGAAGCGCGTCAGGCAAGAGCAGGCGAAATTCTTGATAGTCTTACCGCCGACTTAGAACCCATTCGTGCGGCAGTTGAAGCAGAAGACAAAGAAGGCGTCTGGGTTGAGCGCAAACGTATGCTGGACCAAGTGAGCGAGCTAGAGGAGCTAATGGTTCAAGGCTATCCGTTTGAGGTGCCAGAAGAGTACTCAAACCTGCCACAGCTAAAAGGTAGAGCCACTGTCAAATTTACGACGACAAAAGGCGATGTCACCGTGGTTGCAGATGGCTATAGTGCGCCCGTGACAGCAGGTAACTTTGTTGACTTGGTCAATAAAAAGTTTTATGACGACATGCCTTTCATTCGCGCTGAAGACTTTTACGTGCTGCAAACGGGAGACCCTGAAGGCCCAGAGGAAGGCTACATCGACCCAAAAACAAATGAATACCGTGCCATTCCCATGGAGATTTTGGTGAAGGGTGACGACGAGCCTATCTACGGCTACACCCTAGAAGAAATTGGTCAGTATATGGATGAGCCTATTTTGCCGTTTAACTCTTACGGTAGTCTGGCACTCGCTCGCCCCAGCGATGATAATAATGGCGGCTCTTCTCAATTCTTTTTCTTCTTGTTTGAGGCAGAGCTAACGCCGGCTGGACGAAACATGCTTGATGGCCGCTATGCGGTGTTCGGCTACACCATTGATGGCAAAGAAACGCTACGCACTCTCTCCCAAGAAGACAAGATCATTTCCGCTAGAGTCATCGATGGTGCAGAAAACCTGGTGATGCCCAGAGCATAAATGCAATCTAACTGTTTACCCTGGTGCCTGAACATTTCAATTAAAGGCCAGGGTAAACGGTAACTCACTCAACTGTTTGCGACTGATGGTATTTGCAACTGATAGTATTCCGCAAACCCCTACAACAAAATGCAAAATTTTGTTTGTCTGTAACAGCTAAGAAAACCACAACGTTAAGGTTTGACGTCAACTTGTGAAACACGGGCGATTTTGCGATGGCTGCTGTGTGCTAACAGGTGTATTGTTTATATATCACTATTTTAAGATTATTTTAATCATATTAGCTAAAGGGCAGCATTTCTTTGTTTTAATGTGCTTGTCGAAGCCTGAGTGAGTTATTCCCCTTTCTAGGTCTTAAAATCAGCCATTTTGGCTTTCTCAATGGCGATCATAGTCACAGACATTATTTTTCGCCAAGCTAATCTTTAATAAGGTTTGAAGCAAGTTGCTTTGAAGTGTTTATCTACATTTCAAGTCATTTCTCCTTCTCCTCACTCGTTTTTCTCACTAAAAACTCAATTTCTTTTCGTGTTTTTTGATATGTTGCAAAATAATCGGTATGCCTACCTATCCCGTTCCTGTTTTTGTAACATCCCTCTGTAGGTATCCTCGGTTTGCTAGCGGGAAAGTATTGTTCAAAAGCTGTTTAATTTCCGCTAACTTGCCTATTTTTACAGTCATTTATGCTCTTTTTTGTCTGGTGCACACACTTTCATTGATCAGCATGCTTGAACAAGCAGAAACTCAATGGAAGAAATGATCTGTCCTATCTTTCATTTTGGATAGAAAATAGCTGAATTCACATTCACTGGATTTACCAAGAGCTAAGTAGATTAAGGCGCTCTAAACGCCACAAGCCCACAAAGACTGCCGCCCTCAGGCCAATTTAATTATGGAAAAGCTCAACCATTTAACAAGACTTGCTGACATCCATCGTCAGTCGGGCACTATCGCCGATTTAGGCGAACTTGCCCTCATCGAAAGGCTGAAGCCTTTTTGTGAAGACGGCGCTATTGGTGATGATGCCGCCATTATGGATGCCCGACCTGGCCATCAACTGGTTGTCAGCACTGATATGCTCTCAGAAAATGTCCACTTTAGCGGCCGCACAACACCACCTTACTCTGTGGGCTGGCGTGCAGCAGCGGCGAATTTGGCGGATATGGCAGCGATGGGGGCAACGCCTATGGGCATTACTGTGGGGTTGGGCTTGCCAGGGCATACGCCTTTGGTCTGGGTAGAAGAGCTTTACAGAGGCATGTCAGATTGTTTGAAAGCTCACGGTGGAGCTATTTACGGCGGAGACCTATGTCGTGCCATGCAGCGCACTATCTCAATTACTGTGATGGGTGATGTTCGACCAGAGCAAACCATTCGTCGAGACAGTGCGACAGCTGGAATGACATTAGTGGTGACCGGGTCTCACGGTGCTTCGCGTGCAGGATTGGCTCTGCTACTTGATGAACTAGAGCTGTCTGCAGAAACTTTTCCAAACAATAGTCCAATGGGCTATGCCAAAGCTTGGATTAGAGCACATCAAATGCCAGTTCCTCGTTTTGATGCGATCAAAGGTCTCAGAAAAATTATTGAAGACCTGAATCTATCGGCTTATCCCATCGTGGCCGGGATGGACAGTAGTGATGGCTTGGCGAATGCGCTACTGCAAATTAGCAATAGTAGCCGAGTAGGCATGGATATTGTGCGTTCAAACATTAATCTGCCAGCGGGGCTCAGTGAGGCGGTGGGTGCCGAAACGGCTTTGAAGTGGGCGCTCTATGGTGGTGAAGATTTTGAGCTAGTGCTTTGTTTGCCGCCAGAGATTGCCGATAAATTTACGCAGACCCGGTTTGCAACGGCCATCGGGACAACGACTGATACCGGGATCGTGAGATTGCTGTCGTCGTTAGATAGCAATATGGGCTCTGCTATTACCCACGATAGTTTTCAGCACTTTTAGAAAAGACGAATTTAGAGAAGATAGATTTAGAGAAAGCGGACTTAAAGAAGACGGACGACTCTGTGGGCCTTTGCCTTGGTTGATCTGGCAAAAGACGCCGAGCTGTATTAATCGCTCGACGTCTTTTTGTGTCAACGCCGAAATAGCGTTTTTCAGCTGTCTGGGTCAGTTCTCCTCGTTTGGCTGGTCGGATGGGAGCAGGGCGGCACTATTGGTTTTGGGTTCTGACCCACTAAAGCCGTTGATGGCTCCGGCTAAATCAATCCCAGAAGTCTGCTTGAGCTGGGTCATAAAGGCGGCGGCTTGAGTCGCCAAGTTGCCGGACTGGGTATCGATGACGGTGACGTTTTGTACAGAGACATCGGGGACGGTGGCGGTGAGCGTTTTCAGCAGGGTTTCTAGCTTTTGTAGCAGGAAGATATCGCGGGCGCTGTCGCCTGCTTCGGCCCAGGATTCGGCTAGGCTGCGGGTACCTTCGGCTTGGGCTTTGCCTTCTTCGATGATGGTGGCGGCGTTACCTTTGGCTTGGGCGATCGCACGTTTACATTGGGCCTCAGCCGGTGCGATTACATCCGCCTCTAGCTGCTCCATCACCTGCTTAATGCGCTCCTGCTGCACAGGCACATCAGCCTGAATCCGTGCCAGCTCAGCCGCAATCTCTGCTTCAGCCTCAGCAACAACCGCCGCACGCATCGTCAGTGCATCTTGCGTTCGCTGTTCAGCCGCCGCCTGGGCGATGCCAATATCGCGCTCTAGGCGACGAATTTTAGTGATTTTCTCGTTTTCAGCCGTTTGCACTTCTGACTCTGCTTGGGCTTCAGCCTCAGCAATGCGAGCATCTCGCTGCAGGTCTGCCTGCTGTTTGCGACCAATCGAATCAAGATAACGCACATCGTCCGAGATATTTTGAATTTGCAAGGTATCAAGCACGAGCCCGAGCTTTTGCAAATCTTCCTCGGCTTCGTCTAGCAGACTTTTCGCAAAGGCAATTTTGTCTTCGTTAACCTGCTCCGGCGTCAGACTGGCAAGGACACCTCGTAAATTTCCTTCTAGGGTTTCCTTCGCCATCCTTTCAATCTCTTTACGAGGCTTGCCCAGCAATCGCTCAATGGCATTATGAATCGTCGGTTCTTCACCGGCAATTTTGATATTGGCAACGCCAGAGACATGAAGCGGAATGCCGCCTTTTGAGTAAGCGTTTGAGACTTTCAGCTCAATGATCATGTTGGTGAGGTTCATGCGCATCACCTTTTCTAACAGGGGGGTACGCAGGCTGCTGCCGCCTTTTACCAGTCGATAGCCGACCTTGCGATCGCCCAGCTTCTGCTTACCTCCGGCAAAAATGAGCACCTCATTAGGCTGACAGATGTAGTACAGGTTTTTGATGGTAAGAGAGATGCCGCCAGCTGCAAGCCCACCCAGCGCAGTAATAGCAATCAAAAATTCCATTGTTTGAGTTTCCAGTTGAATAAATGAGACTGTTTTGTTGTGATTTTTTTGAGCGTCAGATTATTAATTAATTTGAGGCTATGCTGCTTGACTTAGTAGCTCCATTCGTATGCAAAGAACCCCTGGCGCTGAGCGTACCGATCACATCAATACCGAGTGTCTGCTCCACCTGAGCCAAAAATTGCTTCACAATTTCGGGATACAAGTTGGCTAAGCTGGCGATTGATTTGCCGTCACCGTTATCAATAACATTGATGTTTTCGAGCTGCATTCGATGGGGAATCGCCGCCGCCTCCTGCAAAATCATTTCGACCTGCTGTAGCAAGAAAATCTGACTGGCTTCTGCGCCTGTCTCCTGCCAAACTTCTGCCAGCATTTGGTTGACGGCAGCTGCGGCCTTAGCATTTTCGGCCAGGCCAGCGGCGGCGCCCTTGGCATGGAGAGTCTGCGCTTCTTTGCGAGCCTCAGCAGGGAGTACTTCGTCTGCCTGCAAGCGGAGCCGCTCTAGCTTTGCGCGAACGGTTTGTAGCTGTTGTTCAGCACGGGCACGGGCCTCTTTGGCGGCGGCAGCGGTGCGTTCTTCTTCAGATTTCGAGCGCTGGTCGAGTTCGGCCTTGATCTTTCGCAGTTCGTTTGTTTTCTCTTGGGTAATCGTCAGCGCCTGCGATTTGAACATTTCCGCCCGCTTTTGACAGTCCGCTTCGATACGCTCAGCTTCACCAATGGCTTCAGCCTCGGCAATTTCGGCATCGCGGACAATTTTCGCAATTTGACGACGGCCAATGGAGCTGAGATAGTCCACATCGTCGGTGACGCTCTGCACTTTGAGGGTGTCGAGCTGAAGACCCAATTTGTTTAGGTCGCGGGCGACGTCCTCGGCAATGCGCTCAGCAAAGTTGAGGCGATCTTCGTTTACCTGCTCGGGTGTGAGGTTTGCTACGACGCCGCGCAAATTACCTTCGAGCGTTTCGCGCACGACCCGGCGAATTTCTGAGCGGTTGCGGCCCAGGAAGCGTTCGATGGCGTTGCCGACCAGTCCCTGTTTACTGGAGATTTTTACGTTGGCGATCGCTTGAATATTGAGCGGCGTTCCCCCCTTTGCATAGGAGTTACTCACCTCAACGGGAATAGGCATGGTCGTCATGTCCATTTTTTCCACCTGTTCCAAGATAGGAATCACGACCGCTCGCCCACCAAAGACAACCCGGTAGCCCACTTCTTTGCCACTCGCCTGTTTGTAAGTGCGACCTGAAATAATTAAAATCTCATTCGGCTTACAAATTCTCAAGCAGGTTTTCAAGAAAGTAATGAAAACTGCCAGCCCAATAAACGCAATGCCTATCGTTCCGACCAGACTGCCCCCTATTTGAGAACTTACCCTGGCAGGCGGCTCGATGGTCTGTGCCACCAACTGGCCAGTCGCTTGATCATTTTCCTGAGCAGATCGATCAGACAGATAAATTGGCTGATCGCCTGTAACAGCATCTGTTTGAAACATAGATTGACTCATCTGATTTAGCACTCCGTTAGGTCAAAAAGGTTCAGGTCAAAAAGGTCAGGTCAAAAGGGTCAGGTCAAAAAAGAAAAAATTAGGATGGCGCAAAAGAGAAATAGAACATAAGCGAGCCTAGCCAGAAAGGTCTCCACTTTTATCAGCCGGCTCAATGGCGCGTTCTGCCGAGACGACCCACAGTCGATTTTGAGTGCGACCCACTACTAAGACAGCATCGCCGGGCTGAAAAGTCACGTTTTCATCCGTTTGGGCGACTAAATGCAGCGTACTTCCGCCCACTTCCAGGCAAACTTTGCCTTTGCTTTTAGGGTCAAAGGGCAGCTCTACCACCCCAACAAGGCCTGCAAAGTCTTCATTTCGTACAAGGCTGTTGACTTTGCGATGCTTTAGGTAGCGCAGAGAGCTGGCGAGGCTGCCGCCTGTGAGTAAGCCGGTTATGAGTGCGATCGCAAACAAAACAACCGCGCTCAGCCCAGGCTCCACGAGCCCAATGACCAGCCCCGTCAGCCCAAAGAAAAACCCTCCAAACGTCCAAAACTTAAAGCTCGTCAGCAACGATAGCCCGGGCGGTAACCCTCTACGGCGACGCGGCCCAGACCGCACCAGATCGACATCAGTCGTAATCTGTAAATCATCACCCGCAAAATCAGCATCCGCATCAAACTCTGCGTCAAAATCGGCATCCGCATCAAAATCGGCATCCGCATCAAAATCGGCATCCGCATCAATATCCAATCCATCTGCCAGATCGCCGCCACCGACGAGGGAAAGGGCGACGAACGCGCCGCCAATTGTCAAACAAAACCAATAAACTGACTGCACAAGGATTGCTCTAAAAAAGGAACGATAAACATCGAGTCATCTTGCGGCAAGGCCGCCATCGCTATGCACTTAGCGCCTACTAGAATCGCCGGTTCAGCTGATCGTGGTGTCTAAAGCTAAGTGCAGAAGGCTGTATCAACAACTCTTGCTACATCCTGTATGGAGATACGCAAAAAATGACCTCCATTCCCGAAAATCTTCACAAGATTCGCCATCATCCGGTTATCTGCCAAAGCCAAACACAAAAAAAAGGAATGCCCTTTTGAAAGAGCATTCCCCACATAGCTAATCAAATTGAGTTGTTGGCTTTATAACCGCTAACTAGGCTTCTTCTCAGGCATCAGGCACTTGTCAGAATCACAACCAGCAGGCCCAGCCTCAACCAGCTCACCCGCATCATACTTCTCCAGCGCCGCGTGGAAGTTCTCAGTCTGCCGACGACTCGCCACTTCTTTCAGTAGAGACTCGTACTGCGCTTTACTAATCGGCTCAAACGGCAAACGAGGGAACGTCTGCAAATCATCAAACCGAGCCAGCAACGCCGCAGAAACATAGCCCTCATCATTCTGAATCGCCTGCGTAATTCGACGTGCCAACGGCTCAATCTCATTTTCTCGCAGCTCAATTGTTGCCGAGGTGTTGTGCGCGGTGTAGTGAGTCTGTACCTGCATGTAGAAATCAAACTGCGCCAGCGCAGAAAACTGCTCAATAGCCACTTCATCCGCACCAGGCAGATTAGCCCAATCCACTTCCACGGGCAGCTCCACTAGCCACTCGGTACAGCGAGGGTCAAACGGATCATCTAGCAGATTTCCTTTTTCGTCCTTGTCAGACTGAGATGGCGTAACCGCATAGCCGTAATCGAGACAAGCCAACGCCACAGGATCATCTTTGCGGAAAGTGATCCGGCGAATGAATCGCTGAGCTTTAGGGGGATGCCAGCCAGACGAGGCACCTGTGAGCAAGCTTTTCGTCCCTGCGGGCTGAACAGTCGTACAGCGGTTAGGGCGACGAATGCCATGGCGATCGCAATACTCCCAAACCGTTTCATGCACAACCTGCTTCCATCGGCTGAGAAACGCTTTCTCCTGCGCCTTAAATTCCAACCCTCGCATGGTATCTGGGCGACCAGCGGCAAACCATTCCAGCCATTCAACGCCAAACGCCTTAACGCAGAAGTCAAAGAAGCCTGTGAAGGAAACGCCGACGATGGGATCTTCTTCACGAGATTGCTGATAGCGAGGTTCGGAGAATTGATGGTTTAGCAGGGCGGCAACTGCGATCGCACCCGCCTTAAACGCATCATTCTGTGCCTGCTCATCCTTCGGATTAATCTGATTTAAATGAATCTCAGCCAGGTTGCAGTGAAAATCTTGGCCGATAATCTCACCGCAGGGATTTAGACCATAGCGGCCCTTGCCCTGTGCTCGCTTCTCAGCTTCACCAGCCCACTGAATCGCCCCCTCACCTGAGTAAAACTGCTTGCGCACCGCAGTCTCAATCTCTTCCGGCGAAGGCTTCTCATGAAATACCCGCGTATGGTTCGCCATGCGCAGCGCATCCTTTGTCGGATCAATGCTCCAGTTGCCATCTGCATCCTGCCGCCACAGATTTTCCTTAGCCCCCGTCGCAACGTTGTCATTGCTATCAAACTGTCGCATCCCAGCACTGCGGCGAATATTACCCGCCACCACACAAGCTGCCGCCTCATCAATCAGCAAGCAGCACTCAATCGAATTGAGCTGACGACCCTTCGCCGCATTCAAAATGTTGGCGCATCGCTGATACAGCCCAGGCAGTTTCACAGGATTCGCCATGCCGCCAAAGCCCTTCAGCCGCTCTCCCGCAGGCCGAATATCGCTCAGGTCAATAATCGCTTCGACTTCGCCATCAAATCGCTCATCCGTCGAAAGCTCTAGCAGTGTCTGATAGGACTTTACCCAGCCTTGACGACTGTCCCCCGCAATAACCTCAACCCGGTTGTTATCAGCATCCACCTTAATTTCTGCTTCTTCGCGTCTTTGCCCAGCAGGTGTCTGTCCTACACCACCGCGCATCGTCACCGTAATCTTGTTACGAATGGCCGGTAGCTGATTGATGTACTTCGGCTCAAGTACCGCGCCCGTACCGCAGCCCATCATGGCCAAATCCATCATCAGGCCAAAGGCACGCCAGTCCACAACGTTCGTACTCGTGCAGTTGTACGCACCTGAGAAATTCTTAGGATTTTTACTCCAGTCAGTACCACCTACCCACAGCCAGCGTCCCGAGGGCATTGCCTTGAGCTCACGCTGCATTTTAGACACTAGGTTACGCTCTTCGTCTGTGAGCTTGCCTAGTTCTACGAGGCCTTCCAGGGTGCGATCGCAAACCCCCTGCCAAGTCTCCCGCTTCCCCCCATCAAACCGACGACTATACGTCCGGTAAAAAACAGGATAGGCCGCAGGCGCCGTTGCCGGGAAAGGACTTCTTGTGCGCGTTCGTTCGAGTTCTTGAACCATGGTGATTGTCAGAAAATAGGGAAGTGTTGATGTGGACGATAAACCGTCTTATATAGTGTTCCGTAGAGCTACAAACGATTGGCAAGCTCTACATATAGCCTGCCAAAGGCATACGTGACTTTATAAAAATAGAGAGTAACACACTTTCTAGTGTTTGCAGTCAGCTTTGAAACGCTACATGTAGAGATATTTCACGATTGCTGACTTTAAAGCGTGCATAGAGTCTGTTCTCTACGTATTCTCCAGGTGTAAATACGTTGAACAGCGATGTGTACGCTTCAAGTTTTCTTTTTCTAAACTCTGTTGGGCACAGTAGGAGCGTGGCCACATGCCTATAGACATGCACACGTCTGTAGGCATGTCTATAGGCGAATCGGTTGACTGCGGCTTTATTGCTAATGAACATATATTGCTCATGAACATAACAGTTCTAGAAAATCAACCGTCTTCCCGCAGAGGTGGACAAGAATTAAGCCTGTTCGATGTCTGTCGTGGACTGGCTAAAAAGGGCCACTCCATCACACTGCTCTACACAGCTACTGGAAACTTGCTGGATCAGTACGCTACCTTTTGCAGCGATCTTATTAAAGTGGACAACTACCGCTTCAATGCCAAACGGCCTTTGCAGTCATTGAGCACGCTACTGCCAGACCTCTGGACAACCGCGCTCAAAAAAGCCGACGTTGTCTACAGCAATCAGTACCACGACAGCTTTTTTGGATGCACGCTATCTCGTCTAAAGCAAATCCCCTTCGTTTGTCATCTCCGGTTGCCACCCCCATCGCCGCTAGGCTGGCAGTGGAAAATAGGCATGAAAGGTGCCTCCCGTTTGATTGCCGTCTCCAACCACACAAAGCAAGAATGGTGTCAGCTAGGTTACTCGGCAGATGCTATCGATGTCGTTTACAACGGCATTAATGAAACCATTTTTTCTCCTGCCTCATCTGTCGCCGCTGCTCGTCAGCAGCTTGGATTGCCTGCCGATCGTTATGTCGTGAGCTATGTCGGACGTCTGGATCGGCACAAAGGTATTGAAACGCTGATTCAAGGATTCGCACAGTTGAATCAGCCACAAGCAAATCAACCTCATGCGAATCAACCTCAAGCAAATCAACCTCAGGCATGTTTAGCGATCGCAGGTAAACCCCACAACGACAATGCCTCTTATCTGGCTGAACTACAATCGCTTGCAGCTCATCTAAACGTTGTAGAAAAGGTCGTTTTCTTGGGTCATGTTGACCGGCCAGTTCAGGTCTACCAATCCAGTGATTTAGTCGTGCTACCCAGCGAATGGCCCGAGCCCTTTGGTCGCACGATTATTGAGGCAATGTCATCGGGTGTTCCTGTTTTGGCTAGCCGTGTCGGCGGCATTCCCGAGATCTTGACCGATTCATTTAGTCATGGCCTTTTTGAGTCCGCAAACCCACATTCAATCGCTGAGAAACTACATCAGCACCTTCCATGGCGCGAGCAGAATCCGACGCTAGGCAGGCAGTGTAGAGAGCATGTCTTAGATAAATTTACGCTCGATGCCGCATTGGCAAACGTAGAACGCTCTCTGCTGAAGGCGGTTCAGCACTAGCATCCGCCTCGTTTGGACTGCGTTGCTTACTAAAGTTGCTCGCTAAAGTTGCTCACTAAAGTTGCTCACTGGAGCAGGGCTAGTTTGTGAGGGATTCGTAGGCCGCTAGGGTTTGTTGTGCGATCGCATCCCATCCCAACTCATCCAAGCAAACCTCTGCTTCTGCCGATGGCAGCTCTTGTATTGCATCAGTCAGCGTCTCTACAGTCAGCGCTCCGGCATATGTTCTCACCCACTCTTTACCTACTTGCTGTTGCCATCCAGGCACTGCTCCCAGATGTGGTGCCAACACAGGTCGATTAAACGATAGCGACAGCAGCAAGCTACCCGAATTTAAAATCTCCTCAAAAGGAAGCACGACTAAATCAGCTGCCTTGAAAAAAAGCTGTAGTTCATCGTCTTGAATAAAGCGAAGATGCAGCTGAATGTTTTCCGTTTCTCCAGTTGCATCTTGCACAGCCACTCTCAGCTGATCGTTATCGGGCTTCCCAGCAATGAGTAATACGACGGGGCTCTCAGACATCGGCAACTTACGAAAAACCTCGATAAGATGCGGAACGTTCTTATACGGACTGATATAGCCCAGGTAAAGCAGCACAGTCGCGTCCGGTGATATTGATAGATGTGATCGCGCTTCTTCAGCGCCCATCTCATCGGCATAGCACCCTCGATAATGACCATGCTTGATTACAAAATCAGGCGTCTCAGCTAGCCCTGGCAAAGCTCGCTTCACGGCTGCTCTACCGGCTTCACATAGACTAATACAACCATCCGTATGGCCGACTAACTGCTCAGTAAACCAGTGCGCCAACTTTGGATGCAGCACCACATGTGGTTTCTCATCGTGAATAGTCCACACAATTTTAGTACCGCGCCATTTGCTGAACTTGAGCAGCAGCCAAAACATCAGCACCCGTGCGCGTGCCACCCAAAGATTGGGATGCCTGACTATCGTTTCTACTGGCCAGTGCAGATGGAAGATATCAAACTGTTCTGAAATCAATCGCTTAGGCGAAAACTCGCGAACAGAGGTTGATTTTGGTAAATGTGAATACAGCAGCCACGTGTATGGATTCTGATATCGGGTCTTAAACGCGGGCCAGGCAATCACCTTCATATCAAGCGGCTTTTACAGAGTCATTCTCCTCCAATTTACCCATCTCAGCCCTAGCCATTGAATTTGGCTTCCCAGTGTTTTCACACCTATCTTCTGTTTTTATCCAGTCAGATAGATCTCGCCCGAGTAATTCCTGCAGTCGTAGAATTTCTGGTTCAAACCGTTGAATGAGTTCCAGACGATGCGTCATAGAGAGGGGCTGAATTGCCGTCGCATTTTTTCGATACATCTTTGCAGAGAGGGGCTTGCGGATATGCGCAGGGATAATCTGTCTCAGCGCAGTTTTTAACGCATTCGGCTTCATCAAAAAGTCATGCAGTACTTTATTCTTACGCGCCACAGACGTTGTGTTGTAGCGTTTCGACGTATCTACCGTCCAATCAGCATCCACCCCAATAAAGTCAAATAGATCGCGATAGATAGTCTCAGGTGATTTCAGTAAATCATCATATAAATAGATGCGTACCTGCTCAGAACTGAACTTTTCCAAATATCGTTGGAGCTGATTGTGATACAGCCCCACTTGTGTGTAGTGCCATGCCGGTGCCCATCCTTGCGAAATTCTCTCAGGTTCTCTTGCTAAAGCAGTTCTAAAGTCTTTTTCCCATTCCCGTCCATCACGGCGCATATGCTTAAAGTGCGAATACGCTCGGTCTACAGGATTTCGTAGGAAGGCAATGAGCTTCACCTGAGGGAGATAGTAATGAATGCGATCGCAACTCTCCTCCAAGTACAGATACATGGTCGAAGCCTCTCCCCGCTTTTGCCCAGGCTTGGCCCTTTCAAACAGCTGCTGATAAGCCTCTAACGCCACAACTGACAGCATATTTAGCCATGCTTGCTCATCGCCAGGTCCTTGAAAAGTCGGCATGGCGCCCTCAAAGGCAAAAAAATGAGGTTCCTTATTGGGGCTCATAAATATCTGCGGATGCTGCGACAGATAGTGATATAGCGACGTGGTTCCTGCTTTAGGCGCACCCAGTATCAAAAAATCAGGCATTGACTGCAACATCACTAGCTCCGGGGTGACCCCAAATTCAAAAACTGCAACGAGGTAGGGAAACCCGCACTCACAACCGCCGTCACCGCCCTTGTCAGCACATCCATTAGTACGCACCATGAAGGGTAGAAATTTAGCGCGCCTCATAGAGGCAGAGTCTTGTTATGACAACGGTTTTGGAACAGGGAAACATTAGTATCCATACCGAGAATATTTTTCCCATTATTAAAAAATGGTTGTACTCCGACCATGAAATATTTATCCGTGAGCTAGTCTCAAACGGCGTCGATGCCATCAGCAAGCTCAACATGCTCTCCCGCTCTGGCGAGTACAGCGGCGAAGTAACCCCAGAAATCACCATCGCCATCGACAAAGACGCCAAAACACTCAGCATCAGCGACAGTGGAATCGGCATGACTGGCGAAGAAATCAAAAAATATATCAATCAGGTTGCCTTCTCCAGCGCCGAAGAATTCATCAACAAGTACAAAGATGAATCCGATCAGCAAATCATTGGTCACTTCGGCCTCGGCTTCTACTCCTCATTTATGGTGGCCGACCGTGTCGATATCGATACCCTTTCCTGGAAGGACGGTGCCCAGGCTGTGCACTGGTCTTGTGACGGCAGTACCTCTTTTGAATTGACTGAGAGCGATCGCACCACACGCGGTACCACCATCACCCTCCACCTCAATGACGATGAGCACGAATATCTAGAAGAGGCTCGCATTAAGCAGCTCATCAAAACCTACTGCGACTTCCTCCCCGTTCCCATCAAAATGGGCGAAGACGTCCTAAACAAGCAAGAAGCCCTCTGGAAAAAGTCCCCCAGCGAACTCACCGACGAAGACTACCTCAACCTCTATCGCTACCTCTACCCCTATGAAGAAGAGCCCCTTCTCTGGGTACACCTCAATACCGACTATCCCTTCGTCGTCAATGGCATCCTCTACTTCCCCAAGCTCAAACCCGACGTCGAGCTAAACAAAGGCCAAATCAAACTCTTTTGTAATCAGGTCTTCGTCAGCGACAACTGCGAGGAAGTCATTCCTAAATTCCTCACCCCCCTACGCGGCGTCATCGACAGCACCGATATTCCGCTAAACGTTTCTCGTAGCTTCTTGCAGGCAGACCGTACTGTTCGACGCATTTCAGACTACGTTGCAAAGAAAGTAGGCGATCGCCTTAAAGAGCTATATCGCGACGACCTCTCCAAATACATCAGCATCTGGCAAGATCTCGGTACCTTCGTCAAATTTGGCTCCCTCAACGACGACAAATTCAAAAAGCAGGTCAAAGATTACGTCATCTTCCGATCCACTGCTGACTTGGTAAAAGCCGACGAGCCAAAAGTGGAAGTACAAACAGAAGGCGATGACGCTTGGCAAGATGTCAACAATAAGCCCGCAGTCGATGCAAATGGCGCCTCATACACCACCATCCAGGAATATCTAGACCGCAACAAAGAAAAACACGAAAACCGCGTCTACTACGCTAACGATGAAATCGCTCAAGCCACCTACATTGGCCTACTCAAAGGCCAAGGCTTAGAAGTTCTCTTCATGGACTCCTTCATCGATACCCACTTCGTCCCCTTCCTAGAGCAAGAATACTCAGACGTAAAATTTTCTAGAGTAGACTCCGACCTCGATGACACCCTCATCGATAGCGACAACTCAGACGAAATCGTCGATGGCACCACCAACAAAACCCGCAGCGAACAAGTCAAGGAAGTATTTGAAAAAGCGCTAAATCGCCCTCAAATCACTATCCGCACTGAAGCGTTAAAGTCTGACCAGTCCGCTCCACCAGCCATGGTACTTCTTCCCGAAGAACTGCGCCGTATGCAAGAAATGAGCGCCTTTATCCAGCAGCAAAGCGTTCAGTTCCCAGAGGCACACACCCTCCTGGTCAACACCGCTCACCCACTGATCAAAAACGTCGCAAACCTAGATCAAGGAATCGTTCAGGCAGACGGTACTCCCTCCCCCTCTTCTCAACTTGCCACCCTTATTTGCGAGCAAGTCTACGACCTAGCCCTCATGGCTCAAAAAGGTTTCGATGCCGACGGCATGAAATCCTTCACTGAGCGTTCAACCACTCTGCTCACTCAACTGACAGAGCGTTAATTTATGCCGAGCGCTTTTTACTCAGGGCGCTCTCAGGCACTAGTCTCAAAGCTTTCCAAGGCAAAAGGTAGGCGATTCACAGCCTGCCTTTTGTGTTAAAAGCCATAACCTGTCTATAATTAGTAACTCTGTTAGCGTAAAACACCCATGTCTAAGAAGTGCGACCTCACTGGCAAAAAAGCCAACAACGCCTTTTCTGTATCCCACTCCCACCGCCGCACCAAGCGCCTTCAAGAAGCAAACCTTCAAGACAAGCGCATCTGGTGGCCCCAAGGCAAACGCTTCGTTCGCCTCCGTGTTTCCACCAAAGCCTTAAAGACGCTCGAAAAGAAAGGGCTCGAAGCCATGGCTCGTGAAGCCGGTATCGACCTCAATAAGTACTAAGGTTGTGACCAATAGTCTTAGGGAAATCTAACAAGCCAACCCTAAGCGTCCCCCAATAAGCTCCCCGTGTCTTCACAGGGAGCTTATTTTTTTGCGGGCTGTTCAATCTCAACTATCCGTATTTTTTCTATCCGTAAAAAATGTACGTACTCAAGTCTTCTTTATACTTCAATTATTCATTCAATGGCACTCTCTAAAAGGCGAAACCTTGATATGTTCTAGATTCTAGATGGGTGTACCTACTGATTATTCTCTCTACTTCTGTTGGGTAGTCTGAGTCATAACATCGCAAAAAATATCCGGATTCGTTATTTCCTGTTCAGAGTTGGCCTTGCATTATTTTGCTTCGACAGTTTCTAACACAGTTAACGCTCTCTTCTCTTTTTGCATCTCCCCAATCAGCTAGGAATCCAGCCATGTCCGCCAATAAGCAGACTCGCAAAACAGCTCAAAGGTCTCACTTTCAGAGACTTATACGTCGCTTTATGAGTGGCCTCTTGAGAAGTCTGTTTTTTATCAATCTTTCTCCTCGCCGCAGTCGTGCAGGCTTTGTTCTTCCTACAACTGTTTTACTCATACTTATTGTCACCCTTACCTTGGGTGCTCTCAGCTTCCGTACGGCTAGCCGAACAGAATCTACTCGGCTAAATAGAGAGCAGCAAATCGTCGAGAATGCTGCCTCTCCTGCTGCTGACCGTGCGAAAGCAAAGCTAGAGTACCTGTTTTCTAGAGACGTACGTTTCCCTGGTAACAACACGCCATCGAGCGATGTACTTGGCGTGTTGTTACGAGGCGATGTAGACAGCCTAGGTGCTAATGGCGTAGGTATTGCTGGTTTGGGCACAGATCCGTACACGCTACCTGATGAAACCAGAATTGATATTAATGGTGGCGGAGTAGATAATGCTTGGTCT
>JBCBKQ010000004.1:0-52209 GCA_038521595.1 Cyanobacteria bacterium J06627_28 | reverse complement strand
CGATCGTACTTCTAAATTACTGATGATTACTCTAGATCGACTCGGTCAGCGATTCCGAACCGGTGACCTACATCGTACTTTTGGACGATTTAAGCAATTTCGCAGCGCCTATAGCTTTGTTCAAAACAGCCGTCAGCGGCTACAGCCCGAACACTACAGGAGTCAACTTTCTCCTCGGGAGACCTCAAACTTTGACCATATCGATCCGGAAGATTATGCAAAAAATTTAAGAACGAAAGGCGTTAGCTTTGGCTTTTCTTTGCCCCCTGCTGCTGTTGCAGAGGTCTATCGGTATGCCTGTGAAACACCTTGCACGGAGCCCGGGCAACAGGGAGAGTTTTACGCAGATGATGTACAAAATGGAAGACTAAAGGGTGGCCGCACGGTCTTTCGAGGACTGGTCAAAAACCCGGAACACTGCCGAGTCGTTAAGCTAATGGCGCAGGATCCGGTGCTGCTGGAGGTGGTGCGCCGTTACCTGCATTACTGGCCAACAAAGCTGACCTTTCATCTCAGCTGGAGCTTTGCAGTAGATATGTCAGAGCAAGAACAAAGAGAGATTTATCCACCGCTGAACTACCACTACGATGTGGCTGGGTATAACTTTATGACGACTTATTTTTACATCACAGACATTGATGCTGACACGGGTGCCCATGTCATGATTGAGCGATCGCACAATCAAAAACCCCTCAACACGCTCTTTACCTCTGGCGCAGATGCGCAGCTGGCCCAGCAAGTCCTCGATTACTACGGCGCCGATAGTGAAACCGTGATCGAAGGCAAAGCAGGCTTTGGCTTTGTTCAAGATCCTTCCTGCTTTCATCGGCTCTCACCATTGAAAAAGGGTAGAAGACTATTGCTTCAGATTCGTTACTCCTAAGCCTCTATTGCTAAGGGCTGCCTCGTAACGATTTGTCAGGGGCGGTGGGTTTTGTTCGGAATAAGAATCAGCGTCAGTGATGTCTTTCTTACAAGCAACGACCTAACTGTTGAACCGTTAGCTCATTGTTTATTGTAGTGGATTGTTCATTATCGATTATTCATTACTGATTATTCATTACTGATTATTCATTACTGATTATTCATTACTGATTGTTGCTGTTTACTTGCTTTCCTGTTATGACTCACGCCCCCAGACTTGTTTCAGCTACCGCCTCTAGAGCGACTTCGCTTAAAAGAGGCCTCGCACTACTCTCGATGACGGCGTTAGTACTGTTAAACGGATGTAGCGGTGAAAACCGCGCTAGCACTCAAGCTGTTTCTAATAGTGCCACTGCCCTAACCGCCGACTTATCATCTCTCGTATCTTCTGACACCTCTAACACGCTTTCGACAGACGGTTCTACTGCTGGCAACAAAAACCTTCATACAACAGAAGACACCGCTCGCTCAGTCGTAGAGGCATCCGTTTCGCAGACTTCTGTGTCTCCTCAGGGCAATAACTTAATTGCTCAAGTGTCCGTTGAAGACGACGAGCCCGAGCGTGAGTATGATCTACGGCCCCTCACTGACAACGAACTTGACGAGTACCGCGATCACACGATGAGGCTGCTGCCTGAGCACAGCTTTCAGCTGACCTACTCAGATGTGGGTGAGGCCAACTTCGTAGCGGCTTTTTCTACTGAAGATAGTCTCCGTGGCCTGCGTCTGTTTTTAGCCTCTGCGGACAGTGGATTTCATGCGCTACCTGCTCACCATGAAGACTACTATATGAAAGAGCTGAAAGCCGTTTCGTTTCAGGACTTGAGCGACATTAGCGCTGGGCCAGACATCATTGTCATTGCTGAATACATCACAGGCATTGGCCCAACGGGTAACGAACCGTTTCCAGTGACGACGGTGTACAGCTATCAGGGAAATGGTCAGTACAGCAGAGCAGGCTTTATTAGCGAGCTCCTCACAAACACTGGCGTTGCAACCATTGCAGAAGCTTTGGCGGAGATTGAGTCGCTGGACTAGTGGAAGATGGGCTTTTTGAGTGGCTCATAAAGTTCTACGTATTAGAAGGTCCTACTTATTAGAAGGTTCTACCTGTTAGAACCTTTGAATTAGATGGTTCTGCATCAGAAGTTGTGCACATTCACGAAAGTGTCGCTTACTATGTCTATAGGTGAATATTCTTCGTGATGAGCATGGCCCTCTCTTATGCACTTTTGGCCGCGCTATTCAACCAACCCTGTAGCGGCTATGACTTGGTAAAGCGCTTTAATAAGTCTGTAGAGTACTTTTGGAGTGCGAGCCACCAGCAGATTTACAAAGCCTTGGCAAAATTGGAAGAAGATGGCCATGTGTCTTCTGAAAAGATTGAGCAGGAAAATCGCCCCAATAAAAAGCGCTACACCGTTACCGATGAAGGGCGACAGCATTTGCAGCAGTGGGTGGGACAGGCCGAGGAAGCGTTGGCACCGCTCAAGTCTGACCTGCTAGTAAAGCTTTCTGTGGGCCACATCGTACCGACTGAGCCGCTGTTAGAAATGCTGGAGCGATATCACCAGCAGCACCGCGAAAAGCTCAAGAGCTATCAGGCAGTCGCGATGCAATATGCGCAGGTGGCGCAGCTGCCTAGGGAAAGTCAATTTCAATATTTGGCCTTGCGAGCAGGCATTCGGCAGCAGCTAGCTTGGGTTGCCTGGTGCGAAGAGGTGATGGGATTTTTGGGTCAGCCGGTAGCGCAGCCGGTGGCTGGCTCTGTCGCTCAGCCGACAGCGGTGCGCGAGTCTGCCAGAGACCCTAGAGAATCGTCGTCGTCTGTCACTGGCTAACAAGCTTGCTTCGGAGTCTAGGCGGTTTGGGCCTGCTGACATTTTTCGCACAGTCCAAAAAATTCTAGGGTGTGATAGAAAATTTGAAAGTTGTGGGATTCGGTCAGGTGGCTTTCGAGCCCATGTACGGGGCATTCTTCCATTTCTACTGAGTTGCCACAGCGGACGCAGTTGAGGTGATGGGTGTCGGTTTGCGTGAGGCTGTAGAGCGATTCGCCGCTGGGCAGCGTGCGCACCTGGATGGCACCTTCTAGCTTAAGGGAGTCTAGGGCGCGGTAGACGGTGGCTAGTCCCATGCTGATATTGTGCGATCGCAGCAAAACGTACAAATCCTGCGCCGAAATCGCCTCTTTAAGCGGCTTTAGCTGTTCAAAAATTTGTTGCTGGCTCCGTGTTCGACGACTTTTCATTCCACGTTTTAGTGCAGCGAGAGTGTACAGCGAGAGTGTTGTGCGCTACTACAGCTTAAAGGACATAAGGTCAATTCAGGGCAATTCAGAGCAATCATTTTTGATTGAATCTGAGCAATCATTTTTGATTAAACAAGATACCTGTCACCAAACGAAACGCAATCATTCGCACGAGAGCATTTGAGGTAGGATCTTGGGTGTCCTTTGCAACTGTTATTCCTGTGGCATCTTCTGATAGCGATCGCCTGTACCACGCCAAAGTCTATGTGACGCTGCGCCCCTCTGTACTCGATCCAGCGGGCAAGGCCGTGCGAGCCGGATTGGGCCATATGGGCTACGACAATGTTTCTAAGGTGCGCATTGGTAAATACATAGAGATAGATCTGAGCGCACAGAGCGAAGACGCTGCCCACTCCCAGCTTGATAAAATTTGCAATCAGCTTCTGGCTAACCCGGTGATCGAAAATTATTGCATTGAAGTATTTGAAGCGGCAGTGGCTTAGTACCTGTGACTTAGCACCACTGACTTAGAACCACTGACTTAGAACCAGCGGCACGACGTCCATCTCACTGTCTGACAACATTTGACTAAATGGAAGCATAGATTCATGAATTTTGGCGTCATTGTTTTTCCTGGGGCAAATTGCGATCGCGATGTTGCCTACGTACTGCGCGATTTGCTGGGTCAGCCAACTAAGATGATCTGGCATGAAGATAGTGACCTGTCAGATATTGACGTGGTGGTGGTACCCGGTGGCTTTAGCTATGGTGACTATCTGCGCTGTGGTGCGATCGCACAATTTTCTCCGGCGATGCGAGCCACCGTCGAACATGCCAATCTGGGCAAGCCGGTCATGGGCATTTGCAATGGCTTCCAGGTCTTAACAGAGATGGGGCTTTTACCAGGAGCCTTAGTGCGCAATCGAGATTTGCACTTTGTGTGCGATCGCACACCCCTCACCGTAGAACGCACCGACCTCCCCTGGACGCAAAACTACAAAAAAGGCCAAATCATTACCGTTCCCATCGCCCACGGCGAAGGCTGCTACTTTGCCGAGCCAGATACGATCAAATCTCTAGAAGACAACAATCAGGTGTTGTTTCGCTACTGCGACCCCAGCGGCGCAGTCACTGACCAGGCCAATCCAAACGGTTCGGTGGGCAACATTGCAGGCATCTGTAATAAAGCTGGAAACGTGCTCGGTATGATGCCTCACCCAGAGCGAGCATCAGATGCTGTTATCGGTGGTACAGATGGCTTAGCCCTCTTTGAAGGCTTAGTTCAGTCTGCCTTAGTTGCAGCGTAGCCAAAGCCTTAGGTGAGCGATCGCACCCAATTCCTCAACTCTCTTTCTGCCATCATTTCATTCTGCCGGGCAGCCGCCAAAAACTCGTATAGCTTTGCTTTTGGAACAGTCGGAAACGTAGGACTCCTATTTGCTTCTGTGTAGGTATTTTCCTGTAGGCAATAAATTCGCCAGTGCTTCCCGTCATAGCGCCAAAACTCAGGAATCCCCATTGCGGCGTAGAGCCTAAGTTTGTCTATGTCTGTGTGTGTAATATCGACCTCTACCACCAGATCCGGTGGCGGATCTGTGGCTAGATCAACATCTCGCCCGGCAACCAAAGCTTGGTTTTGAATGTAATAGGCATCATCTGGCTCAGCCGATCTATCCAGCGCTTCTTTGTCTAGCGTGGTCGATCCCATGGTCTTCAAATCCATGCCCATCTCAAACACCAGAATCAAGACAAACCGCTCTATTAGCCGAGCAGAAAACTCGTGGATCTCAAGCGGCATGGTAACTTCTAGCGTGCCTTGTGCATAGGTAAATCGGACGGTGCGATCCGGGCTCAGCGTTTTTCGAAGCGTCTGGTATCTTTGCCAGTCGAGCGAATGAAAAAGTAGCCGCTTTTCACCAACGGGTGCAGGCACAGGCTGTGAGACTAATGGAGCAGCGACGACCATAGCGGCAACTGACAGACAACTGACAGGCAAATGACAGGCAAATAACGTATGAATGGATGTTGCAATTGTAGAGCGTTAATTTACCTGCAGGCGGCGCGTCACCACGGTAAGGCCATCTTCGCGAACGAGTAGTGCAGACACCCAGCGGCTATCCGGACTGGCAGGGGCTTCGCCAATCTTAAATAGGCCACCAGCAGACAGTAGCTCTAGCTCAACAGGACGCCCCGTAAAGAAGTCGGTTGCGGTGGTGCCTTCTTCAATGGCCGCACCCAGCAAATATCGATTGCCCAGAGGCTCCACCACGATGGCGTCAAAATCATAGGACTCGCCAGGGCTCACCTGCTCAGCCAAAATGACCGATACCGTGGGCGGCTGCTCACCGGAGGTTACCTGATTGCGTTCAGAGAGCGTTCGCTGCGAGATGATTTGCCCATTGCTAAAGGTTTGCTCTGAGCGAATGACAGACTCCAGCTGTGTGGGCTGTCCGTTGAGAATTTTGGTGCCAGAAATGTAGGTGACCGTCTCTGCTGTAAAGCCGCCTTCAACCGGCTCCCAAGACTGTAGCTCTACCCGGTAGGTGAGTTCGTCGTAGCGAGCCCACAGGGTTTGAAGGGCGGCCTCCAAGGTTTCGTACGTAAAGCCATCTTCATTGGTAAAGACTGGGCTGTAGCCTGCCATGGCTGCTGAAATATCGCGGGCAGAGGCAGCGGCTTCAATGCTGTCAATCGCTGCGGTCAGCTCTGCGGGGGCCGTATCGGGTGAGGCGGCCTGCGCCTGATAGCCACTGCCAACAACGCTACTCCCGATGCTGAGCGCTAAGCCAAAGGCCGCCGCTGAGATAAACTGCCGACAGGAAAAATGGTTTTGTGACCAGCGATTCAGCCAAGATCGGCGGTTAGTCATGGGTTCTCAGTTCCTTATAATGGCAGCGTTGAAATGAAGAAAATCGGTTAATTCGTTGGCAGATAGTACCTTAAATCAAGGTAACCTGAAACTTGTATTATTACGGCATTTTGCCGGTTCGCGGCGTTCTACAGGGCAGTTTTATGGGTGAAGGCACATCGGCACAGTCACTGGAAAGACAGTCACTAGAAAAACAGTCACTGGAAAAGCCAGCTATGCAATCAGTTGGCCAACCAGCTAGGCAGTCAATGGCCGCGCCGATAAAGCTTCTGGTCGCGGCAAGTGGAACCGGGGGGCATTTGTTTCCTGCGATCGCAACTGCGCAACAGCTACCTGATTACGCCATCGAATGGCTAGGCGTTCCCGACCGACTAGAAACCCAGCTCGTTCCCGAGCTATATCCTCTTCATACGGTCAAAATGGGCGGCGCTCAGGGCGGTTTTGGCCTGGGCTCTGCCAAACTCCTGGCCCGCTTTGCCAAATCCACCGTGCGGGTGCGCCGCCTGCTAAAGCAAGGAAATTTTCAGGGGGTGTTTACCACAGGCGGTTACATCGCTGCTCCTGCCATTATTGCGGCGCGCTCCTTGGGGCTGCCCGCTATTTTACATGAGTCCAATGCACTGCCCGGTAAGGTGACTCGCTGGCTGAGCCCCTGGTGCACTACTGTGGCGCTGGGGTTTGAAGAGGCTGCGGCATATTTGCCCAAGGCGAATGCAGTCGTGGTGGGGACACCTGTGCGATCGCAATTCCTAGACGCCCTAAATCCAGACAATGCTGGCCTGCCCGATATAAACATTCCACCCGAGGCCACCGTTATCGCCGTTGTGGGTGGCAGTCAGGGAGCTGTCGCCGTCAATCAAATGGTTCGCGCCGCTGCCCCTGCCTGGGTAGAAGCGGGCAATTGGATTGTGCATATCACCGGCACTAACGACCCAGAGGTCGATAGCTACAGCCATCCTCAATACATCCATCGGCCTTTCTACAACAACATGGCCGCCCTTTTTCAGCGGGCAAACCTCGTGATCAGCCGCGCCGGCGCTGGCACCCTGATCGAGCTAGCGATCACAGCTACGCCCTCTATCCTGATTCCCTATCCCTTTGCCGCCGAAGACCATCAAACCTACAATGCGCAGGCATTTCAGCAGGCGGGTGCTGGACAGCTGCATCAGCAGTCTGACCTCACCGCAGCGCAGCTGCAAACGCTGGTGTCTGGTTTACTCTCTGACGCTTCAGGTTTGCATGAAATGTCTGAAGCGGCTCGCCGCCTATCGACGACGGATAGCGCGGATAAAATGAGGCAGCTAATTAGCCGAGAGCTCAGTCATGTGAGTGCTGTCTAAGCGCTTCGGTGAGAGGTGGCTTTTATCTCCCTTGGCAACGTGCCTGCTCTTCGGCTATCTTTGCTCGCACTCGCGACGTACGCCCCACAAAGGGATCTCGATATAGCCGTTCAAACTCTCGGCTAAAGTGAGCGGCCACCGTCGAATTTTCAATCACGAGCAGCGTTTCATCATTTTGGTTATTGGCCGCATGGCTCCAGTTTTGTGATCCGACGATGACTGTCTCATCATCAATCACAGCAAACTTGTGATGCAGCTTGTCGCCGTCTGGCAGCTGAGGCGATCCTACTGCCGTAATCGGTGCACTCCAGGGTCGATTATTGGCCTCCACGTTGCAGCGCTGGTCGGGCATGACCAGGCCCAGCATGTCTAGCGCTTCGCTGTAGCTGCGATAGACAAAGCTCGGATCAATCAGTGCTCTCACCGCTGTGCCTGCCTGCACCTCGGTCTCTAGCTGATTGGCAATTTGCTGCTCAGAAAAAACAAATAAGGCCATGTCGATGCTGTGATTGGCTTCGCTAAGCGTACGAGCAATGAGGCCATTAACGCTGCTATTCCAAGGTTTGGTTTCAGACACGGGCGAAAACTGAACGGCGAGCGTACTGGTGGGTAAGCTTACAGACTCGGCGGCACGATAGGGCTTTTGTAACCCAAACTGACTGTCTGGGTTAGCCGCAGGGCCATCGCCCCACATCAGTTCAAATTCTTCTGTAAACGTTTGCGCCACCAGTGGACTGTCAATCTTGAGTAAAACGTTGGCATTGCCTCGGCTGTCGGCAGCATCGATATCACCGTGAATGCCAGAAAGCGTGAAATTGGCAGAGCCGGTAATGATCCACCGCCCATCGATCACTAGAAACTTGTGATGCATGAGGCCGCTGCCCTTTGAGCCATCTGCTGTGTCATCAATGCGAGCGATACTGCCTGTGGTCAAAAGGTTGATGGCTTCTGCCTGCTCGCTCTCTGCCTGGGCGTATTGATTTTCTAATATGAGCCTGATGTCAACGCCCCGCTGCTGGCTATCTACTAACGCTTGGGCAATGCGAGGCAGGTTCAACGTCTGAACTGCGATGTCAATTGTTGTGGTCGCGCTATCAATGGCAGAGACAATCACCTGTTCTAAATCGTCACCGTGGCGAGTCACCTGCCGGTAAGGGTCCGTGTACGTGCTGGCCTCGGACTGGTTGAAAAAGACTTTAATATGAGGGTCTTGTGGCAGCGGATCGACAAGCGGTCTTAGCGTTTGATCTGGTGAGCGAGCAAATCGCCACAGGCTGCTTAGGGTCAGGAGCACTAAGGTGCTAATCATTAGCCAGTGACGGCGAGAAAAATACACAGCAGGCAACCATAAAAGTGATGACAGATTTAGTAATCCCCAAGCATCATCCCGAGATCTGTTGTCGGGGTGCCTTATGAATGACTTAAGAAATGGAAACGCCCCACAGCGTAGGAGAAAAACCTATAATCAGGGGATATTTTCTTCAGCGAATTCATCTATGCTTACGCCCGAACAGTTTTTGATTGCGACTCAGTACTTTGCCATTGGGACGCTGGCGTTCGGGGTAATTACGGTGCTGGCGTTCGTGTTGAAGTGGGGCATTCGCTTTCGCCTAGTCGGTGCGACCGGGTTTATGGGTGTTTTGACAGGCGGATTCTTTGGCCTGAGCTTTCAGCCGCTGACGCAAACGATTATTCCAGGGGCTATTCCTTACACCACGGTGTTTGACTCTGGGGCATCACAGATAGTGATTTCGGTACCGACGTCTATTACACAGACCGAATTGGAGGCCACGCTACAGCAGGCCGCTAGCAACTTACTCAAGCCCAGTCGATTGGGCGGCATGGGTCAAGTTGCCCCCAAAATTAGAGCGCGGGCTATTGTGCACGACGGCGATACGTCTGAGCTGCTGTATGTCGGTGAAGTCACGCCTGGGAAAGGAGAAACTTCAGCAGAAAAAGCCCCCGTTGTGACCATCTATCCGGACAGGCTAGGTACGGCAAACCGTGCTGCTGGATAAGTGCCTTTCCCTTAGGGCTGCGCCATACTGCTAGAAAGATTTCGGCGAGAAGCGTCGTTTGCAGGTTCAAAAGCAGCCGCATTAAAACATTCGCATCAAAACATTTGCACTGGAGGCTTATGGCATCAACTACGTTTCCCATCCTCAACATTGCGCCTGCTCAGGTCATTCGAGGCAATGGCGTTTTGGCAGGTAGTGGCGATCGCTTTGCAAGATTGGGCGTGCGTCCTCTTGTCGTGGGCGGCGATCGCACCCTCAACGTCGCCATGCCTTTCTTGGCTGCGCCTCTTACTAACCTCTCTGTAGAAACTGCCAGCTACCAAAAAGACTGTAGCGAAACCGCTCTGGCCGCTCTGCATCAATCTGCGCAAGAGCATCAGGCCGACGTCATCATCGGCATTGGTGGCGGCAAAGCGCTAGATGCCGCCAAGCTATTGGCCTATCAACGTCAGATTCCCATTGTGACGGTGCCCACCTCTGCGGCGACCTGTGCGGGATGGACAGCGCTGTCAAACGTATATTCTGATGCAGGTGCGTTTCAGTACGATGTGGGGCTGCCCGCCTGCCCAGAGATGATTGTGCTGGATTACGATTTAGTGCAAACTGCGCCGACGCGGACGTTGGTGGCTGGCATTGGGGATGCGATCGCAAAATGGTACGAAGCCTCCGTCAGCAGTGGCCACTCGCCTCATACGCTCGTCATTGGCGCAGTTCAGCAGGCCCGCGTCCTACGAGACATTTTGTTTCAAAAGTCTGCCAGCGCTATCCAAAACCCCGGCAGCGATGACTGGAAAGAAGTCGTTGATGCGGCTGTGCTGATGGCAGGCGTCATTGGCGGCATGGGTGGCCCCCAGTGTCGTACTGTTGCCGCTCACGCGATTCACAATGGGCTCACTCACGTCGCGGCCCACGGCACTCTCCATGGCGAGAAAGTGGCCTACGGTATCTTGGTACAGCTGCGCCTGGAGGAAATGGGGCCAGGTAGCGCCCTTGCCGCCACCGCCCGACAGCAGCTTTTACAGTTTTATCGTCAGCTCGGCCTGCCGACGACCCTGTCCGACATGGGCATGGACAAGCTCACCGTGGCTCAGCTGCATCAGGCCGCCACAGTCGCCTGCCGCCCCGAGTCAGATATTCATCATCTCCCTTTCAAAGTTCAGCCCGAGCAAGTCATGGCTGCGATGGTCTCGACGACCGCGCCCACAGCTAATGCTACGACTGTGACCAAAAAGCTGCAGCCAGCATCTACACAGCCAACATCTATAAGGCCAGCATCTACATAGAAATCATTAACACCCTAATCAAACGGTATTCTAGTCTCTATATCCTTCGAAGCGTTGCTCAAGACACTACTAGAGGCTACAACCCTCATCAAACAAGCAACTCTTGCAAGCATCCTAATGCATCAGGACGCTTGCTATACCTGTTTTTCTAATTTTCACGTGCCCTAAGAGGTGGCTTTCATGACCCTGACTTGGTTAAAACCGGCTGAACGCTTGAGTTCATTGCCCCCCTACGTTTTTGCTCGGTTAGACGAACTCAAGGCCAATGCCCGCGCCCAAGGGGTTGATTTGATTGATTTGGGCATGGGTAACCCCGGCGGGCCAACGCCTGCGCCTGTGATTGAGGCGGCGATCGCAGCTATCAACGACGAACGTAATCATGGCTACCCACCCTTTGAAGGCACCGCTAGTTTCCGCAGCGCTATTACCAACTGGTATCACCGCCGCTACGGCGTCACCCTAGATCCAGACGGCGAGGCCCTGCCACTCATGGGTTCAAAAGAAGGCCTAGGCCACTTGGCAATGGCCTACATTAATCCTGGTGACGTTGTGCTGGTGCCAACGCCCTCTTACCCGGCGCATTTTCGCGGACCTGCGATCGCAGGCGCGGACATTCACACCATTCCCCTACGGGCTAGAAACGACTGGGTTCTGGACTTCAACGACATTCCAGACGAGCTAGCCAAACGCGCCAAGGTTCTCTATTTCAACTATCCCAACAATCCCACCGGCGCCACCGCGCCCCGTTCTTTCTTTGAAGAGGTGGTCGCCTTTGGCCGTAAGCATGAAATTCTACTAATCCACGATCTATGCTATGCAGAGCTGGCCTTTGAAGGCTATCAGCCCACCAGTCTCTTAGAAATTCCAGGCGCAAAAGACATCAGCGTTGAATTTCACACCCTTTCCAAGACCTACAACATGGCGGGCTGGCGAGTGGGCTTTGTCGTAGGCAATCGTAACGTTATTCAAGGCTTGCGTACTCTCAAGACCAACCTCGACTATGGCATCTTTTCTGCGCTGCAAACCGCAGCCGAAACGGCCCTGCAGCTGCCAGATCAGTATTTAGACGATGTCCAAAAGCGCTACCTGACCCGGCGTGATTATTTGGTGAAAGCGCTGGCGACCCTGGGCTGGGACGTGGTGAAGCCAGAGGCCACCATGTATCTGTGGGTGCCTTGCCCCGAGGGAATGAGCGCGTCAGACTTTGCCTTCTTGCTGTTAGAAAAAACTGGCGTTGTCGTCACGCCAGGAACAGCCTTTGGCGAAGGCGGTGAAGGCTACGTGCGCATCAGTCTGATTGCGGAGTGCGATCGCCTAGGTGAAGCCGTCGAGCGACTCAAGCAAGCCAATATTCGATACAGCAGCATCCCAGCTAGCGTTTAGCTCACCGGGTTACCATCCGGATCAAGTTACACCCAATCGCCATATTCAGCCGGTCGTATTGCCTCAGTTACGTTTAGTGTCAGTTATGTCTAGTGTCAGTCGTGTCTAGTGAACCACGATTACTTCTTAGCGCGGGTTAAAGACGGTTCACGCATAGACTGCTGACTTTCAATCGGGTGAGCATAGGAAGCCTCTTGAGTATGTACCGCCATAGCGGCCTCTGTCGCAGACAAGCCGTCTGCTTCTACAGCAGGTAGCCCATAGGTTGACGCTGTCGCCACTTCTAAGCAGGCTAGATGGCCGTCTTTCGACTGCTTTAGCTGAAGCTCTGTCAGGTCATAGCAAGCCGACATATCAGCCCCTTCGACTTCAGCCCTGGTGAGGATGGCATCAGTTAAGAGTGCCAGCTGCAAGTCAGCCTCTTGTAGAAAGGCCTTAGTGAGGTTGGCATTGCTCAAATCACTAGAAGCCAAATAAGCCCGTCTCAAAGAGGCTACCGACAAGTTTGCCCGGTGAAAATTTGCGCCGATCAGAACGGCCCGCTCCAGGCTAGCCCCTTTGAGGTTAGCCCCCTGAAAATCTGCATCGTATAGGTAGGCATTGTTAAAATTGACACCTCGCAGATCGGCCCCCGTAAAATTGACATTTTCTAGTGCCAGGTCACTGAGATCCGCGTTGCGCAAATTAGGCCTTGTCAAGGGTTCGCCAGAGCGCCATTCGTTCCAAATAGTCACGCCCATCTTCAGAATATCGATGAATCGCTGGGCCTCAACGCTGACTTTGCCGTGAGCAGCCGGATTTACCGCGAAGCTAGCAGATTGGCAGGCAGCCTTGCTGATAGTGCTCTGCGCTGGGCTATATGGCTGAGCCAGAAACGACTGCCGTTCTATCGATGAAGGGGTGAGTGAAGGATTGTAGGCGTACATCTAGATACTCAAAAAAACTCAATAGCGTTAGAACGTTTAACCCGCCGGACGTATCAACCTTGCAATGAACCAAAGCTTCGGTTCATGCGGGTGCATCTGTGCGTATTTTTAACGGGCTATCCGTAGAAACACGGCTTGTACTTACAATTTAGATGGCAATTGGCCACAATATGTTTCCAAAAGGCCCTATTTTGAAGAAGATTGGATAAAGAGTTTAGTTCTGCCAGAACGCTAAATCTTCAGCATTACAGACAAAAAATGGCTCCAAGCCTCGTCATTCTTGGCTTGCGTGATAACCGAGGGGTGCCGAAAATAAAAATAACTTAGCGATTAACTGTTTGTAGCTATGGATACCGCTTTTAAACGCTGGAAAATTTAATTATCTGGAAATAAGCGCCTAAAAATAAGCGCCTGGAAATAAGCGCCTGAAAATAAGCGCCTGAAAGAATTAAGCGCCGGGTAATCCTAATCCAGATTGCTGCCACGTCGTGACTAAAAACACCACGATGGCTGTCAGAGCTAGCAACCCTTCTAGCACGGTGCCTATCAAAGAACTCACCACTACGGCAAGGCTGACCTTGGTGCAAAAGGTAAAGCGCTCAAATAGCGCTAGGTCTTTTCGAAATAAAAACTCGCCGATAAAAGCCCCAAGCATCGTACCCACTAATATGCCAAGCAGCGGCCCCCCGACAGGCAATGCTGGCAACAGGCCTAAAAAGCCCACCACCAGGCCCACCACAGATCCAATCTGCCCCCAGCGGCTAGCCCCGACGCGCTTGGCCCCTAAATACGTGGCCAAATACCCAATTCCTAAGCTCAGCACTAAGGCAATCACCGCCACAATCAGCGCCACGCTGCTCGCTGTCGGACTGGCCAATGTCCAGATCAAAATTGCGGCCACAATTAATCCAATCCCTGGCAGCGCGGGTAAAAACGACCCCGCCAGACCCACCAGCATCAAAATGACCAGCACAATATATAAAACGGGTAGCAGAGAGGGCGGCATAGTAACGTCGTTTTGATGAAAAGAATCCGCTGGCTGCCAAGTTACGAATGCAGCGATGACGGTGAATTGACCAAATGCTCTACTGGCTGAGGTTTACTGGCTGAGGTTTACTGGCTGAGCGCCTTTAAAAATTGCTGCAGCTCAGCAAAAAGGCCTTTTTTACGACCGCTACTTTTGCCTGTGTCCGTGCTTTTGCCTTCAGCGTTGTTTGCCTCGGTTTGCTCGCCGTATAGAATGCGGTCAATCTCTTCGCCAGAGGGACGAGCAGATAGCTCTTGCAGCAGCTCGTATTCTTCGGGGGCGATCTCTTTCCAAATTTGCCACGGGCCAGGATAGCAGCGATACACCGCTGCCTCATCTACCGCGCGAATGTAGTAACAGGTTTCAATCTGACTTAGAAAGCGCTCTCGCAGCTGACGAGCGGCATAGCCAATGCCAACGACGGCAACATCTTCTAGCTTTGGATTGAGTAAGATAACGGGCTTGTCGAGGGCGTCATTGCAAAGGGCTTCGACCTTGTCTACTTCAATGGAGGAAGGGTTGACGATTAGGTAGCTGTCGTCTTCTGGCTCCACTGGTTTGGCGAGTTCACCCAGTCCGCGAAGGGTAAAGTCAGGATTTCCCCAGTCGCGTCTAGCTAAGGCGGCTGCACCCGCATCGGGAAACAGCACTTTAAACTGCTGGTCTGCAAAGATGTCTAAAAATTGTTTGGCAATGGGCTGGTGCTTTAGCTCGGGTATGGCCATCTCAACCTGAAGCCGAGTGTAGCCATCTTGCAGGGCTGCTTGGGTGGCGGTTTTGGCCTGCTCGGTCGCTTCAGGGAGAGTAGTGGGGATGGACATTTGAGGCTTCTTTAGAGGTGGCAGTTTTAGAGGCAGCGGTTAGGGGGCAAGTCTTTGCCTAGTTTACCGTGAAGTTACCAGGGCTATGTTTACGCTGTGATGGTAGGTCTCGCAAGGTTGGCTGTTTTTAGTCTGGCGTGAACCTGCTGGAGTACCATAGCGCTCCAGTCTATGTCTGCTTGGGTAGTGTGTTTGCCCAAGGTAAGGCGAATGCCGGACTTTGCAGTTGCGTCGTCATAGCCCATGGCTTTGAGGATAGGGCTAGGACTGAGCTGGCCGCTATGACAGGCTGAGCCGGCGCTGATGCCGATACCTGCCAGGTTCATTTGACGAACGAGGGTTTTGCCGGTGAGGGTGCTGTTTGGCAGGCAAAAGCTGATGTGGTGGGGCAGGCGATCGCGCAAGTCTCCGGTAGGCACAAAGTCATGGGCCTCTTTCATTAGCGCAAAGAAGCGATCGCGCAAATGAATTAGCCTCAGCGTCTCAGCGGGCATGTCCGCTAGGGCCAGCTCTGCGGCGACGCCAAACCCTGCAATATTTGCCAGCGCCTGAGTGCCCGATCTCAGCCCATGCTCTTGCCCGCCGCCAAATAGCAGAGGCATCAGCGACAGTCGTTGCTTAAAAGATGACACAGTGCTGTTGCGAGGTTGCTTTATGTGAGGTTGCTTTACGTGAGGTTGCTTTACGTGTTGCCTTACATAAAGCGCGCCTGCGCCCTGTGGCCCGTAGAGTTTGTGGCTAGAGAGCGAGAGCAAATCAACCGGCAGCTGCTGAACGTCTATGGGGAGACGGCCCGCGACCTGGACGGCGTCGGTATGGAAAAGGATGCCATGGGATTGAGCGATCGCACCTAATTTCTCAATCGGTTGCAGCGTTCCCACCTCACTCTGAGCGTAAATGACAGAAACCAGAACGGTATTGTCCTGCAGCGCCGCCGTCAAATCATTAGGATCGACAGCCCCTTTTTCATTCACTGGTAGCCGTGTTACCTGCCAGCCTTGAGCCTCCAGCCGCAACGCAGGCGCTGCAATGGCTGAATGCTCTACTGCAGAAATGATAATGTGCTGCGGCTGTGCAAACTGCTGGGTTACGCCCCAAATTGCAAGGTTATTGGCCTCTGTGCCTCCAGATGTAAAGACAATGCTCTCTGGCGAAGTCGCATTGATGAGGCTAGCAACCTGTAGGCGCGATCGCTCTAAAACGGTAGCGGCGCGATTTCCCCAATGGTGTAGGCTCGATGGATTGCCCCAGTGCTGAGTGAGTGCGCTGTGCATCGCGGCGATCGCCTCATCGCGCGGTGGCGTTGTCGCACTGTAATCTAGGTAAATCTGCATAGGGATGGCAAAAGAGTGATATCAACCGCAACCTCTCCTAAGGATATCGCTCCACAGCCGTGACTGCGGAGTCTCCCTGCCTTTGTGTGCCAGCGTCTTTTTCTCTATATAGCACTTTTGAACTAGTGCTTTTAGGAAATTTTTACAAGCCGCCACCTGACAGACTGCGCTTTCTACGTAATAATACGTAGGGACTCTAGGACATCGTCAACGCAAACCCTTGATACGACCTGTGCACATGCTTGCTTGATGCCGTGAACGGTGACATCTTGTACACCCTTCGCGCTTTGAAAGCGGTATCCTCTCTAAGCGTGCCAAACACTGTCTAGCAGCTGCATTGATGTCTTCTCATTGAGTCTCTTCCTGGTTTTTCTCACTAATAACGGCTTTAATTAGCGGCTTTAAAGGCCGTTTTGTGGTCGTTTTCACTTGATTATCGTTTACTTCATCTTGACGTAAAGAATTGGCCTAACCAGCCTCCTTAACGGCCTGAAATACGTCTCTAGTATAGATAGCACTGATAAATCAGTGAGGTCACCGGCCGTATTTTCAGCGAATTTGACTTTAGATCCTGCTTTCTCTAAGCCTGCGCCCCCATAGCTGCTCGCTTTTTGCCATGCTCAAGGCCTCTGATATGAACCAGCAAGCCGCCAAAATTATTCCTGACTCGCTGCCCGACCAAATGGCGCTGGCCGCCTCTTCTACACTGCCCCGAGAGGAAAGTGTTGGGCTCCAGCTAAATAGCCCTGAGCTCTGGCAGGTAAGACCCATGAGCTTAGATCATCCCATCGTGAGCGTTGGGCTTGTGCTGGGATCGCTCAGTTTGATGCTAGTGCTGCTTTGGTTGCGGGTGTGTCGGCTTACAGCGCTCATTCGTAGACGAGATCAGCGGATTAAAGTGCTGGCTCAGGGCGAGGCGCTGACTGGCCTCGCCAATCGAAAAACGTTTTGTCGGCAGGGTGAAAAGCTACTCAAAAAGAACCCTAGCGCTACTGTCTCGCTGCTATCGCTCGACATCAACGGATTTAAGTTAATCAATGATGGGCTAGGCCATGCCGCTGGCGATGCACTGCTGCAACAGTTAGGACAACGACTGCTGAGCTGTATTGGCCCCAGAGATATGGTTGCTAGAACAGGCGGCGATGAGTTTTCTATCTTGATTAATTCGGGCGACCTCACGCGCACCCAGTCTATGGTAGATGCTGTGCTAGCTGCGCTCAGTCAACCTTTTCAGATACAGTCGCGGGAAATTTACATTCAAGGTCGCATCGGTGTCGCGTTAAATCAGGCCATGGCTGGCTCGCGGGAGGCCTCTCCTGGTGCCTTTAGTCGTCTGCTAGCACGCGCAAGCATAGCGATGGCCCAGACAAAGGCTCACGCGCTGCCCTCACTGCCGTTATCACTGTCGCCGCAGCCATCACTGTCGCCGTCAGTGCAGTCGCCGTCAGTGCAGTCGCCAATACAGTCATTTACGCAAGGCTTTCTGTCAGCGCAGCCCAAGCGCAAAGTTGGTGATAGTCAGGTCGCCTTTTTCCATCCAGAAATGGCAGAGCGCAGGCGCGACAGAGTGCTCCGTCAGCAGGCTTTGAGCCACGCCATCGAGGGCAATGAGCTGCGTGTACACTACCAGGCCATTGTGGACTTGAATACCTCGAAAACAGTCGGGTTTGAAGCGTTGGTACGATGGCAGCATCCGACGCGGGGGCTACTGTTTCCTGTGGATTTTTTACCTCTGGCTGAAGAGCTAGGTCTGATTGTTGAGATTGATCGCTGGGTGATGGCGCAAGCCTGTCAGCAGCTACTGGTATGGGAAGCAATTGGGCTGCAGCCTTCTGTAAGCGTCAATTTATCAGGTGTGCATCTGAGCCAGCCTGATCTGGTGGACTATGTGCAGAGCGTACTGGAAGACTATCCCGTTGATCCTCGGCAGCTGAACTTGGAGGTCACCGAGAGCGTGATGATTTCTCATCCCGAACAGGTTATAGAAACCCTGCATCGGTTACGGGATATGGGGCTCAAGGTCAGCCTGGATGACTTTGGCACGGGCTACTCTTCGTTGGGTTATCTACAGCAGCTGCCGGTAGACATCCTCAAAATCGATCAGTCCTTTGTGCAATGCCTCGGACAGTCTACAAAGCCCGAACCGCTATCACTCAATTCGCCATCAGCACAGCAGCAGATGCTGGAGCGGCAGGACATTGTCATTTTACGGTCGATTTTATCGCTGGCAAAGGGCTTAGGACTGCGAGTTGTCGCAGAGGGCATTGAGCGAGACGATCAGCTGGATTTGCTCAAGCAGCTAGATTGTTGCTACGGGCAAGGGCATTTGTTTTCTAAGTCTGTGAGTGGCCCTTCTGCCAGTGACTTACTGTTTCTTTAAAGTATTTCTTTAGGCTGTTTCTTCTTCTTTAGACTATTTCTAGACTATTTCTGAAGCAGCAGTTTAAGCTGTGCAGTATTTTCTTCTATTACCTTTTCTGACAGCCCGCCAAAGCCAAAAATAAACTTTCCCTCATCGACAGTCGGTGGCGCCAGGTAATAGCGCTGTAGGTTGAACAAGCCAATGCCCTGAGCCTGTGCTCTGGCCACTAGCGCCCGAGATGACAAATCTGCCTGTGCTAAAGGTAGCTGCGCCATTAGATGCAATCCTGCGGCATCTCCAAAGAAGTTCGTAGTGCCTAAAGCGTTTGTGGCTGCTTGCAACGTCTGGATCAAAGTCTCTCTACGCTGTGCGTAGACTGTGCGCATCTTTCGAATATGCCTTGCCAGGTGCCCAAGCTGGATGAAGTCTGCGAGGGCTGCCTGGTTGGTCAAGGAGCATTGGCGATCGCATAACCATTTTGCCCGTGTAAAAACGGATACCAGCTCAGGGGGCAGTACCAGATAGCCCAGCTGCAAGCCTGGAAACATGATTTTTGAAAAAGTGCCGACGTACAGCACCCGATTAGCCGCGTCAAATCCTTGTAAGGCTGGAATGGGCCGACCACTGTAGCGAAATTCACTGTCGTAATCGTCTTCAACAATCAGCGCATTGTTATCCTGCGCCCACTGCAACAACCCCAGGCGACGAGATAGCGGCATCAGTGCGCCCGTTGGAAACTGGTGCGACGGCGTGACGTACACGAGCTTGGTTGGGCGAGAAGAGCGCTCAGATAAGCTCGCTAAGGCGTCTATGTTTAGCCCATCTTGGTCTACTGGAATGGGTCGCAGCGATGCGCCGTAGCTAGCAAAAATCTTTTGTGCGCTCAGATATCCAGGCTCTTCTAGTGCGACAGTATCGCCTGGTGTCAGCAGGACTTGCGCGATCAGGCCGATGGCCTGCTGTGTACCCTGGGTGATCAATATTTGCGCTGGGACGCAGCGAACGGCCCTGGACTGAGAGATGTAGGCTGCGATCGCATTTCTCAAAGGCCCATATCCCATAGGCTCAGCACTGTAGGTCATCCAATCAGTATTGACCATACTTTGAGCCGTCACCAGCCGCTGCCATTGCTGCACTGGAAATAGCGATAGGTCTGGTCGCCAATAGCGAAAACTGACGGTTGTCTGCGCTGCCTGTGGCGGTGTTGCTACTTGGTTTAGCCGCTGTGCGAATGCGGAGAGTGAAGGCATAGCATTTCGGTTTGCCTTCGAGTGTTTGTAGGCAGCTTCGAACGCGCCTTTTTTCGTTGCGGTATCTCCTGAAACTGCCAGCAGCTCGTCAGGAATGACCGCACAGACAAAGGTGCCAGCGCCCCGCCGAGGTTTGAGGTAGCCTTCGCTAATGAGCTGGTCGTAGCTTTGGACGACGGTGCTACGAGAAACGCCGAGGGATTGGGCGAGCTGACGACTGGCGGGAAGTTTTTGCTGCGATCGCACCCTTCCCGTCAAAATCGCCTGTCGAATCTGCTGATAAATCTGCCGATGCAACGGCACATCGCTATCGGCTCTCAAATCTAGCGAGAGAAAATGCGCCATGTTCAAAACCAAACAAAAGTGGACTGGTGAAATAATCAAAAATTGGCTCTTGGAAAGCATCCAATTTTTCGACTACCGTAGCAGCATCCCCTCATTCATAAGGCTGTTGCATGACAGCACCGACGCCAATGAAAACCTCAAAAACTCAAGTAAAACGAGTCCCCAAACGCGGCCACTACGACTTTGATACCGTTGCTAGCATCCTGGATGAAGGCCTGGTTTGCCATATCGGCTTTGTCGTCGATGGCCAGCCCTTTGTGATTCCGACCGCCTATGGCCGGGTTGACAAGCAGGTGTACATTCACGGCGCAAACGCCAGCCGACTGATGAAAACCTTGCAGGGGAGCATCAATGTTTGCGCCACGGTGACACTGCTAGACGCTCTTGTACTGGCTCGCTCTGTTTATCACCATTCCATGAACTATCGCTCAGTCGTGCTATTTGGCAGGGCTACGGCAGTGACAGGTGCGACAGAGAAAATGACTGCGCTCAAAGCATTTACCGAGCATGTGATGAAAGGTCGGTGGGACGACGTGCGATCGCCCTCCCCCGAAGAGCTAGCCGCTACCACCGTCCTTAGCCTCCCCATCACCGAAGCCTCCGCAAAAATTCGCAGCGGCCCACCCATCGATACAGAAGCAGACTATGACCTAAATACGTGGGCAGGTGTGTTACCGCTGTCTCTAGCGCCGGGCCAGCCTACACCAGATCCCAAACTTTCAGCCGATACGGCCATTCCAGATAATGTTTCTCAGTACGTGCGTGCATGCTCGGTGAGCGTTTGATTGAGATAGACACACAAACAATAACCGCTAGGGACAGTAGCTGTCCCTAACGGTTATTTGCGACGTTTAGTTTTTCCAGATCTTTACAATTGTCTTGGAGCCAATGACTCTAAGCTGGATTGTTAGAAGGGTATTCGTCGTCTAGCTTGGGAGCTTCGCTGTAGGGGCGAACGTTGAGGGCGCGATCGCCGTTAGACGTGCGTTCACGGGAGGCCTCGGATTGGCTGGCAGACGGCATGGGCCGAGCATTTCCCTGACCATTACCATTGCCGTTGCTCTCTTCTGGCGGACGCTGCGGGTAGTTATTTTGCGAGGGTGGCCTGTCAGGCTGTCTATCGAGTGGGCGCTGTGCGGGCGGGCGCTCACCATAGTGGCTGTTATCGGAGTACTGATTGTTGGGTGGGCCGCCCTGAGGTGGCCTGTCCTGAGGTGGTCTGTCCTGAGGTGGTCTGCCTGCATTGAAGTTCTGAGGTTGACCCTGTGGTTGACCCTGTGGTCGCCCCTGTGGTCGCCCCTGTGGCTGTGGGCTGGGCTGCAGGCGACCGGCCGGGCCTCTGTACTCTTCGTAGGGCTGCCTGGGACGAGCATTGCTGTAGTCGTCTTGCCAATAGGCCTCTTGGGCTGGATTCATTCTAGGCTGCATAGGGCGATCGCGCAGCGCGCCACGACTGTCCATCCGGTCATCTAGTTCGGCCCGGTAGCCCCGACGAACGGGAGGTCTATCGTCATAGCGAGGACGTGGCGGTGGGCGATTGTCCATGCGCGGCGGCATCATTTGCTCTATGCGAGGTTCACGGGTGCGCACGCTCTCGATTAGTAGCGTCGTCAACATGCCAGCCATCAGCAGCTGCTGAAAAGAGGCCAGCAGCTCCATGTCCAGGTGCGCCAGCAAAAATAGGCCAGAAATCAGCAGCAAAACCGCATAGACCTTGTCAGAGTCCCGCTCGTATCCCGGCCTGAATTTGTCTAAGAAAAACAGGCCTAAGGCACCAAGAATTAAAATAATTCCAATTAACAGTGGAACAGGGGTTCCAAAATTCACAACCGTTTCCTCTTACAGCTCTGGCAGTAGACCTTTTAACGAAGCCTACAACGCTACCCATAAATAGCATGAGATGGCCAGTATTCATCCCTCATTCTACCTCTGTCACCCGAGACTGGCGAAAGCGCCACGTAACAGGGTGCTCAAATTCATATAAAAAACGGAAAAGCATACAGTTGCTTTCCCGTTTGAAGCCCATGAATCTAAGCAATGATATTTACAGGCAGTGATACCTACAGGCCATGGTATTACAGGCAGTAGTGCTTGCAGATGATATCTCAAGGCGCGATTAAAGGCGCGATATCCAGAAGCCAATGACCATAAATCAATGACCACAAACCAATGACGACTGATGACTATTAGCCGCGCTTGATCTGGTCACGCTGGCTGATAAAGATGAGTGCAATGGTTGCGGGCACTACAAGAATGAGCAAACCTGCCAACAGGCTGAGCATGAAATTAGTCAGAGAGGGCGTCATAGAATCAGGCCTTGGCTTGAGCGCAAGGGACAGCTAAAAAATCTATTAATTACTCTTCATAATATCGGCAATTGCCCCCCTTGAAAAGCCGAATTTATCCCCTGCGCCGCCGTCAAAACCTAGCTGCAAAGCCATCGCAGGGTGTAAAGAAGATGTAACAACGTATTAAGCTAGTAGCAGCAGGTTCTCGATGTGACTCATCAGATGACCTGTCAGATATTTGTTTGTATTCACACAAAGCCCATGCCTTTTAATATCCCGAGTAGCGTGCCCACCCTAGCGCTCAGCCTTATTTTGGGTCTGTACACACTGCTATTTCTCTTTCGCATTATTCTCACTTGGTATCCCCAAATCGAGCTGGACAAGCTGCCCTGGGCAGTAGTCGCATGGCCCACAGAGCCCTTCCTGATTCCGGTGCGCAAGCTTGTGCCGCCCATTGGTGGTGTCGATATTTCACCGATTATTTGGGTGGGAATTGTGAGCTTTTTGAGAGAGATTTTGGTGGGTCAGCAAGGCCTCATGCGCATGATGTGATGTGGCCCAGTACTACAGCTGCGTCCCTTCTTCGGCAGGATTTGATAGGGCAAGTCGAACGAACGACAGCGCCAAAATAATTAAAAACAGCACAAGCCCGATGGTGCAGGCGTAGCTCATGTCTAGATCTTTAAAGGCAGATTCGTAGACGTAATAAACAACGGTTTTAGAGGCGCTGCGGGGGCCGCCCTGGGTCATGATGAAGACTTCTTCGAAAACTTTGGTGGCTGCGATCGCGCTAATCACACTCACCAAAAAGATATAGGGCTTCATCAACGGCAGCGTAATGTCCCAGTGCTTTCGCCAGCCGTCCGAACCATCAATGGCCGCTGCCTCATACAAATCAGCAGGGAGTCCCTGCAGCCCTGCCAGGTAAATCACCATGTAGTAGCCAAGGCCTTTCCAAACGGTCACCGCCATCACGCTAAAGAGCACCCAGTTGGGGCTCGTGAGCCAGGGAATGCGCACCTCTCCATTCGTCAGACCAGCAAACACCTGATTGAGCAGGCCATTCTCGGCATACAGCCATTTCCAGGCAATGCCTGCTACCACCATTGAGACAACGACAGGGGTGTAGTAGGCGACTCTAAACCAGCGAATGCCTGCCAGCTTTTGGTTGACGAGGATAGCGAGACCGAGGGGTGCGATCGCCAGCACCGGCACCACACAAATCAGATACACCACCGTATTTTTCAGCGTTTGCCAAAAGGTCTTGTCTTTCAGCAGCCTGCGAAAATTCTCTAGCCCCACCCAAGTCGGCGGCTGCGTCACGTCGTAGCCATACTCCATAAAGCTCAGACGAAACGCCTGAAGCGCAGGCCAAAACACCACAAATATCAGCACCAACAGGGCCGGTGCCAGGAAAAAATACGGCGTTAGTGAACGCTTAGAACGTGCCAAGGCAAAATCTGAAAAGCTTAACCATGCCTACCCTACAGGAATTTATGCCCTATAAAAATTCGTGAAAGTCTTCGCCCAAAAATAGCTTACGCTCTGCATTGCGTCGCCGCGTCAACCCGGCCAGTACCCTGCCACCTGCCCGATTCCATCGGGGAAACTGATCGGCGGCCTCATGAATCTTTTCGTCATTGAGCATCCGCAGTAGCGTAGAGCTGCGAAACGCCCCCGGCCCCACGTTGTATACAAAAGAAGCCAATGCAGAAAACTGATTGTCATTAATCGGCACTTTTACCGCGTCGTTAATGCTCTTTTCAAATCTCACCAGATCTTGCTGCAAAAAGTTTATGGCATCGTCTTCACCAATGCTCATGCCCGGTCGAACACCCCGAGTAGTGCCATAGCCAATGGTCCAAATGCCTACGGCATCTCGGTACGCCTGAAGCCGCAGCCCTTCAAAGGCTTTGATTAGTAGCAAACCGTTTTTATTGGTACGCTTTGGCCCTAAAGACGAGCTGGTCGAAGAACTTCCTCTGCTTGAGCTACTGCCACCGACAGCTGTAGCAGCTAGCTCGGCATTTTTAGGCATGGGCTCTGGGCCACCTTTAGCCACGGTCATGCCTCTTGGAGCATCTGATCGGTTGAACCAGGCCTTCATCCCTGAAATATTGACGACTTTTTCCGTTGGATTGCGCGTTGAAGGGTACTTCGTAATTTTGGAAAGATACTGCCCCCCTTCCATCAGATAAAACGCGGTGTCTGTTTCTTTGATCCACGTTCCCATGGCTACGCTTCCCCTAAACCTTTACATCAAGCTCTATATAACCTTTTTTGGTTCATTTTTCACCTAGCGTATTGATTTATACGCTGGGTGAAACGGTGTAAAAACGCGCTGTTCTACAGTAAATGTTTTGCTTTTAATTCAATCATGCAGTTTCAGTGCAGTTTCAGTGCTGCTTCCATCTCGCACTGTCGACGCAGTTACACAAAGGACTCGCCTCTTGTCGGTTTGAGCGTGGCCAATACGCTCAACCTTTCCCGTGATTTCGCTGATGGTATGCAGCTCGCGTATCACCCACAACAGCCTTCTCTAATCTCTCCAGTACAATGGAATAAAATCTACTGTGCCTATGGCTTTCTCTGCGACCTCAAGCCCGACCAACTCCAGCGATTCTATCCCTTCTACCCAATCGCACACACCCATCACCGCGCCCACGATTCGCCGCTTGCCCAACGGGCTCACCATCATCGCAGAGCATATGCCCATTGAGGCGGTAAATCTCAGCATCTGGCTAAACATCGGCTCCAAGGTAGAATCCGACGCCATCAACGGCATGGCTCACTTCTTAGAGCACATGATTTTTAAGGGCACGCCGCAAATAAACTGCGGTGAATTTGAGCGCCTTATCGAAGAGCGCGGCGCAGTCACCAATGCCGCCACCAGCCAAGACTATACGCACTACTACATCACCACCGCACCCCAAGACTTTGCGGCATTAGCGCCGCTCCAGGTAGAGCTAGTGATGAACCCTAGCCTACAAAATGACCATTTCGACCGTGAGCGACCCGTCATTTTGGAAGAAATTCGCCGGGCCGAAGACAGCCCCCAGCGGCGTACCTTTTACCGCTCAATGGAAATGAGCTTTGACACGTTGCCCTATCGCCGCCCTGTCCTGGGCCCCACAGGCGTTGTCGAAGAACTCACCGCTGAGCAAATGCGAGCCTTTCACCACACTTGGTATCAGCCGCAAAATATGACGGCAGTGGCCGTGGGCAATCTTCCTGTCGAAGAGCTTATTCGCATCGTCGAAGAAAGCTTTGACCAGGCTATGGCTCGTGGCAACCGTCAGCATTCTAATCCTGAAATGGTGCGGCAAGCACCCTCTAATCAGCCAGAGCATCCCTTTCCCCAAATCTCTCGCACGGAATATGTGGATGAGGCCTTGCAGCAGGCCCGACTGGTTATGGGCTGGCGAGTGCCCGGCATGTGTGACTTGCAGCAGACCTATCCGCTAGATGTGGTGGCCTCTGTCTTGAGCCGAGGCCGAACTGCTCGAATGATTGACGATCTGCTAGAAAAGCGGCAGCTGGTCAACAGTATTTCGGCGAGCAATCTCACCTTTGGTAACCAGGGCGTGTTTTATATCTCGGCTAGGGTGCCCGTGGGAAAAGTGGCAGAGGCTGAAGCCGCCGTTGTAGAACATATTCAACAACTGCACAATGAGCCTATCACCGCTGCGGAGCTGCGACGGGTGCAGACTCAGGTGGCCAATCGCTATATTTTTGGCAGTGAAACGCCGAGCGATCGCGCGGGCCTCTACGGCTACTATCAGGCGATGACAGGGGACATTCGCCATGCTTTGGACTATCCCGAGTGCATTCGCCGGGTCACAGCTGAAGATGTGCAGGCCGCTGTGCAAAAGTACTTACCGCTGGCAGCCTATGGCGTGGTCACGCTAAATCCTGTCGATGAGACGAGTGCGATTCAAGGCGATAACGTGGCAAAGGCATCGAAGGCTGGAGACAATTAGGAGACAATTAAAAGCTGGAGATAACTGCTGGAGATAACTGCTGGAGATAACTGCTGGAGATAACTAAGGAGATGAAAGAGGCGCTGAATCAGGCGATTGCTGGGTGCATCGGTCAAGTGACTGAACAGGGGTTTGCGATCTCGAACATCACCCCAGTCGGCGGTGGCTGCATCAGCCAAGCGATGAAAGTCAGCGACGGCCAGCGCAGCTTTTTTGTGAAGACAAACCACGCTAGCGAGCTGGCCATGTTTGAAGCCGAGCGCGACGGCCTACAAGAAATATATGACAGCCAAACTATTCGTGTCCCAAAGCCTTTGGGCTGCGGCGTGGCGGGTTCAAAGGCCTACATCGTTATGGAATGGCTAGATTTAGGCGGTAGCCGCTCTGCTGACGCTTGGCAACGCATGGGTCAGGATCTAGCTGCGATGCATCGGGTGACGAGTGAGCACGGCTTTGGCTGGCATCGGGACAATACGATTGGGGCGACGCCGCAGCAGAATGGTTGGCTAGGAGATTGGGTGGAGTTTTGGCGCGATCGCAGACTCGGCCCCCAGTTTTCCATCGCTCACCGCAAAGGCGGCCATTTCCCCCGCCGCGACGAACTCATGAACGCCATCCCTAGACTGCTAAAAGGTCACAGGCCCAGCGCCTCACTACTCCATGGAGACCTCTGGTCTGGCAACGCCGCCATCACGGCCGCAGGCGAACCCATGATCATGGACCCGGCCACCTACTATGGCGACCCCGAAGCAGACCTAGCTATGACCGAGCTATTTGGTCGTTTTCCCCAGGCCTTTTACCAAGCCTACGCAACCGTCTCACCCATCGATGCCGGATATGAGCAGCGCAAAGTCTTGTACAACCTGTATCACATCCTCAATCATTACAATCTCTTCGGCGGGGGCTACGCCGACCAAGCCAACAGCATGATTCATCAAGTTCTAAAGTAAGAGCTAGAGGGTGACCTCAGCGGTTTTCATCGCCTGTGATCTTTATAGCCAAGATGTCTCGAAAGTTTGATATATTGGTGCTTCAACGGCGGCATGGCCAAGTGGTAAGGCAGAGGATTGCAAATCCTTTATCCCCAGTTCGAATCTGGGTGCCGCCTTTAATTGATATTTCGTTAAAATGCCTATCAAAGAAGTCCTTTCGAAGCTATTTGAACAGAAATTCAATCTCTTGTTGATTAGCGTCACCGTGCATGATGGTTTACGTTGCTCCCTGCCACCGCTTTTAAATCCATAAACGTTGAGTTTCGCCGATGACATCAATCCTTCTGCGACGCCCTAGCTTCAAATCTGATCGAGTCATCCTAGAAAATATTAGCTGGTATACCTATCAGTCTTTGCTAGCCGATTTTGAGCGATCGCCTGCCATTCGCCTAACTTACGACAGTGGGACTTTAGAGATTCGGATGCCGCTAGACGTTCATGAGAGCTACAAAAAACTGATCGGACGTTTGATTGAGGCAGCGACAGAAGAGCTAGGGCTAGAAGTGCGTAGCTTAGGATCAAGAACCTGCAATCGCGAGGACTTAACCAGTGGCCTGGAGCCCGCTCAGTGCTACTACATTCAAAATGAGCCACTTGTTCGAGGCGTCGAGCAAATTGATCTCAATCAGTTACCGCCGCCTGATCTTGCCGTAGAAATTGACATCACCAGTAGCTCTCTAGACCGTTTTGAAATATATAAGAATCTTGGTGTCCCTGAGATATGGCGTTTCGATGGTGAGTGCTTAACTATCAACTTGCTCACTGACGGTGGCTATAGCAGTGTGAATCAGAGTATTGCCCTAATCCCATTGACGGCTAAAGATTTCTCAGAGTTTGTTGCTCGCTCAAAGGTCGTCGGCGAAAATAGCTTGCTCCGACAGTTTCGGGCTGCGTTAAAGGCCAAGGTTAAATCGATGTGAGCGTTTCTATCGATCTACCCCGGCTTCGTCTTCTGGAACGATTTCTGTTTCGGCTTTACCTGCGTTTACCCATCGATTCAGAATGGGTTGCTTCAGGGCAAACGATTGGTATTGGGTTGCTGCATCTGAAAGGGAGATGTCGTAGGTGTTGAATCGCAGGACGACGGGTGCGTAAAAGCAATCGGCGATAGAAAAGTCACCAAAAAGCCAGGGGCCGTTGTACTGGGTCATACAGTGAGACCAAATGGCATCAATACGAGCAATGTCTCTCTGGGCTGCGGCTGTGGGCACCACTGTTCTAAGCGCCCGGCAATTCATGGGTAGCTCATTGCGCAGGCCAAAAAAGCCAGCGTGCATTTCAGCACAAATGGCTCTAGCTTCTGCTCTAAGGGCTTCATCGGCGGGCCAGCCTCTGCCGCCAAGATACTTTTCAGAAACGTACTCGTCAATAGCCAGCGTATCCCAAACTGTGAGGTCACCGTCTATTAGCACTGGCACTCGGCCCGTGGGCGAATATTTGCCCAGTCGCTCCGTTAGACTACCGCCTGGCGCATCTTGGCGTAGTGATTCTTGAATCTCTTCAAAGGCAAGATCAAAGCTGGCTAGCAATAGCCACGCACGTAAAGACCAAGACGAATAGTTTTTATTGCCGATAACGAGCTTTAACATTCCAGACTCCCAAAACTTAGATCTTTAGAGAGATCTAAAACTGAAAAGTGCCCCACTATTCCGCATGAAATAGTGAGGCACTCACTTTTATATATAACCTGAAAGATGCAAAATAGCTGCGCTCAGGCGTTGTTAATAAGGAGTTTAATCGTAAGAATAATGCCCCAAAACAGATGCAAAAAATCAACACTAAGGCGATTATTTCATGAAAAAGAGATTAAGCCTGATTAGGGCGTGTAGTCGTAAGGCGAAGGGGGATAGTCGTAGTAGGGCGTGCGCCGAGGGGGGAGCTGGGCTGGCGGTAAAAAGGACGAGTCGTAATAGCGATAGCCAGACGCGGGGGGCATAGGCATAGGCCGAGGCATAGGCACGGGGCGATGGCGCTGTCGCTGTGCCTGCAAAATGAGAATGACTGAGCACAATATGAGCCCGCCACCTCCCAATAAAAGCACCGCGACTAGCGTTGCCCCTAGCCAAATAACGGAAGCTGGAGGCTGAGAAGTACTGGGGGCCGCTGCTGCAGGTTGGGTCGCCGCTGCAATTTTATCCTCCAGCTCGATGTCTTCCAGGCTGCGCTGGTAGTCTTCAAAGCTGCTGAGAAGGTCTTTGGATTTTTCCTCTTGCTCTCTAATTTTTTCTTCCAGGCTTTCGGAGAGCGTTTCTTGTTCCTGTAGCTGCTCTTCTAGCTGTTGAGTCAGATCGCGCTGCTTTTCTAACTCTTCGCGAACTTCTTTTTGAAGGTCAGCGTCTGCCTGGGCAAGACTGCGCTGGCTGGAGGTATTCGCCTCTATGCGAGTTACTCTTTCATTCAGGCGGGTGGAAGTGTCCGTGTCAGCAGTCGCAGAGACCATCCCTACCCGAGCAACTAGCAGCACTAAAGCTGCGACACCCGTGGTGGCACAGCCTGCTAGATATGCAGTTGTATCGCTCATAGGTTCGATACCTCAGCGATGAAATGCCTCAACACGTTAATCCTTACCGAGTAGCCAACTCACTCAGCCAAGTTAAATAGCCAAGTTAATCCGTTCACCAGTTACTTTTATCTTTATTTTCTAGCTGTTAGCTCAACTATCAACATTCGTTGACAGTTAATGATTCTAACCTTCGCTTCATGACGTTTCTGAGCTAAAGATTAGCATACAGAACAAAAGATACTATTTTATGCTTGCAAAGGGATGCGGGCAAAGTATAACACCTTTATCCGACGCTGATATGGCGCAACCTCCGACGTTTTGCAGAGCATACCCACAGCGTCAAAAAAGCAACTCAGTAAGCGGATTTTTTTTGATGGAAGGATTTCACAGTCTTGGCATGACTGTTGATACTCATTGGCTCGTAGTTGTCAAAAGACAAAAGCCCTGCAAACGGCTGTTTGCAGGGCTTTATCAAGGGTTTAACCTGGCAGTTCAACAGTAGGTCAAACAGGAACGGGGCATCTGAGCATGGTCATCTGGGCTCGGTCATCTGGGCTCGGTCATCTGCGCCTGGACATCTGCGCCTGGACATCTGCGCTTTATTGAACGATGACTTTACCAACCATGCCTGCGCCACGGTGAGGTGCACAGAAGTAGCTGTACTCGCCAGGCTCTACGTCAAAGGTTGTGGAGTAGGACTCACCAGGAGAGAACGTGAGCTGCTTGTTGGTGAGCTTGTCAGCGACTTCTTGGCCACCAGGAACGTTGTTAGCGTCGAAAATAACGTTGTGGGGGGCCATTTTGTTATTTTCCCAAGTGACAGTGTCGCCCTTGGAGATAGTTACAGTTGCAGGTTCAAAGACCAGCAAACCACCGTCAGAACCCATTTTTACAGTTTGGTCTGCGGCGAGAGCAGGCGCAGCTAGTACCGCGCAACTGCTAATTACCAGTGCAGCCATGACTAATACACTGCTCAGGCTGCGGAGCGCTCTAGCGAAAAATTTCATAAAACCTCTAAAACGAGTAAACATGTGTAGTTTTTTTGCACTTACTGAGAATTATATCTCGCTTGGTGTTGATTTTGGCATTGGGAAAGGTTCGGATTTGACGCCCTGTCAATTACGGTTGAGGGGCCGCCACGCTCGGCATTGGTCTGGGCATCGGTCTGGGCGGTAAATGCATCGTTTTTTTGAGCTAATGCCCCAAAGCTATTATTTTCGTTGAATGTAGATAAATGTAAATTTGGAGTTACAGAGTCGTTGGGGGAAGGCTTTCCGTTGCGAATCTTTGATAAGGCTTGGCGGTACTGATACAAAGACTGTGAGCATTGCCCAATACCAGGCACAGGCATCTGCTGTTTTATTAAAAATTTTGCGAATTTTTGTAGCCAAAGGTTAAATGATTTGGTGCGTCAGCCAGAAAAGCTGAGGATCTCTTATTAGTATTGACGAAATTAAATCAATCAATAGAAGCGGTCTCTATGGCTATGAACGTTCTAGAAAAGCAAGTGCTTGAGCTGAGCGACAAAGTCGATTCACTCCATGGGGTGATAGCGCAGCTAGCAGAAAAAGTGGATAACGGCATATCTACAGCGCACTCCCATGCTGAGGGTAATGATGTACTGCCAGATGCAGGTTTGGTGAATCGTTCGCCGATGGCTGCACGTCGTGCACCCAATCCGGCAATGATGCATAAGGACATTTTGAGCGATGATGCTTACCTTGAAGGCGAAGCGTCTAGTACACCACGCAATCTATCGCCTGAAATTCAGATTCAAAGGCTGACAGCACAGCTGACCGCAGCCTATAACCGGATTGCGGCGCTAGAAGAGCAGATTATGGCATATCGTGCGTACTAATTTGCGGACTGGTTTGCGTGCTAGCGAATGGAGGGATAATCTCTACAGAGAGATTCGCAACTGGGCTTCGACGGCATGGCGAATCTGAGTATTACTCCAGCCTTTGTATAGGTGGGCTGCGATCGCACATCCACCCGCCCCAACGCCTTCTTTAATAAACCCGCGTTCGTAGGAGCGTAGCTGGAAGTAGGGAGACTGACTAAAGTTTAGTTGGCTGGCGAGATAGGTCGCGCCTATCTGCTGTGCGATCGCACTCGTATCTGCCGCCATATCTTCAATCACCCACCGCGTAGTACCGACTGCAACTTGGCCTGAGCGCCAAGTTATTTTTTTGTCGCGCGCGATCGCACCTGTCAACGCATACACCGCCAGCATTTGTGATCCGCCTGCTAGCAATACGCCACCCTGCATACTCGCGGCCAGCGTCATACCCGCTGCCACCAGCTGCATTGGGTCGCCTAGGGCGGCTGCAATGGCCAGTCCACTGTCTTGTCGTGGCTTAGTTTGCTGGCGCTGCCGCCACCGATGTAGCCCCTGATCCACTAGCGTCTGCTTTTGCCGATGATTGGCGTTGCGATGGCTGCTACTCATGCGTCCAGCGACCGAATAGCCCTGCGCCGTAAGGACGGCTTGCGCCGTGGTAGTTCCGCCGGCAACGCATTCTCCAATGACGAGATATTGCCCCACCTCGGCTAGCTTGCGCCCCCAATATCTGCCCGCTGCCAGCAAGGCTTCTGCCTGCGATAGCGACATTGCCTGACCTGTATTCACCGCCTGAGCAACAACCGTTGGCAGGTCGATGTGTGGAAAAGGGACGGGGGCGGGTAGCCCTGTACTAAAGAGGTGACAGGGAATATTGAGCCCGGTTAAGAGGCCCCGAGAGATGACCGCAGGCGAAATGCCTGCCGGCAGCGGCGGCAGCGGAAAGCGGTGTGCTCTACCAGTTGCCAAGACTTCACCATCCGCTAGCGCTGTGTATTGACGAGCCTGGGGCGTGATACCTGCTGAGGAAATGTGAGGAATAAGCCCCGTGTCTGTAAAGCTGAGAATGCAGGCAAACACGGGGCGCTGGGAACGATGACGGGCCAGCCAGCTTTCACCATCGCCTGCGTGAGAGCGAATCATCGAATCATATGGATTGAGCAGTTTTCTTTTGGGTAGTTGTCTTCTGAGCAGTTGTCTTCTGAGCGGCTATTCTTCCAAGCGGCTACTCTTCTTCAATGAGTGCTTGCACCCAGCCGGGGGGCTCTGGCATCACAATGCCCAACCGTTCTAAAACCAGCCACGCCGCTAAGTGCACAGTAAATAGATAGACGACGCTGGCAAAAATCACCATGGTAATTGCAGCGATCGCAATTGTCCCCATGCCGGGCTGACCCCACGTACCCAGCCCAATCCAGCCCCAGTTTGTCAGCACCCGCACCCCCCAATCAATTAGCTGGGTAATCTGCGCAATCAAATAGCCCCAAAAATCTTCTCCAGCCAGCAGAGACAGCAGCCAAATCCGAAAAAACGACCCTGCCGCCACTAGCAGTCCGCCCGTCAAAATAGACAGTTCCCAGGGTGCTTTTCTACGCCATAGGCAGCCTAGCTGTACACCTAAAAACCCATAGGGCATCAGGAACAAAACGCTGCGATTGGGTCCGATTAAAATGGTGAGGAGCAGGGCTGAAACAGCGGCTGCCATCCAGGCTGCGCGAGCATTCCAGCGCAAGTACACCAGTGCAATGGGAAGGGGAAACAAAATGCGCAGCAAAGGGCCTGGCGGAAAGTAAAGATTAATCAGCCACATCAGGCTAGACGCACTGGCCAAGAAAGCCGTTTCGACTAGCGGTAGCGGGCCGATAGTGGCAGAACTTGCCATCGAATCGACCGTGGCTTCGGGTGCCGGGGCGACAGGTGAGGGTAAGGGCTCCGGTGGAATCGGGAAGAGTTCGGCTGAGTGCTTTTGGCTTGAGCCAGGTTTTGAGCCAGGTTTTGAGCCAGTTTCTGAGCCTGTCTTATCGACTGAGCCGGACGTGTTGTCAGTTGTGGTGCTGCCTTTGATAAAAGGTGGGGGAAAGGCCGGCAGACGGGTCGAGGATGCTGGCTGTGATGGACTCTCTGGTGGACCAATGACGTCTGGAACTAAATCGTCCGAAATCCAGGGCGCGTCGTCATCTAGGTCTGTGTCATCTAGGTCTGTGTCATCTGGGCCTGCATCATCCGGGCCCGCGTCATCCAGGTCTAGATCATCTAGGCCAGTATTGTCGAAGGTCGCGTTGTTAAGGTCTGCGTCCTCAGAAAAGTCGGGCAGGTCAGGAGGCTGAGACATAGGAGCAGGCGCTATACCAAAAGATTTTCCAGAGCTTCGACATCAATAATCTTGAGGATATCGCGATCGCGCTGAATCAGCCCCTTCTTTTCTAATTTACTCAAAACCCGCGTGACCGTCTCACGGGCGAGCCCACTTAGGCCGCTCAGCTCACGGTGAGGCAAGTTAGGAATCTCCATACCCTGGCCCGCTGCTTTGCCCTGGCCATCGGCCAAAAATAACAGGATATCTGCCACCCGCGACTGACTGTCTGACTCGCGCAGCCGTAGCCGACGGTTGACCTGGCGCAGTCGCTTAGCCATGAGCCGAGCCAAATATAGGCCTGCCAATGGCTCAGTGTGCAGCAACTTTACAAAATACTGGGCGGGCATACTGCCAATGACCGTTGGTACGAGCGTGATGACGTCTGTTGAGCGCGGAATTTCTTCCAAGGACGCCATTTCCCCAAAGACTTCGCCCTTTCCCAAGATATTGAGGGTGACTTCTTTGCCATCTAAGTTGTAGGTACGAATTTTTACCCAGCCCTCCAGGATAAAGTAGACCGAGCTACCCCAATCATTTTCTAACAAAATGACTTGATTAGCCGGATGACGACGGGTGACGACCTGAGCAGCTGCACCCTCGGAGGCTTCTGGCGTCAGCTCTGCAAAAAAAGGCGTCATCTTAATCAATTCATTTTTGTCGAAAGCACTAACGTCCATGGGCAACCGAATCAAGGAGAGGTAGGTGTCTGGGCAGTGAAAATGGGTCGGGCATCAATGGCGCTTGCTGCCTTCGCTGGTAACAAATGCTACGTGGCCAGAGTCAATGATAGCGGCTCTTTGAAGATGGGGCCTGAGAAGACAGACTCTTACATAAAGCTTTGTTATCTAGAGCACGCTAACTTTAGCATCGAAGCTACCAGCAGTACTACCTTAAAAGCTCGATTTTCAACTTATTCCAAGAATTTGGTTAAGTGGCCACCTCCGTATACAAGTGCGCATGCATCAGTGTCTTGACGAATCTAAAGGTAGCTTCGGCTCGTATCTGAGGTGCCGCCTAAGATGCCATCGTAAGATACTGAGCCGATTGGGCGGACTTTCGATACCTTACCGAATCAAGACCTATCAAGTTTTTTGTTGGTTTTTTAGGGTTTGCTCTGATTTATTGCGTTTGTTCTGAAAACTTTTTCGGTGCTTTTATTCGAAATGGACTTGCCAAGTTGCCGCTTTCGGTATAAGTAGAGCTATGGCTTTAAGGTTGTATCTCATCGGGATTAGGTTCTTTCTTGGGGCTAATTTTAGGCTTGTTTAGGGCTCAAGAGCGACGACATCAATTGCTGACGACATCAATTGCTTAAGTTGCGTTGCCTGATGGTTAGTTTGGCATCGTTTTTGGGTAAAGAATGTGGTGTGCAGCGGCCTTGGTGTGCAGCGGTCTGGTTGATCTTGTAGTATGGCAACTGCATCGACAGCAATCCCCAAGTATATGGAGGCTCAAGGCTTCGATACCTAGGCTTTGACAGGTCATTGATACCTAAGCTTTGATACCTAAACTTCGGCACCTAAACTTCGGCACCTAAACTTTGACATTAGGCTTCGACACCTAGTAAATACTCACTGACTATCGCAGGCATTCATGGTGACTTCTCAGAAGGATCAAATTCAATCACTCATTGCGGATATTGAGCGAGCGCTAGGTGCAGGAAAGCCTCGCACTCCCTGGGTTAAAGCTAGCGAAACAGAGAATCAGCGACAGGTGCTCTCAAACGCGCAGGCCTACTTGCTATCGCTCCAGGAAAAGTTTGAAGCGCCTGGGGGATGGGGCCCGGTTGACCCGAGTACGGGTGAGTTGGCTAGCTTGAACAATGCTAACGAGGCGTCTGAGGTGTCGGCACTCTCGGCAACGCCAGCCACGGCCACGGCCCGTAGCGAGGCGGATCAAAAAGCTGCTGATGATGTGCTGCAAGCGCTACTCACAGAAATGCGCTTTTTGAAGTCGAGTGCGCTAGAGCCACTGCGTTTGGAAATGGAGAGCCTACGGGCAGAGCGCGATAGCCTAAGTCAAGAGGTAAAGTCGCTGGTTGAGCAGCGCAATCAGGCAGCCATTGAACTATCTGAGGAAACGAGTGCGCGCTCGTCCACCACAGGCATTGACGAGGCGCAGCTCAATGAGTTTTTGCAAGTGCTGATGGCGCGGTTGCAGGAGAGTTTGTCTGTGCAGGTGACACAGACGCTAACGCAGCTAGAGGGCGATCATTCTGCGGCGATCGCACAGCTATCTGCGGCCAGAGAAGCCGAGCTACTCCAGCTCCAGCCTACGGGCCAAATCGAAGAAATGCGTCAGCTACAGTCCCGATCTGACCAGCTGTTGGCCAATATTGACTCTACGCTGCAGCGCATGTTTGAGACGCTGCAAAACAACATTGACAGCTATCAATTCTCTCTGAATGAGGGGATTGAAAATATGCACAGCCTAGGTCGCCAGGGAGAAGTGATTGTGCGATCGCTCGTCGATCATCTCACCCAGCAGCTCGGTCAAACCACCCCACCTGAACCAACCTTTTTCCCTGCTCGGCAGGCTACAGCAGATCCGACCCTCTCGCGGATTCAAGGCGATAGTGTCCAAGGGCGCAGCCCAGATGGCGCTACTACCATGCCGCCAGACCTCAAAATGGCAACAGCTAGTTTTGATACAGAGGCAGAAGCCTCTATTGTCCCTGACTCTAATGCCTTTGGAGTCAACACCTCTGAGAGCACCACATTAGAGCCTGCGACAGACACCATAACCTCTCTCAATGAGGTGTTGCCTGACAGATTTGGCCAATCTGCGTTTGATGCTTCGACGTCTGTCAGCTCGACGTCTAATACCTTGACGTCTGGCACCTTGCCCACAGTGCCCTCGGCAGACAATGTAGCCTTAGATAATGTCGTCTCAGCTAGCACCGAATCAGGTGGCTCTGCCGAAAATCCAGAAGACTGCATTCGCGAAGATGGCACTATCGACCTTGACTTGCTGAAGTTAGACATTGACCGCAGTGAGGACGATCCGGCGCTGAGTCGTGATGACATGATGATTGACTCAGCGATCGCAGATGCGCAAGTGGCTGCGCAGGCTCAGAACGATTTGGCGATTGAATCGAAAGTGACGCCAACTTCCGACGCGTCGTTTTTGGCCGATCTTACCCTGGCCGATCTCACGGTTGACGAGTCACTGGCTGACCCTGCTGCTGATCCGCCTGCTGACAATGGAGCTGATATCGCAGCTGATGGCGAGGCAGCAGAGAGAGAGAACGAGTTTTTTTTGACTGAGGCAGCAGCAGCTTTGGAGGTGTCAGGCTCAGACAGCCCAAGTCCTGACAATGAAATACCAGCGCCTGACTTGGCCGCTATTTTGCCCGATCTTGGACCAGCTGTTGACGATGAGCCAGATGCTGAGCCAGATGCTGTGAGTGAAGCAGCCATGAGTGAAGTAGCTGTGAGTGAATCGGGCACCAATACAGCAGACACCGATACAGCAGACACCGATACAGCAGACACCGATATAGCGGGCATCAATGCAACAGATCCCAACCAAACAGAACTGCAGCCAGAGGAGCAAGCTGGTTCCGTTGCGACTGTTGACGTTACTGAAGCAACAGAATCTGACGAAAGAATAGCGCCTGAGATAGCAGACTCTGAAGTGTCTGAAATATCTGTCTCTGAACCCATGGCATCTGAAACAGAAGCCGATGCAACCGATATTGATGACCGGCCAGAGTCGGCAGTGATGCCTGATTTACCCGAGGGCGAAGATGCGCCAATATCTGTTGCAGATAATGAGATGCTGCTAGCGGCAGAAGAGACCTCTGTTGGCGCTAATACGGTTTTGCAAGATGACGATTATGTAGACGATAGATTGCCTTCTGATATGGAGCAGGCATTGGTGAGTGATAGTCAAGAGGCTGAGTTGCGTGCGATCGCATACGAAGGCCAAGACTTAGACGAACTCACCTCTGACCTAGAAGAAGAAATCGTCTTTGAGTCAGATTTGCCACCGCTTGCCCCCCTAGAGGCTGCAGCTCCGCTGCCTGAGTCTGCCCTGATTCCTGATATGCCAGAGGGTAATGCATTTCTCCCAGAGTCCTTGGATCATGCACTCGAAGACTTAGAGGCTTCAGCAGCTGAAAGCCAAAGTACCGAGGATGGTTTCGAAGCGATAGATGACAGCATCTCTAACGAGATTGCGGATATTGCAGAAGAATTTACGCCTGTCGACAACATGCTCTCAACAGAGATGCCGCCAGCGAGCTTTGACGACGATCTAGATTTTTATGCTACGAGCAGCGGCGCAGATAGCGAGTCAGAGAACGATCCAGCACCAGCTATCTCGGCCTTCTTTGAAGATGACACAGCGCAGATTGATGTTTTAGGGATGACGGCGGCAGGCGCGGCGGCATCGGGTGTCGTATTGCCTAATTTACTGTCTGAAGAGCCCTCGGAGATGCAGTCGCTCGCAGCAGATTCTGTTGCTCCTGATTCTGTTGCTCCTGACTCTGTTGCTCCTGACTCTGTTGCTTTGGAGCCCGTTATTTCTGACTCTGTTATTCCTGACTCTGTTGATTCTAATACTGCTGAGTCTGGTCAAGACATGGATTCAACAGCAGAACCTGTGTCTGCGACGTATGGAGCCGATGAAGGGAGTGAGGAAGGGAACGCCGACAGTAACGACAGCAATGACGACGGCAGTGATGATGCCACAGGGGGCGCACCTGCCAATTGGTTCCTGGGCATTGACTTTGGTACAACAGGTCTCTCTGCGGTACTGATAAATCAGCTGGGTGAACAGGTCTATCCACTGTGCTGGCAGGTCGATGGCGACGCCGAAGAGCATCGTTTCCGCCTACCCGCCGTCGTTCAAATTAACGATCAGATGCCTGAGGGTCCGGTGACGGGGGTTGTCGGCCCGATTGCGCTCCAACAAAATACGCCCATACTGCGAAATTTGAAGCTGATGGCAAAAGCGGGTATTCCTGACAGCACAACGGGAACGCCTTGGATGCAGTGGACAGATAAAACAGCATTGCCATTGCAGCAGCTACAAGCATCTATTGCAGAGCTACTTAAGACGCTGAGCCCAGGGCATATGAGCTGCCTGGCGATAGGATTGAAGCGCACTGCTCTGCAAAAGGCGCTGACAGAGCTCAGCGGTGTGGTAGTTGGCTATCCGGCCAACTGGCCAGATACCTATAGCTTTAACATTCGTGAGGCGGTGCTGGCAGCGGGCTTGGTATCTACCCCCGAAAAAATATTTTTTATTGAAGAGTCTATTGCGGCGCTGCTGTCTGCCTTGCCGCTACGATACCCTGGCAGTGCTCAGGCTGAAGCACCCAATGACGACCAGCAGCCTGGCCTATACAACTGCGACTGGCAGGGCGGTACGGTAGTGATTAATGCGGGTGCGCTGCTGACGGAGGCTGCGATCGCAGATCTTCCTGCCAACTTGGACCAGCTTCAGTACTCAGATTTTGCCCTACGCAGCTATGCCTATGCGGGCGATGCCATCGATCAGGATATCGTATGCCAGCTCATGCATTTCCCACTACAGTCAGAAGGCGCTGGCCTAGACGAAGCAGATGAAAACGATGCCTGGGCCCAGCTAGGATTGCAGCATCTGACACTGCCGCAGCCCGGCGAAGCCGACCGGGTCAATCGCCATCGGCTCCGCCAGCGACTCAATGATTCTGCCTTAGGCCGAGAGGTGCTAGAGGCTGCCAGAGAATTAAAAATTGCCTTGCAGGAAGAAGAAGATGTCGATGTACAGATCAGCGACATCACGTTTACCATCTCTCGCAAAGACTTAGAAACAAAAGTCTTTTTGCCCTACATTCAGCGGATAAACCGGCAGATCAATGCCCTGCTCAGTAAGAAAGACTTATCGGCACAAGATATTAAACAGGTGGTGTGTACCGGGGGCTCGGCTTCTTTAAGTGCGATCGCCCGCTGGCTGGGCCAAAGGTTCCCCAATGCCACCATCATTCAAGACACCTACACGGGTGAATATTCCAACAGCTGTAGCCGAGTGGCCTACGGCCTTGGTAATCTGTGCCACTATCCCAATGTGCTAGATGCCAATCGTCACCAATACAACGATTATTTCTTGCTGTTAGAGCTGTTGCGCACGCTGCCCGATCAGCCATTGCCCGCAGGCGGTATCTTGCACATGCTAGAGCAGCGCGGCATCAATACCCGTGCCTGTCAGGCTCATGTGCTGGCCTTGATTGAAGGTCGCCTGCCCCCCGGCTTAATTCCAACAGAAGGCGATCGCCCCCTCTTTAGTGCGCGCTCTTCAGATATTGAGACATACCGGGCACTGGCAGAGCTACCGCTCTTTAGAAAGCAAGGCGGTCAAATCTACATTGCAGATATGCAACAGGGCGATCGCCTACGCAAGCATCTAGAAACGCTGTTGGCCTCCAAGTCGCAGTCTTTGAGTGAACCAATGGCAACCACTCAGCTCATGGCTGCCACCGCGTAGAAAGCCTGATTAAACGAGGAACAATTAATCTGTTGTTTCGTCCTCAAACAGATTAATTGTTCCTCTCTGTCTAGCGGCTTGTTGAGGTTGGTGACGTGGCCAAAGTAATATCAAATAATATCAATAGCAGGTATCAGAAAAACATATGCTTAGTAGCACCTACTGACAGTGAGCATATGTTCCTTTGAGCTATTTTCACCCAATATCACTGCCACAGGGGTAGCACCAGACAAGCCCTGTTTTCCTGGCTGTGTCTGCAATTCCACTCTTTTCTTAAGCGCTCGCAAATAGCTAATAGGCCTTTCACACATAGACAGTATAAATATGAACTTATACCCCTGACTCCATGGGCAAATTGTGAAAATTCAAAAAATATACATTTGTCTAAGTGTTTATGCAGAGAATACAATATAACTTGATTGACGGGTGTTAAAGACTACTAATCTTTCTGTTAGCAGCAAGTGATGATCCTGTGGCATCGGTCTCAGGTGATGTGCCTGCTGCACGAGTTTCTTGCGATGTGTCGCTTTTGTCGCTGAGCATTTTAGCTAGCGTTTTAACCTGTTGGTTTTTTCGCGATTTTTTGCTGGAAAAATTAATTAGGTTGTCAGTGTACGAAAGTGCCAATACCATCAGGGTCGCAGCAAATAAAGGGCTCGCTCGGCTTCATGCACTCTACTGCAGCTCTAATGCATAGATAAGCCCAGCTCTCGCCACAGAAGAAGGTATCGGTCAATCATCTACCACTGCCCTAAAGGCGCCTAGCTGGAGTTAGGCGTGTAATCAAAAACTACGGTTTGTTGGCATCTACTGATTGATTTCTGATTGATTTCTATAGAGAAAGGCCTCAACCGATTTAACTCAAATCCTGTATCTTTTTTTGGAGTGTCCGAATCAATGGCAAGTAATATTAGCGCAACTGGCGAAGAAACAGCGAACGGTAGCAACAGTACCGATACGGCTAGAGTCAGTGGCAACCTGAACACCGTCAATACTCAAGACGGTGATGACAAAGCCATCGTTAGAGGCAACCTCAATACGACAAATGCTGGTGGCGGCAACGATAAGCTGATTGTTAATGGTAATAACAACACCAGCAATGGTGGCAATGGCCGCGACCTGATCACAGTCACTGGCCAAAACAATAAGACCAATGGCGGTAACGGTAATGACATTATTCGTTCCACAGGGGGCCAAGGCCGCATCGACGCTGGTAGTGGTAATGACATTGTGAAGTCTGCTGGCAACAACAACTTCATCGATGGTGGTGACGGCAACGACCTCATCCGCATCACAGGTAACAGCAACAATGTAAAAGGCGGCACAGGCGACGACATCATCGAAATTCTCGATGGTTTCGATAACATGATTGACGGCGGCAGCGGTGATGACAAAATCCTAGGCAGCAGAAACGATGATGTGATTGTTGGCGGCATCGGCAATGATCGCCTCACAGGTCGTGAGGGCAAAGATCTCTTTATCTTTGAAAGTGAGCACTTTGGTAACGGCGGTAGCGTCAACTACTCCGACGTCATCACTGACTTTACTAAAGGCGAAGATCGTCTCCTTATCAAAGGCTTTACCTTTGACGACGCAATTTCTTTGGGCAATAGCAAGTACCAGTTTGATAACGGCACAAATGTCTTGACCATTCGCTTTGCTAACAACATCGAACTGTCAGCGACTGACTTTGTTGCTGGTGGTGACATTGCCAATGTCTAAGGCTAATGTCTAAGACTATAGGGTTGTCGATTGCACCCTGATATTTTGCATCCCTCTTCCTAAGAGGAGGGATGTGATGCTAACAAAACATATTTTCTGTCTAAATAGAAAGAGGCCTGCCAAACATGTTGGCGGGCCTCTTTCTATTTATTGTTCCTGTTTATGCTTCAGGCTTCAAAGGATAAAGATTGGGAACATCACAATGTATAGCAAAGCGCGGAAAGCTTATTTCACGTTCTAACTAGTTGCTTCAGCCTGCGACGGCGAGGAGGTCAAGTTCTTAGATACCGAAAAAGCCGTTTCATAAAGTTTTCCAGAGATCCATGAGGGCATCGCATAAAGCGCAAACGCTGCCCCAGCGGTCACAGCCGTTTTCACAGGCTCTTCTTTCAAAATAGCCCTGTACAGACCAAACATTTGATTGATTAGCTTAACAGCGGCCTTGCCATCGCCATTCATCACCATCCGCCGAGCAGTGTAGCGTAAGTGATAAGCCCGCGCCCGATTTTCACACTTTTCCAAAACATCAGGGGCATAGCTGCGCGTCTTTTCAATCACCTTATCGAGGGCATTTAGCTGGGCCAAGGCATTGGATGACAGACCGCCAGAATTCACACGGTAGTAGGTCAATGCCTCCGGAATACCTGCCATCAGCCAGCGGGTGGTAATAGTCATTCTTAGCCAGCACTCAATATCTGTGGCATCGGCTGATTGACAGCGCAGTCGCTCATCAAAGTAACAGTCTTCGACAACGCCGTGAACGTCGTCTGTGTATTTGATATCTTCAAATACGTCGCGGCGAACTACCGCTGCCGAGCCATTGCCAACGGGATTTCGGCATAGCACCTGAGAAGGCGTAACCTCCCAAATCTCTTTGGGGGTTTGATGGAGACCCAGTAGGTTGTCTTCTTCATCGATAAAGGATGAGTAGCTAAAGCTGATGCCCACACTCGGTGAACTATCAAGATGTGCCACGTGCTTTTCTAACTTGGTTGGCACCCAGGTATCGTCAGCGTCTAGCAGAGCAATGTAATCGCCAGTGGCGTTTCTAATGCCAGTATTGCGAGCACCCGGGAGTCCACGATTTTTTTGACTGACAATTTTGATGCGTGGATCGCTGTACTGCCGACAAATGTCAATACTGCCATCGGGAGATTCGTCGTCGACGATGATTACCTCAAAATTTTCGTAGGTTTGCGCCAAGAGTGAATCCAGGGTTCTGGCGACAAATTGTTCAGCGCCATAGACGGGAACAATCACAGATACTTTTTTCATCTTTAGGGGCTGCATCTCTGGATTCATCTCTAGGGGGCTCTCCAAATGTAAATACTCAGTGACCGTATTAGAAGCAAAAATCAAATGACAAGAACAAACAGAATAAGCGGTGCTCGCTGCTCTATCACGAAAGAAATGACGAAAGAACGATGTCTAGAAATCGATATCTAGAAAACGATGTCTCAAGAACTACTTATCGCCATGCCGTTGCTGATGCCAGCGCCAAGCATGTTGGATAATGTCCGATAGCTGTCCATATTGAGGATTCCACCCTAAAACGTCACTGGCCTTTTTGGCACTGCCTACCAGCACTGGAGGGTCGCCAGGTCTGCGATCGCTCTCAACCACCTGAATAGACCGCTCAGTGACAGCCTTAGCGGTATCTATGACTTCTCGAACCGAAAAGCCTTGACCATTACCCAGGTTAAAGATATTGCTATCTCCCCCTTTGCGCAGATAGTCCACACCCAGGACGTGGGCAGAGGCTAAATCGCTGACATGAATATAGTCACGAATACAGGTGCCATCCGATGTTGGATAGTCTGTACCAAAAATAGAAATAGAGTCTCTCTTGCCGAGGGCAGCCATGAGTACCAGTGGAATCAAATGCGTTTCAGGCATATGGTCTTCACCTAATCGTCCTTGGGGGTCTGCCCCAGCGGCATTGAAGTACCGAAAGATAACAGATTTCAGTCCATGAGCCCTGTCAAAGTCTTTCAAAATTCGCTCTACTACTAGCTTGGTAAATCCATAGGGATTAATTGGATTTTGCGCGGCGCTCTCCAAAATCGGGGTGGATTCTGGCACGCCATAGGTCGCACAGGTAGAAGAAAAGACAATTTTACTGATATTAAAGGAAACCATCGTCTCAAGTAGTGTGAGTGTGCCACTTACGTTGTTTCGATAGTACTTCCCCGGGTCACTGACTGACTCCCCTACATAGGCATAGGCTGCAAAGTGCATAACCGCCTCAAACTGATGGCGAGTGAACAAAGACTCAAGCAGGGTGCGATCGCTCAACTCACCGACCACCAGTTCTACACCTAGAACATCATTCACAACATCTTGATGGCCGTACACCAAATTATCTAGCACCACCACGTCATAGCCTTGATCGATCAGGGCCAAGACCGCATGTGATCCGATATAGCCAGCCCCACCAGTCACCAGTACCTTTGGCTTTTGCTCCATGTCCACTCACTCCTCAAAACGCTAACAAATACGCTAATCAATCACTACTTAATGCGCACTCAATTCAACATACTGGTCAACAACGGTTCTATCAGGTACTCATATCACTTAGTTGCGTGTCACTGACTTAGAAAAAGAGTGTGTGCCTGGCCTGATGCTGACCTTTAGACTCAAATTGAATATCCAAAATTCTCCATATCTGCTTTATATCGGCTTTTCAACAGATTTATATCATCCAAACTAAAGTATTCTCTCCAATCCTTGTACTTGCGCTTAGATTTATTGGCATGGGGCAGCGGCATTGCCACACCCACCTTGTCACAAATAAAGTCCCAGTTTTGATTGAGGTCTTCTAATCGGCAGACATAGTCAACGATGAGTGCCTTACCTGCGTCATCTGCAAGTTGATGAAACTGCGATCGCATCCCATAGGACTCCCAGCACTGCTCCTTGTGAATAAACTCGGAGACCGAGCTACTTTTCAAACAAGCCGTCACCCCGGGCCAGCGAAAAGAGTCTTGCAGTTTGGGCAGACGCGTCAGCGCATCCGGGACTAAATTCATCTGGTCAAGATAAAACATCAGCTTGACGGCACTGCCCCGATAGCCGCCCAGATAATATGTTTTTAGATAAGCATAAAAAGAAACAATCCGATCAATCGGGTGGCGAACCACCGAAAAGGTAAAACAGTCGTTCCAGACGTCGTCGCCCACCACAGCCTTAATCTCACTCGCCGACGAATGCTTATACAGCCCAAACCGATTTTGATAAACACTTTGAATCTGCTTGCCATAGCGGCTACTGCCTAACAGCACATCATCCCAGGCCATGGCCTGATCAAGCGCCAGCTCAATACTGGTGCCGCCACATTTATGCAAATGCACAAAAATAGTTTGTTTGTCGCGAGATATAAAAGTCACTGAGCCCTCTCGTCGCAAATATCGTTGCTCATTCTGTCATCTATCCCGTCCATCCCGTCCGTTACTTACGAGCATAGGACGAGCATAGGCAGCTGAGCCAAGCGCACCAGCCGTCAGAGCCCTTTCCTGCTTGGGTGACTCTTCTATGGCCTCGTCGCTCGCCACGCCACGGGCCACAGCCCATGGAAAAAAGCAGGTCCATAGATACAGAATCCAGACATCGCTGTTGAACAAATTACTCTCAGTAATATTGTTCAGCATGATAAACACCAGCACGAGCACCGGGCAGATAGCACAGGTCATCTTAGTGAGTCGAATCAGCTTAAACGACGTGCTCAGCGTCAGCAAAAAGCTCACAAGAAATAGCAGTCCACCCACCCATCCAATCGCCAGCAAAATCTCTAAAAAACCATTGTGCGCGTGGGGTGATGGCCAGCCAGCTACCTGCCACACAAACATGGCCGGGCTCCCTTCGCCACGCCAAAACCCCTCATAGCCATATCCCAGCAGTGGCTTCTGGGAAATCATCGTCATGATAGGCGGCCAAATGTCTGTACGTCCCGACAGGTCTGTGCCCTTGCCAAAGTACCCCAGGAACGTGCCTATATTGGAGTGCAAATAGACCGTCGCTGCCCCTGCTGTCAGCATAATGGCGCTAAAAATCGTGACCATGTACCGATAGTTCAGCTTCAAGACGTTACACACCATAAAAATTAAGCCCATGGTCAAAAGAGCCAACACCGCAGTGGTTGACTTTGACGCAATCGTCAAAAACACAGCGCACAAAATGATGCCGCTCAGCCACAGCTGTGCTCGGCCTTTAAAAATCTTGGCACTGCTGATAGCCACCAGAAAGATAGCAACAAACGCCATCTGTGGCCCCAAGTGGTTTTTATGCATGTGGGTGCCTCTCCAGGCGCCCACATGAGGTGGCAGGCTCATTACGCCGTAAGTAGGCAAAAAGAGACCAAAGGCCAGGCAGATGAGTACGGTTGCGCTCAGGGCGATCGCCAAAATCTTCAGCTGTTGAATAAAGTCAAAGCGCACCGAGAAAAAGAGCGCAAACGCTGTGGCCCCGGTGATTAGGATGCTGCGGCGAAGCGTGAAGTTTGGATAGCTAGACCACTGCGTCGAGGCCAATACCAGCGCAATAAACAAGACGATCAGCAAAAACTGAGGATTCGACGCAAATCGGCCTAAAACTGACTGCCAATGAAGGAGTAAGATGCCAGCCGCGATCGCATAGAGCGCCATACTAATCCCCGGCAGCAAAAAGTTACTTTCTGCCCCGACAGCTATCTGACCGCCGCCTGAGCCTAGGGTCAGCACGTTAATCGGGTTGCCCATGAAAAACCACAGGGCAAAGCAGGCATAAATATATTCTAAATAGCGTGGGATTCTAAGCACGAATCGTTTTCCTCTTTAGATATTGACCTGACACACCCACTCTAGGGACTAACTTTAAACGCCAACTTCAGACACCGACTTTAAATGTATTGAACGTGGCCCATTTGAAATAAACTAGCATCGCAAGGGCCAGCAGCTTGGGATTTTTGTACAGCCTTGTCCAGCTACGCTTCAAAGAGCGATTCATAAATGACACCCCCATCGCCGCTGGCATATTTAACCGCAGCGTCTGCCTGGCAAGATACTGTAGCTGAGCGCCATAGGCAGCGCTGTAATGCTTGGCAACCAGCCCAGGCGCACGTTTAGCGGCTTTATCCATTAGCGTAATCCACCCCTCCTCCATTTTTAGCAAAGTAGAAGATAGGCCGCTGGTATGTAGCCGATACTGAACCAGCACCTGATCAATTGCGTCAATGGTGACACTCCCCTGCAGTGCAATTCGCAATAGCAAATCAACATCTTCGTTGTATTGCATAGTCTTATCAAAGCCGTCCATCTCTAAAAAGACCGCCTTGCGAATCACCATATTGGAGGTGGTCACCGTAGGATTGGTGTAGAAGAAATCTTCCGGTGACAGCTGCTGAGAAATATTGTTGGTCAGCTTTCCTGTGGTTGCCCCATCCGCCTCAATTAGCTCAACCCGGCCAAAGCTCACCCCTGAGTCTGGATGGCTAGTCACATAGTCCACATGCACCGCCAGCTTGTCAGGTAGCCAGCGATCGTCCGCATCCAAAAAAGCGACCAGCTCTGCGGTTGCCTCTTGCGCCCCTCGGTTACGCGCAGAAGACACTCCCCCATTTTCTTTAGAAATCAGCTTGATTCGCGCATCTTGAGCGCAAAATTGACGCACCACATCGGCGGTATCGTCGGTCGATCCATCATCAACGACCAGCAGCTCCCAATTAATAAAAGACTGATCGATAACAGATTGAATCGTTGCCGATAAAAACTCAGCGGCATTGTAAGCCGGGATTACAGCGGTGATAGCTGGGATTGAGTCTGGGGTTGAATCTGGGGTTGAATCTGGGACAGCAGTCATAGCAGATGTACTAAGCAAAAATATGAAGCAGGCATCTAAAAACGAAAAAGGGGCGGCGTCAGTGATGACGGTTTAGTCAGGAAGAAGACATTAGCTCTGCTTTTGAAAAGACAGAACGCGAGACCCACCAGCTGAAAGCGGGCAGACAGACCACATGAACCCCGAGCACAATGGCCGCCACCACAAAGATATTGAACTGCACGCCAATCAAAATCGAACCGATAAAAAACAGCGTGAAGAAGATATTCCACTTCAGCCCATCCATGCCTCTATCTACCGTGAGCAGTAGCTGTTCTGAAACCAGCGCAAAAGCGCGAGGAATGCCCGACAGACAAATCATCATCAAGATGGGAATAGCCGCTGTCCATTTTGGATCGAAGACGATGGGCACATAAAACGGGGCCAGTGACGTTTGCGTCAGCACCAGTGGAATCATGATTGCCGCTACAATTTTGAGACTTTTGACATAGCTCTTTTTGAGCTGGGTGCGATCGCCCCGCACCTCACACAAATAGGGAAAGACCGAATTGGTCACCATATTGATGGCATTTAAGCTAATGCCTAGCCCCGCATTAAACGCAAAAAAGTACATTCCTAGCTCATCTAGCGAAAAGAACCGACCAATCAGCAAATAGTCGATGTTTGAGCGCAGATGGTTCAGCATCTCAATGCCAAGGGGAAACTTGGAGAAATTGAAAATATCTTGCCAGCGCTCTAGGGTAAAGCCCGTGCGAATGCGCCAGGCATGGCAGCGGCGATAGACAATCAGCCAGCTAAAGTTGGCCACAATCTGGGCGATGACGACACTCCAGAAGCCAAAATTTAGAAGCGCCAGGGTAAAAATGAAGGTTTGAGAAGTTGCGGCGTAGCCAACAGATGCGATCGCAGAAATTTTGAGCCGATTTTCCCGGCGCAGTAAGGCGTCTTGCACTGCAAAAAAGGGATTAATGCAGTAGGACAGCCCGCTAACGATGATCGGCAGAACCAGCCGAGAATTGTCATAAAAAGCTGCAATCGGAAACGCCATCAGCCCCTGAAACGCAAACAGCCCCAGACACAATATCCAATTGATCCAATAGGCCGTATTTGCCAGCATGGCCACATCAGCTTCATCCGCTTGAATGAGCTTCGGCGCAATACCGCCCTTACGGATAAAAATGTTGGCAAAATCGGTCACCGTGAACAAAATGGCAATAATGCCATAGTCCTCAGCTGCCAGCTTGCGCGAGAGCACCACCACCGTCGCCAGACGCAACACCCGAATCAATATCTGACTGGCACTGAGCCAACCAATATTTTTCACGAGCTTGTCTGACATCAGGCGCTCTATCTTTTTGGGCAGCGGTATCTTCATCGGCGGCTGAATAGGTCAGAAAAATGGCGTTTGCGTCTGCGGCCTATGCGTCTGCGGTCTATCTGATACGTCACCTTGCGCCGTAAAATCAGCCAAAAGAAAGTCATATCGTCTATTAGGTAGCGCTTCCAAAGTCGCTTTGGTTCGCTCATCAGGCGATACAGCCACTCCAGCCCAAGCTCACTGATCCAGCTAGGCGCTCTTTGTACATGGCCCGCTTCAAAGTCAATCGTCGCCCCAATGGCGAGCATGACGCGAACGTTTGTTAGCAGATGGCCATAGCGCAGCAGCCACTTTTCCTGCTTGGGTGCGCCGACGCCAATGGCCAGTACCGTTGCGCCGGAGCGATTAATCCGCTCAACAATATCGAGACTTTCGGCATTGTCGCTTAAAAAATTAAACGACGGCGAATGCGCCTCAACAACAATGTCTCGACCGACCTTTGCATTAATTTTTTGCTGAGCAGTTAGGGCAACGCCTGCTGCTGCTCCCAGCAGAAAAATCTCGATGTCGTCGTTGTCTTTATGATGCTGATAATAAAAAGGAAAAAAGTCTGAACCCGATATCTTTCCCTTAAAGGAATTTGTCTTGAGCTTAAACAGCCATGCCAGCACCTGACTGTCACACACTCGGTAGGTTGCAATGGCATAGGCACGTCGAAATTCTTCATCACTCTGTAGCTTCACCAGGTGATCGATATTGGGCGTGACGACCATACCACCGGCCTCTAGCGCTTCCAATAATTCTCTTTTAGAAAGATTGTCAATGCTAACATCCAGGATATTTACTTTATCTGCGGGCATAAATTTCCATTGTGTTGTTGAAAAAGGGGCCTCTAGCAACGAGCTGTGGGCTCTAGCATGAACTCCCAGCAGCCAAGCTATCAGCCAATCATTAAGCTTTCTTTATCTCAATTTTGTTATTAAAAACTTGTTGTTCCTAGGGGAGCGTTAGGTCAAGGTACAGCTAGCCGGTTTATTTGGCGCAGTAGTCACAGACGACATTCCTAAAATTGGCCTTTTCCTAATGTCAACCCAACATCAACCCAACATCAACCCAGCTTTCGAGAGGCTTGTCGAATGCCTACAAAAAGTTCACTGTTGATGGTTCAGCGGCCAATGACTACTGGACTTTTCACGGCTGGACTTCTCACGGTTAGTTACGGGTCTATTATTTATTAAAATACTCGTATAAGTACTTACTCAAACACTCAAATAGTAGCAGAGTCATATCCGATTTATGTGATTGAGCCTGTTTCTAGTACAGCTTATTTGACGTGTCGCGTCGCATAACACCCGCCGACCCTAGGCCATGAGCTGTATACGAATCAGGCTGTTGCTGTAAGCCCTAGCTTTATAATTCCTTCATACTCCCTTTGTGAATAGGGTGAGATAACCTAATGTTAGAAAAACAGAGCTTGTCAGAAGAATAAAGTAAGTATCATTCGTTACGCGTTTATGGTTTCTCCTGTAATCCTAATCGGGCTGCCCCGAAGCGGTTCAACGCTCCTTAGCAGAGTGATTAATGAGAGCTTAAACTGCTTTCTAATTAATGATTTCTATTATCTACAGTATGTAGATAGTATCAATGGCTACCGCCGCCAAGACAGTGAAGCTAAAGCCTTGATGGTTGACTTTGTTGTTGATCAGCTTAGAAATCGAACACGGCCCACTGATTTAGACGATGAAGTCTGGTTTGGGCTGCCTTTTTCTGAAGCGCAGCTAGCAGAAATTGATCAGTTTGCCTCAAGCTATAAAGCCGACTCGGCTCAGAAAAATTGGGCCCAGATTCTCAATGACATTATGACCTTCGGTGCGCAGCTGTCGGGCAAGCCTATTTGGGGATACAACACTCCCCAGGACTATCTCAATGTCGACGCGATTGTGGAGCAGTTTCCTAACGCCAAGTTTGTGTTTTTGCTGCGATCGCCTCTAAAAACCCTGCTTTCATATAAATACTATTGGACAGTCATTCCCAAATTCCGCAACGAGCGGGGCCGCTACCATCCTGTTATTCAGTCACTGGCCTGGAAGACCTGCGTCAACAGCTACCTGGCACTCAAGCAGCGTTACGGCGACTCTCGATTCACGCTGGTAAAGTTTGAAGAATTCATCTCTGACCCAGACAAGGTGATTGATCAGCTCAGCCAATTTGCAGGGCTATCATTTCCATCCGTCGATATCTCACAGTTTGGTCACAACTCGTCCATGAAAAAAGACGCCCAGGGCGTTAAAGTGCTCACCAGCTTAGAAGAAGCCATTTGTCGGTCCCTGACTAAGAAAGAGCGAACCGCCCTCAACTACGAGATATCGCCTGCCAAAAAGGCTTCTATCACAGATGTTGCCGACCTAGCGGTCACAACAGGTCGCAACGCGGTATTCTATCTCTCGCAGTTTATCTTTTCCAAAGACGTCAGAAAGCGCATGCTCCGCTTTGCTAAGAAGCTCGCTGCGACCGAAAGCTAGAGTAGACGGCTACTGGATTAAGCAACCATAAGTCTATAGCGTTCGAAGAGTTACTTATTTACAGTTGTCGTCACAGCAAAATTGTTCTTTGTTGCTTCATTACTTTTTTGCTATAGCTTCTCCCACTTAGCTTACGCCACTACAAAAGGCTACAGCCCTCGTTCTATAAAGCTAAGTGAGTAGCAAAGCGCGGAATGCATTCCGCGCTTTGCTATATCTATTCAGATTGCTCTATTCAGATTGCTCTATTCAAATTGTTCCGATAGTAATAGT
>JBCBKQ010000003.1:0-52641 GCA_038521595.1 Cyanobacteria bacterium J06627_28 | reverse complement strand
CCGGAGGTGCGATCGCAAATCTAGCAATCTCTTGTTCGTAGTCAATCAGTTCTTTTTTGGCCAAGGCTAAGCAAATGCGATCCCGCTGAGCCACAGACATTTTACGACTAGGGGCCAAAAAAGAACTGATTGACTACGAACAAGAGATTGCTAGATTTGCGATCGCACCTCCGGGTCGTACGCTGCTGACACTTGACAGTAAAAACATGCTGCTAACACCAGATGAGCTAAAAGTGCTCAGAGCATGCAACGGCTCAATGACGCCAGAGAAGCTATCGAAAATTCCTGAATCATCTCGTCAGGGATTTATTAGAGCTTTGGCTGAGCGTGGCTTGGTCAAGGTAACCAAGCAGGCGATCACTCAGGTGTGGTTAACTGCCGCTGGACGACAGTTTTTGCTGTATGACTATGTGCCAGAGGGGGAGCGGGCGATCGCCTCAGCCACTCTCTTTGGTAACTATGTGCGCTTTTTGCGAGCGGGGCTAGTTGAGCCTGCCGGCAAAGACGCGATTTCGACATCGATGCAGCCATCTCCAGACGGTCTAAAACCAGACAGTCTAAAACCAGACGGTCTAAAACCAGACAGACAGGCCTTGGTTAAACACATCAAGCAGCTAGATCAGACTCTCAAAACAGACAATCGTCTACCTATCTTCTATCTACGAGAGCAATTGCAGCCAACGCTGACCCCCATAGAACTCGACGATATGCTCGAAGCATTAGAGCGCAACCATCGATTGAAGCTGAGCCCTCTAACGGAGCCAGAAAAGTATACAGAGGCACAAGTCGCTGCGGGCATCCAAAAAGAAGACGGCAGCTGCCTATTTTTTATCTCTTTATCCTAATAAGATAGAACCCCAAAGAAGGCCTTTTTTTGCTCATGCTGTGCTCACAAAAGTAAACAGACTTTTGATGGCGTTCAGCCAATGATGTGCCTAGTGTGACTAATGTGTGATTCTACGGATAGCCACTAAGTGATTTAAATCATTAATCTCTGCGTATTCTCTTAAACAACAAAACCAGTTATTACATTTTTTATAAACTGGCCCATATTGCACCATAAAAATGCTTACGTAGTGGATAATACTCGTATCAAGTTTCTGAATGTTATCAAAAGCGCTCAATTGCTTTCTCTTAGAGTATTTGAGCGATAGAGAGACGACCTATTCAACAGCACAGGTAAAGTGTAAATCGTTCCGATAGCACTCCTTACCTCTGCCTCCGGTAACCCTAACTGTCATATCAATAGATATAAAGTTATTGCAAAGTTACTGGATGCATTCATAAAGTTATTAACCAAACGCTGCTTGATTCACAACTGATGCCTTCTTTTAATTAATGGATTTAATTGATGGGTGGTTCAGGTGCGGGTGAGCTAGTTCTAATCGGTTTAACTTTCTATACGTTTCAGCTGTTGAAAGATCCGCTTTTCGTCACCAGATTTATTGATAAGGGCCCTACGTTTTTATCAATGGTTATCTAGCTAACTATTTTCAAACTTCTCTAGATATCTGCTGACCCATTGATTGATTGGCAACTTAATTGATTAGAGACTTAGTTTTAGTAACGACTTAGTTTAGTAGCGACTTAATTGCCTAGCGACTAAATTGATTGGCGACTAAGGCGTTTGCGAAATCCTCCTCAGGGATGCTGTAGGGTCTACCTGTAGACCCTCATGAAAGCAGGTCTCAAACGGTTAGATTTTGCGGAGTAGTTTTTGCGGGGCATCTGCTGCAAGGCAGCTTCGTAGGGCTGTAGCTACCGCTAATTAATACGCTAATTAATACGAAGATGGCGCCTGATAGAAGTCAGGCCAGTTAGTAGGTATCGACCTAAAAAAATTAAATACTCGATTAAGAGGGCAGGGGCTATGACAAAAGCAAAATTCAATCAACTAAAGAACTTAGGGATCGCTGCTTTGGGCGCGTATGTAATCTCTGGTTGTCCCAGCTCAAATGCAGTTTCGAATGCTAACAGTGGCGCGCTGGCAACAGGCGCTGCCACAGATGGTTCTGTAGAAAGCACTCTAGTGCAAACCTCGGCCCAGGCCGACGTTAACCAGGCTGACGTTACTCAGGCTGACGCTAGCCAGCCGGTGGATTCTACAGTAAATATTGTCAGTACTAGCGAGCTAGATTTTGAGGTCTGTGCAGCGGTCGATGACTGGCAGAGACCAACCGAAGATGAGCAGGCTAAGCACTTAAATGAAGATGCCCGCTACGGTGCGGCATTAGAGGCTGACGATGCCCTGAAAAGAGCCTCTACTCAGTTTTGGGATCATGAAGCAGTGAGCTTTACGACCTATGGTTTGAGCGCTCGCATGGAGCCGGTGATGCTGTCTGGATTGTGGACGGTGGCTGATGAGCTGTGGGGATGCTACGAGCCTGAGGCAACGGTTGCCATTAATGAAGGCGATCGCGCAGAAACTTGGCTACTCAATCAGCGAATCACGAATCTAGCATGGGACAACGACCGCTATGTGATGACGGTTGAGCCTGCAGCCACTGGTGTTCAGGTTATTCAGTTTGACCGTGTCGATGAACTGGTGAGTCTGCCACTGGAGATAGTCACCAGTGCAGGGACTAGCGTTCCTGTAACCTCTGGTGACTGGCAGTAAGCGGACAGCATATTCGCTAGCCGTCACGCGCCCATGTTTCGCTTGAGCTCTTCTAGCTCTTGCTCCGCTTCCCATCTACGGAAGCTTTCATCTAGGGGATCGACGGCTTTGCTGCTGCTATAGGTGGTTTTGTTCCAGCCGGTGGTGCCCCAGTCTGTAGAGGTGGATTGAGCCGCAGACTGGGCTGCCGACTGAGTGGTGGCCTGGGCGGCAGCCTGGGCGATCTTGTTTTTTACTTCTTGGCGCTTGGTTTTGACGCGATCGCGTAATTCATGAGTTTGCACAATCCGATCTTTCACACTCTTCATCTGCCCCCACAGGTGATTACCCTCGCGTAGCAAGGCCGCTTCTCTTTCCTGCGCTGGCCCGACCAAATCTTGCCGATTTGCAGCCTGTGCCTTTTGAATGCGACCGTGCCACTGCTGAATGTCTTTGGCCGTTTCTAAAATATTATTTTCCAATGCCCTTTCGCGTCGCTTGAGATCGGCTAAGAGTCGAATGGCGTCTTCTTCTTGCCCACGTAGCTGATCCTCTAAGGCGCGTAGCTCAAGATGCGGATTGGCCCGCAAAAATTCATCTAGCCGCGTTTCTAAAAAGCGACTGAGATCGTCGAATAAGCTCATGACATTCGTTAGTGGTGTCGTTAAGTCTACTTTAAAGCGTAAGCCCTAGACTTGAGTCTAAGGCTTACGCACGATCCCCTCGGGGTTTTTTTAATTTTGCAGCTCGACAGTGACGTTAGAACTGCTGGCCGATATAGACTGAGCGCACTTCGCCGTTGCGACGAATCACGACGTCTTGGCCGTTAACGCTGACAAGTGTCCAGTCGGAGAGGCCGATGCGATCGCCCACGTAGGCTCGCTGTGATGTGCCCTCAATGTCAAATAGTGCGGCCGAGCGACTCCCTAAGTTCAATACGCCCACCATGGTTATAGACGCGCTAGGCGTAACGTCAATCAAACCGCTATTGGTCGGTGCGACTGCAACAGTGGTCGGTGCGCTAGGTGTTGGCAGTGCCGCAGCGCCTGTGACGATGGGCACAGAAGACGTCGGTGCTGCCGGTGCGCCAGCGGGAATAGCGGCAGCGGCGGCGACGGGCGCAGGCACTGGTACCGTAGGACGCGCAGCATTGTTGGGGAGCGCGACTGAGGGGAGCGGTGCAGCCGGTGCAGTGGGCGTGACCGCTGCGGTTTGATTGTTTTCATATACCGGAACGAACACACGCTCAATGACGTTGGTTGTGTTGGCTGCACCGGGAAGGTTGGGCAGTGCGCCTACGGTGGGTGCGGCGTTGACGTTGGGTACGGTGCTTGGCAAGGTACCTGCTGTCGGCACGGGAATAACAGCGGCGACGGTTTGGCTGCTGGCCCGCTGTGTAGCGCTGATGTTTTCGAGCGAGTCTTGCAGATAGGCCAGAAAATCCTCATCGGAGTTGGGGATTTCGGCGGCAGATGCCTCAGTGCCGAGGGTGAGCCAGCCATTGCCCGGTGAGCTGTGACCGACAGCCCATAGACCTAGGCTGCTAGCGACTGAAATACCTGCTGCGCCCATCAGTAAGAAGGGCAAAGAAACAGACTGCTGCTGCTGTCTGGGCTCAAAAATAGTTTGAGGTGGACGCGGCGACAGATCCTGCAAAGTGTTTTGAGGATATAGATAGGTGTTGGACTCGCTTTGCGCGGGTCTCATCTCGACGGTGGTCGTGCCGATAGGTGATTGAATAACCGCGCTTCTGAAGTTTCCGGACTGGGCTGCGTTGCCATGGAAAGCAGTAACAGGTCGGCCACCATTGCTATAGCCGGTGGAGCGCCGATGGCCAGTAGGCCGAGGTGCTGGTGGCTGCTGGCGATTGACGGTGCCCATGGGCGACTGCCCCATAGTCTGGCCAGTCGCTTGATAGTACGCTTGGTGACTGCTGGCCTGCTGATTGGCAGCGGCCATAGTGGCCTGATAAATGTCGGCGGCGCTCCTGGGGTTGAAATTAGAGGGTAGCTGTACCGTACGTGCTGTGGCGGTCTGCGCCCGGCTGACTGCTCGGCGCTGAGGGGTGACAACCGTCATGCAGTCGCTCAAGTCACCATCTAGAATCTTGTCAACGTCGCCAAACAGATCGTCCATCAAGTTGTCGCTATAGGACGCTGTGGCCTTGCTAGCTGGACGAGTGTTGGAGCCGAAGGAAATGGGCTGGGTGACGGGACGGCTATTGGAGATCATGATTTCGGCGTGTGGGGTAAGAGCGTCGTGACAGTGAGTCGTGACAGTGAAATGATCGCAGCGCATCGAATTTTCAGGCTTGGTGATGGTTGCTGCCAAGAAGTTGACAAGGCCTTTCACACTGGGAAAACGAGCAGATTGTACATCAAGTCTTTATAGAGATGATGTGACCGGACGACGGTGCTGTCGATATTGACCGTGAACTCACCTAAAAAGATGGCTGACGATACTCGACGAAGGGCAGTTTCTAAACCTTGATAGTGATTATTATCAAGTTTCGGTGATACTGCTGCTCACTAATGTTGCCCGGCTGGTTTAGAAACCTATCAAGTCTTTACGTTTGATCTTTCGTACGTGTTTGGGGGCCGTTTTGTGAAGGACGCGTAAATGCCAAGGGAAAAGATGCCGTAAGCTAAAGCAAGATTGGCAGCGCAATTAGGTGAATAGCACCTGGGTGAATAGCACCGTGACAGTCGCTGTTATAGGCAAGTAGGAGTAAACCCATGGCAGGTCGCTTTAGTATTTCGTTTGATGCTCTAGTCTCTGAGTTACTTGCCCAACCGCGCGCCTGTGAAACCATTGAGTCTGCGTCACTCGTGACTGGAATAACGACAGATACCCGTCAGGTGACGCCGGGAGACTTATTTGTAGCCCTAGAGGGAGAGACGTTTAACGGTCATGACTTTGTCGCAGAGGCGATCGCAAAAGGTGCGATCGCAGTCATCACCCGTAACGCCGCCCTCCTCACAGACACCGCTGTTCCTCGACTAGAAGTAGACGATACCCTGGCTGCTTATCAGGCCTTGGGCAAATGGTGGCGTCAGCAGTGTGGGTTGCCAGTGGTCGCTATCACGGGCTCTGTCGGTAAGACAACGACAAAAGAACTCGTTGCTGCGGCGCTGTCTCTATTTGGCTCGGTGCTCAAAACGCAGGCGAATTTTAACAATGAAATCGGCGTGCCGAAGACCCTGTTGGGGGTAACGAAGGCCCACGACTATGCCGTTGTAGAAATGGGAATGCGCGGGCCAGAAGAAATAGCTCTGCTCACTCAGATCGCGCAGCCAACTGTGGCACTCATTACCAATGTCGGGACAGCACATATCGGACGACTGGGATCACGCGAGGCCATTGCTCAGGCGAAGTGTGAACTGCTCAGAGAGCTGCCCGCAGGGGGGATCGCGGTGCTAAATCATGACAATGCTTTGCTGATGAAAACGGCAGCTCAAGTATGGTCTGGCCAGGTCATTTCCTATGGTTTAGAAGGGGGCGATGTGCGTGGGCAGATTGTGGCAGATTGTGTTCAGGTAGACGGCGTTGAGATTCCGATGCCGTTGCCGGGGCGTCATAATGCGCTGAATTTATTGGGTGCGATCGCAACGCTAAAAGCCCTTGACCTGGACTGGAAAAAGCTCGCCAGCGGCTTCACCGTCTCCATGCCCTCTGGCCGCTCCGAGTTTCACAAGCTGCCCAACGATATTACGTTTCTAGATGAAACGTATAATGCTGGGTTTGAAGCAATGGTTGCGGCGATTCAGCTACTGGCTGACCAGCCGGGTAAGCGACGAATTGCGGTACTTGGCACGATGAAAGAGCTAGGGGATCAGTCGGTTGAGCTGCACCGACAGGTGGGAGAGGCGATCGCGCAGAAAGGCATTGACCAGCTGCTAACGCTGGCAGATCCGGCTGAGGCTAAGGCCATGGCTGAAGGGGCAGGTGATGTGCCAAGTCAGCAGTTTGAGAGTCATGGGGCATTAGCGAAGCATTTGGCAGACATGATGCTAGAGGGCGATCGCATTCTTTTCAAAGCTTCTCGCTCAGTTGCAATGGACAAAGTCGTTAAGCAGCTAGTCGTCAAGCAGTTACTGGAGAAGAACGATTAGAGAAGACCGATGCCAAATAGACGCTCTTAAATGATTGAGCGTGTTGGTGTATTAGCAATGTCTCTAAATGCACTCTAAATACAGTGAATCCTATGGGAACGAAGCGAATTTTCATGCCGCAGCCCGTGACCTAATGTCATAGAATTGAGGTCTGTCGCTCATCTGCTATCTCCAGAACAACCGTGACTTTAGTCCTGACGAAACAGCATCTATCTGATATGTCAGCTCATGCTGAGCGGGTGTATCCCGAGGAGTGCTGCGGGCTCATACTAGGACAGCTGCGCTCGAAAGTTGACCCGGTGCAAAAGCAGCTGGTTCGACTGGAGCTGCTGACCAATGACTGGACCGAAGACGCCCTAGAACAGACTTTAGAAGAGGACACGCTTACTAAACGCCGCCGGTATTGGATAGACCCTAAAGAGATGCTGCGCGTCCAGCGTGAGGCCAGAGATGAAGGGTTAAATATTATTGGTGTGTATCATTCCCATCCAGACCACGTGGCAGTGCCGAGTGACTGTGATCGCACCTTGGCTTGGCCAGATTACGCCTATGTCATCGTATCTGTTTGTAATGGAAAAGCTGTCGATGTGCAAAACTGGGCGCTAGACTCAGATCATCAGTTTCAACCGGAGCCTATGATTGTTTCTCCTTCATTGGCAACCGAATCGGCAACCGAATCGGCAACCGATCACACGCCGGTTTCGGCTTGATTATTTTATTCAAAGATTGCGTCAGATATTGCGTGATCGCACCCAAAAGTTTTACTCAGCTCGCTACTGCCCTCAGTAGCTATGGCCTGCCCTCGCTCTATAAAATCCAAACCCCATGCTGAACCCCAATTTGGATGATATCCAACTAACCAAACAAGAGTACGAACGCTACTCTCGACACCTGATACTGCCGGAAGTCGGCCTCGAAGGCCAAAAGAAGCTCAAAGCCGCCAGCGTCTGCTGTGTGGGCACTGGCGGACTCGGCTCACCGCTACTGCTGTACCTTGCTGCTGCTGGCATTGGCCGCATTGGCATCGTCGATTTTGACGTTGTCGATCACTCAAACCTACAGCGTCAAGTGATTCACGGCACCTCTTGGGTGGGCAAACCTAAAATTGAATCCGCCAAAAACCGCATTCTTGAGATCAATCCCTATTGCCAGGTTGATCTCCATGAGGTGCGCCTATCGTCAGACAATGCCCTAGAAATTTTTGAGCCTTACGACATCGTGGTAGACGGCACTGACAATTTCCCTACCCGCTATCTAGTCAACGATGCCTGCGTCCTGCTAGACAAGCCCAACGTCTACGGTTCTATCTATCGCTTTGAAGGGCAGGCCACCGTCTTTAACTACGAAGACGGGCCAAACTACCGTGACCTATACCCTGAGCCACCACCACCGGGTTTGGTTCCGTCTTGTGCCGAAGGCGGTGTTTTGGGCATTTTGCCCGGTATGATTGGCGTCATCCAGGCGACTGAGACGATTAAGGTCATCCTGGGTAAGGGTAATACGCTCAGCGGTAGACTGCTCGTGTACAACTCGTTGGACATGAGTTTTAGAGAGCTAAAGCTACGCAAGCCACCTGAAGAGCATCGCGCTATCATTGACAAGTTAATCGACTATGAGCAGTTCTGTGGCATTCCTCAGGCTGCCGAAGCAGAAGCCAAGCAGGCCGCAGATATGAATGAAATGTCAGTGACTGAGCTCAAGGAATTGCTCGACAGCGATAAAGATGACTACTTCTTGTTGGATGTTCGCAACCCTAACGAGTACGAAATTGCGAAGATTCCGGGTTCTACGCTAATCCCTCTCGGTGAAATCGAGAATGGAGACGGCGTGCTCAAGCTCAAGTCAATGCTTAACGGTCATAACTTGGTTGCCCACTGCAAAATGGGCGGACGTTCTGCCAAGGCGCTAGCCATTTTGAAGCAAGCAGGCATTGAAGGGACGAACGTGAAGGGCGGCATTCAGGCTTGGAGCCGAGAGATTGATTCTTCTGTGCCTGAATACTAAGCGGCTGTAGCTTTTGAAGCGTTGCAATTTTTAAGTCAAAGGAAAGGGGTACCGTAGCGTGCCCCTTTCCTTTGGCTATGAAGGCATATAGCAATTTGCACTAGGCTTTTACCTAGGAGAGTTAAACCCTTGCTCTGTAACGTTTAGTGCTGTAGCGAGCACCGCACTGCACTGCGGTGCTCGCTATAAAAGAAGCTCATGAGTGCATAATTTTGCTTTTCCATCCTAAGTAATGAGAGAAGAACACTTTAGGATTACTCCCATGCCCTCTCTTAGATTTCTCTCTCGCTCACGGTCTAACGTCAAAGTAGTGGCCGTCATTTTTACATTTTTGCTTGTGCTCCTATTAGGGCTGTTTTCACCAGCCTACGGTCGTCCATCGCCCTTGCTATATCCACAATCTGGCTGGGTGACGATTGGTGCAGGTCAATCTGGCAGTCTCTTTTCTACCTGTACAACAGATCGCTACACCCTCGGTGGTGGCTATGAAACAGAAGGGATCTCAGGCAACAGCTTTGACGGCTTTAAGATTGTGAACGAATACCCTGCTGACTATCGCACGTGGAGAATTCGTCTACGCAATACAGATGACGTTGATCGCCGCGTCAGAATCTACAACATCTGCGCTAAAACTAGCGATTTTCGATAGCTAGGGCTGGGCTTCATGTCGTCTGCCATGCGCATAAGCCTGTTGAGATAGTCGTCAGTCTACTCATCAGGCTTGTCAAACTCGATAGGCTCATCAAATTCGATATTTTCATACAAATCTGCTAGGGCAATTTCAATGTCTACTGACGACAAGTGAAAAGTAGCCTTAAGTCCAGCGTGCTCTGTCAGCAGCCATTGAGCAGTATCCTGCTTCACGTAGTGTTCTACTCGTGGTTGGTGCTGCGCTATTAGGACATACTCTCGAAAGCTATCAATCGTACGATAATGAGAAAACTTGTCGCCCCGGTCATAGCTTTGGGTGGAGATAGATAGTGTTTCTACAACAAGAATCGGATTTATGATAGTGTCCTTACGACCTGCTTTAAGTTCGCATGGCCTTGGTGTAACCATTAGATCCGGATAGGTGTATAAGTTAGCCTTGGGAATCCATAGCCGCTGATCTGTCACAAATACACAATACGGCTGCTTCCTCAAGCTACCCTTTAAAGACAAAAGCATTGACGATGTAATTTCGTTATGGACTGGTGTTCCACCTGTCATAGGTAAAATTTCTCCATTTCGAAATTCATTACGGGTCTTCGACGCTACTTCTAGTGCCAGATACTCTTCAGCTGTATACGTTTTGGCATCTTTAGGAGAAATGGCGAGAACCATATTGCAATACCGTTAAAGCGATCATTGTTTTCACTTCGTCATTATACAGGGACGGCCATTGTAAGAGATGACTTACGGTAGTCGAGAGCGTTCAGGGGCAGCAGTTGAGAGCCATATGTTGAGAGGCGTCTGTTGAGAGCTATATGTTGAGAACCAATATTATGACTCGACAGACGCCTCTTCTGGGTCGTGCTGGATGGAGTTGGCTAGGGCAGTTGCGATCGCATCTACTACCCGACCAACTTCTAGCACTTCCATCCCTAGCCCATCGCGCTTCTGCCCTTTCGGTACCAGTGCTCGCTTAAACCCAAGCTTGGCGGCTTCTTTTAGCCGTAGCTCCATCTGCGACACGGGGCGAATTTGCCCGCCTAATCCCACTTCTCCAATCAGGACTAGCTCTGGATCGATAATGCGATCGCGAAAACTCGCTGCCACCGCTACCGCAATCCCCAAGTCCGCCGCAGGCTCACCCACATTTAGCCCACCTGACGAGGCCACATAGGCATCCAGATTAGAGAGCGGAATGCCTACTCGCTTTTCTAACACCGCCAAAATTTGCAACAGTCTGTTGTGTTCTATTCCTGTCGTTGAGCGTCGAGGTGAGCTGTAGCTTGTCGGGCTTACCAAAGACTGCAGCTCTACAACTAACGGTCTTGTTCCCTCACAGGCAACAATGGTTGCAACCCCTGGCACATTCTCTTCTTGATTACTCATAAACAGCTCAGAAGGGTTCAACACTTCCTCTAAGCCTTTATCTACCATCTCAAATACGCCTAGTTCATGGGTTGCGCCAAATCTGTTCTTGACTGAGCGCAGTAGGCGATGACTGGCAAAGCGATCGCCTTCAAAATACAAGACGGTATCGACTAAATGCTCTAAGACTTTTGGGCCTGCGATCGCGCCTTCTTTGGTCACATGCCCCACAATAAACAGAGAAATATTCTCTCGTTTTGCCAGCTGCATCAGCGCAGAGGTACATTCTCTCACCTGCGCAACAGATCCCGGAGCAGAGGTCAGTGCCGAATAAAACAGCGCTTGAATACTGTCGATTACCGCTACTTTTGGACGAAGAGAATCTAACTCTTCTAAAATGGTTTCTAAGTTTGTCTCTGGCAACAGATACAGGTTTTCTAAAATCGACTGTGTTCCCTCGGCCTGCTTTCCACCCTCGGTTTGATTGATGCCTAAACGGAGCGATCGCAGCTTTACCTGCTGCCCCGACTCCTCTGCGCACACATACAAAATCGGCGTTCCCTTCGCCAGTTGATTGGCCGTTTGCAATAGCAGCGTCGATTTTCCAATGCCGGGGTCTCCCCCCAGCAGCACCAGCGAACCCGGCACAATGCCACCCCCCAACACGCGATCCAGCTCACTGTAGCCAGACGGAATCCGTGCCTGCGGATGATCTTGAATCTGTGGAAACGTGAGAGACAGGCGAGGCTGAGCAGGTGCTTTTTTCCGGCGACTACTGGTCGAGCGCGACTTCATACTAGGCCGCGTGCTCGCTGTCTCCTTTGGCTCTACCGCCTGCTCGACTAAGGCATTCCAGGTACCGCAAGCCGGGCACTTACCAAAATGCTGTCGAGCCTCCGCCCCACAGGCATTACAGATATAAATAGAGCGCGTCTTAGCCATACATCTTCAAGCCACTTTTTCGGCACATATATTTCGGTACATACATACTATAAACAACCTGTGCTTTGACACACTTCTTTGCAAATAATCGCCTCTAGATTTTGAATAAAAAATGAGAGGATAAGCTGCGAAGTGTCCCTAAATGATAAATTTCCTTAATCTAAAAGCGTTAGCCGGTCGGTGTTGTAGTGATTTGTATCGGTTCATTCTGGTAAGTCTAGAAACCTTAAGAAACCCTGAAACCCTTCTGCGTAGATGGTTTTAGGGCAGTTCTACAGCATACAATATGGCAAAAGAGTAAGATTAAGCAGTAGGAATCAGCAGCAAAGCCTTAGTTAAACGTCATACTTTGCCGTTAACTTTTTAGTCATTTGCGTCATTCCTAAGTTCACAATTAGCGGCACTTTTTTGAGCCCTACCTTATAAGGAGTTTACAGAGCCTTGGAAAGCGTTAAAGAGAAGATCCTTGTTGTTGATGATGAAGCGAGCATCCGTCGAATTCTCGAAACTCGCCTATCTATGATTGGTTACGATGTGGTAACCGCCGCCGATGGCGAGGAAGCCTTAGACACTTTCCGCAACGCAATTCCCGATCTTGTCGTATTGGACGTCATGATGCCAAAGCTAGACGGCTATGGTGTCTGCCAAGAACTCCGCAAAGAATCTGACATTCCCATCATCATGCTCACTGCCCTTGGCGATGTCGCAGACCGCATTACTGGTCTGGAGCTGGGCGCTGATGACTATGTAGTCAAACCCTTCTCCCCAAAGGAGCTAGAAGCTCGCATCCGCTCCGTCCTGCGCCGGGTAGAAAAGACAGGCGCCTCTGGCATTCCTAGCTCCGGCGTCATTACGATTAACAATATCCGCATCGATACTAACAAGCGGCAGGTATACAAAGGCGACGAGCGCATTCGTCTAACGGGTATGGAGTTCAGCCTGCTAGAGCTGTTGGTGAGTCGTTCTGGCGAGCCCTTCTCTCGCTCCGAGATTCTGCAAGAGGTGTGGGGCTATACGCCTGAGCGTCATGTGGATACTCGTGTGGTAGATGTACACATCTCTCGCCTTCGCGCCAAGCTAGAAGATGACCCTAGTAATCCTGAGCTAATTCTGACCGCGAGGGGAACTGGCTACCTGTTTCAGCGCATCGTTGAGCCTGGTGAAGAGTAGACCCTGTTTCCCTGTTATCTAGCCTTCTGCCGCCCTTCTGCTGAATGATTACTCTGCGCCTAGCCGCAGGCAGAGCGTAATTCTAAAGAGGTAACGCGACGGTAACGCAATGTAATTCTGATAGAATTCTTAAAGTTTCTAGTGGTTTAGCTCTGAGATGAGTTCGTAGCTAAGCCAATCAAAAGGATAGAACTTTAATGGATTCGACGCAGGTTCGCATTGCAGTAGACGCAACTGGTGGTGATTATGCGCCTGCGGAGGTAGTGGCTGGCGCAATCAGAGCGAAAGAAGAGCTAGGGATTGATGTCCTTCTCGTTGGCGATCCAGCGCAGATTAAGGCGTCTGTGTCACAGCCTGACCTGCTAGAAGGCGTCGAAATTGTGCCTGCCGAAGGCACCATCGAGATGCATGAAGAGCCGCTGAGTGCGCTTCGACGTAAGCCAAAGGCCTCTATCAATGTCTCGATGGATTTGGTGAAGAAAGGCCGGGCTGACGGTGTGGTTTCGGCTGGCCACTCAGGGGCTGCCATGGCCGCCGCGCTGCTGCGCCTCGGAAGAATTAAAGGGATCGATAGACCCGCTATTGGGGCCGTTTTCCCAACGGTGATTGCTGGGAAGCCCGTGCTGATTTTGGACGTGGGCGCAAATGTAGACTGTCGTCCTAAGTACTTAGAGCAGTTTGCCTTCATGGGCAGCATTTACTCTCGCTACGTGCTGGGCAATGACTCGCCTAAGGTGGGCCTGCTCAACATTGGTGAAGAGAAAAGTAAGGGCAATGAGCTGGCTGTAACGGTGCACAAGTCACTGAGCGAGCAGTCTGCTATTAATTTTGTGGGTAATGCAGAAGGCCGGGATGTTCTCTCGGGTGATTTTGACGTGATTGTCTGTGACGGCTTTACCGGGAATATCTTGCTGAAGTTTGCCGAGGCCGTGGGCGAATCTGTGCTGCAAATCCTTAGAGAAGAGCTGCCTCAGGGCGTTGCCGGTAAGGTGGGCTGCACGCTGCTAAAAGGCAACCTAAAACGCATTAAGCAGCGGGTAGATCATGCTGAGCATGGGGGCGGTTTGCTCTTGGGCGTTGCCGGTATTGCGGTGATTAGCCACGGCAGCTCAAAGGCACCGTCTATTTTCAACGCGATTCGACTGGCCAAAGATGCCGTGGACAACCAAGTGCTAGATCGGATTAAAGGGCAGTACCAAAAGGTCGCAGCGACAGCCAAAGCCAAGGGTGAATAACTAACATGACGCAGCAAACATACGGCGTTGCCTTTGTGGGCAGCGGCTCGGCGCAGCTGGAAACGGTGCTGACAAATGATCAGCTGGCAACCGTTGTAGAGACCTCAGATGACTGGATTGCCCCGCGCACGGGTATTCGCAAGCGGCATATTGCGAGTGCGCAGGAGTCGATTCGTTCTCTGGGTGGGCAGGCGGTCAGGAATGCGATCGCACAGGCAAACCTCAGCCCCACAGACATTGATCTCATTATCCTAGCGACCTCCACCCCAGACGATTTATTTGGCTCGGCCTGTCAGATTCAGGCCGAGGTCGGTGCCACCCAAGCCGTCGCCTTTGACATCACGGCTGCCTGTTCTGGCTTTGTTTTTTCTCTCGTCACAGCTGCCCAGTTTATTCGTACGGGCGCTTATAAAACTGTTGTTGTAGTTGGCGCAGATATTTTGTCACGGGTGACCGACTGGAGCGATCGCCGTACCTGTGTGCTCTTTGGCGATGGGGCTGGGGCGATGGTCATGCAGCGCTGCGAAGAGGGCGATCGCCTCCTTGGTTTTGAAATGCACAGCGACGGCAGCATGAACGATTGTCTCAACGCTGCCTTTGAGAAAAAATCGATGCCCCTCGTCGATGACGTCACCGTTCAGAAAGGTCAGTACACCACCGTTGCCATGAATGGACGGGAGGTATACCGCTTTGCCGTTAATCGTGTGCCCGAAGTCCTCGAAAAGTCTCTTTTCCACGCTGGGCTCACCACAGACGATGTAGACTGGCTGATTTTACACCAGGCGAATCAACGGATTTTAGACGCTGCGGCCAAGCGCTTAGGCATTGACTCAGAGCGCGTTGTTAGCAATATGGCCAAGCATGGCAATACCGACGCTGCCTCTATTCCTATCGCCCTTGATGAGTGGGTGCGCACTGGCAAAATCAAAGCTGGCGACACGCTCGCTCTGTCAGGATTTGGCGCAGGACTCTCCTGGGGGGCGGCCATCCTTAAATGGGGCCGATAACGTTTTCACCCTTTCATCCTTAGTAGATTATTTACGAGTTAAGCAATGACAAAAACTGCATGGGTATTTCCGGGCCAAGGCTCTCAGGCCGTTGGCATGGGCGCAGATCTTGCCGACGTATGCGCCGACCGGCTCGCCGAAGCAGACCAAATTCTCGGCCAGTCTGTGCTGACCATTGTGCAAGATGAAACCCTGCTCAACGACACTCGCTACACTCAGCCCTGCCTGTACGTCGTGGAGTGTGCCCTTGCTGATTTACTAATGGAAAAAGGCGAGCAGCCAGATGTCGTCGCCGGTCACAGCCTGGGCGAATATTCTGCCCTGTATGTCGCAGGTGTCATCGACTTTGCCGCTGGCCTACGTCTCGTAAAGCGCCGCGCCGAACTCATGTCCGAAGCTTCTGAGGGAGCCATGGCCGCTCTCATGGGCTTCAAACGCGACGAACTCGATGCCAAAATTGCCGAGACAGACGGCGTCGTCCTTGCGAACGACAACAATCCGGGGCAAGTGGTCATTTCTGGAATACCCAAAGCGGTAGATGCCGTTATAGAAGGTGTGAAATCTAAACGCGCCGTCAAGCTCAACGTTAGCGGAGCCTTTCACTCACCTCTGATGGCCGATGCCTCTAAGGCATTTGAAAGTGTCCTGGCAGACGTCTCCTTTAAAGATGCTAAGTTTCCTGTGATGTCTAATGTTGACCCCACACCTGAAACAAAAGCAGTAGCGCTCAAAGAAAGACTCACGCAACAAATGACGGGGTCTGTTCGCTGGAGAGAAATCTCTCTTAGTTTGCCGGAGCAGGGCGTCGAGTCTGTTGTAGAAGTTGGCCCTGGGAAGGTACTGACAGGGTTGATTAAGCGCACCTGCAAGGGGCTGCCGCTGAGAAATGTTAATAGCGTTGAATCTGTGTAAGTCTCTACTAAAACGGTTGGCGTAAAGAAAATGGCTCAAGCTCGTGAACCAGGTATCAGCCTTGCGCTTTACCACCTATTTAAGTGGTCTATTGTGAGTCCGGTACTGCATGGATACCTGCGAGGGCGCATCTATGGGGCAAAGCAGGTACCCATGGACGGGCCGCTGATTGTAGTGGCCAACCATGCGAGCAATTTTGATCCGCCGCTGCTCTCTAACTGTGTGCGGCGGCCAGTGTCATTTATGGCAAAGGAGTCTTTGTTTAAGGTGCCGGTACTGGCACCAGCGATTAAGGCCTATGGAGCGTATCCGGTAAAGCGGGGCTCTGCTGATCGCAGTGCGATCAGAGAAGCGATGAAGCAGCTGGAAAATGGCTGGGCAGTGGGCATTTTTTTGCAGGGTGTGCGTACGGCGGATGGTAGGATTTCTTCGCCTAAGCTAGGGGCGGCGTTGATTGCGGCAAAGGCGCAGGTGCCTCTGCTGCCGGTGAGCCTGTGGGGCACAGAGAGGATTTTGAAAAAAGGGGCTGCAGTACCTAGACCCGCTGCGGTAACTGTGCGTATTGGCACGCCCATTCCACCTCCAGCCAACAAAGACAAGGATACGCTACGACAGGTGACTGAACGCTGTACAGCTGAAATTCATGCGCTGCATGATCTAGGTCGGTAGCTTATGCCCAGCAGTTTTAGGCCAAGGCTCACGGTAAAATGCACTTATGAGATCGCTTAGGAGCAGTCATGGCAGACGATTTGCACGCAGAGCTAACCGACATGATGGGGCCGATTCAGTGGGAATGGCTGAAGCCCCACGTGCAAAGAGATGCGGTGGTGATTGTCAATGAGCAGCTGAATTTGGCAGATGTGGGGGTTGCGATCGCACAAAACCAAACCCAGACTGTTGAACGCTGGATCAACGAACAGCTCATTATCAAACCCAACGCCGAGCAGCTCACCATTTGGAGCAGCGAAAACAAACAGTTTCTCTCTCTTATCGTGCAGCCCTACGTCTTAATCCAAGACAAAGTGACAGCTGACACCTCATCTTCAGCACCTTCACCAGAGTCATCTACATAAAGCCTTTCATGGAAAATCATCCCCTGTGGAAACACTTCAGTACCTCTTCTCTTTTGAGATATCTGTTGTTGTTTGCTTGCGGGTGGGCCATTGTTGAGCTGCTGGACTATTTTCAAACAGCCGTTGTCATTTTCACCTCATCCACCATTCTGGCCTTTTTGCTGAGTCACCCGGTGCGATGGCTACAGCGATTTATCCCTAGGCATATTGCCGTCTTTGTTGTGTTCGTTCTGGCCTTTATCACTATCAGCAGCATTGTGATCACCATTGGCCTTGCTGTGCTCTCTCAGGGGCAGCCGCTCATTGATAATCTCACAGACTTTCTCACCTCGCTGTCTCCTCGCATCGAAGCCTTAGAACAATCCCTTCAACGGTGGAATCTTCAAGTCGATTTGCAGTCGCTAGGGACGCAGTTTCGTGACCAAGCCATCGGCGTATTAGGTGCAGGCATTGTCTTCTTACAGGCCGTACTGAGCAACTTTGTCCACGGCATTTTAATTGCGGTTGTCAGCTACTTTATGCTGCTAGACGGCGCACAGATTTGGGACTGGATGATTCAAAAGTACCCGCTCGAACAGCAGCGTCGCATCACTAAAACCGTGCAGGAAAGCCTGCTGGGATTCTTTTGGGGCAGGCTGCTGCTCTCTATCTTCTTTGGTATTTCTACCTTTGTTGTCTTTCTGATTTTTCAGGTGCCTTATGCCCTCACGCTGGCGGTCATTGCCGGACTCTTTGATCTGATTCCAGGCATCGGGGCAACTTTTGGCATTGGGCTCGTTTCTTTGTTTTTACTATCGCAAAGCATCGGTATGGCTGTGCAGTCAGCGCTCATTTGCATCGTTTTGCAGCAAGTAGAAGAAAACCTACTCCTGCCGCGCATTATGAAAGACTCTTTGAACATTAATCCTGTTGTGATGTTTTTTGCCCTGATTGTGGGCGCACGCATTGCAGGCTTTTTAGGGATTTTTCTATCTATTCCAGCGGCTAGTGTATTGGTCACGCTGCTAGACATTGACGAAATGAAGGGAGATATTCGTCATGGTTAGGGTCTGTGCTAACGCTTGACAGTGTCGCCACCAAAATAGCCTTCTCTCTCCAAAGAATGATTTCAAAAGCCAGCACATCCATACCTATTGATATTAAATGTCGTTAGCGATATGCTTTTACGGTAGTAATTAATACTTAATTTAGATCATGGCTAAGAAGTTTAAAGCAACCGAACTCTTCATGTCTTTGGGCCTAGTGGCTACGCTAGCAACGGCCTGCGGCACTCCTGCACCTGAAGGTGGCGAGGCTGTTGAAGGCGATGAGGCTATTGAAGAAGTAGAAGAGGCACCTGCTGAAGAAGAAGGCGGCGAAGGTGGTGAAGGTGGCGAAGGCGGTGAAGGTTAAACACGCAGCCTAATAACGCTCTAAGTAACGCTTAGACGTTCACAAAAGCCAGCTGGTTTCTTTAGAAAAATCAGCTGGCTTTTATATTGGCTTTCATTGGCTTTATTTTACAGACCTCATAATGGCGATAAGCTTTTGTTGCATAGCCTCATTTTTGGAGACGATGATTTCTGACTGGCGGTAATTTTCGCAGCTAGAAAAAGGTGGCAGCGGATTGCCATCGTAAGTGGTGAGGCAGTAGCCCATTTCCTGAGCCATCCATGCCAGCGCTGCTGTATCAATAAACTGGGCGCTGGCTAAGATAACGCCTGCGACTTCTCCGGTGAGTAAACCGTTGATGGGAGGGACAGGTATTTCTGAGGAGTATTCGGTTTTGAGATCGATGACGGGATAGTGCGATCGCACCACATCTGCAATTGGGCTTAGCGCCGTCCCCAATACTATCTTTTCACCAGGGTCATCAATTTTTAGCGGCTTGCACTCATCTAAGCCATCACCCATGGCACCCACAAAAGTGCCTTTGTTTTTTAGGGAGTAGTAGTAGCGGTTGTTGGCTGGGCTCAGTGCGATCGCAGCCTCAAACCCATCGGCATTGAGCACCGTCATCATCACCAAATAATTTGGATGACCGTCCATGTAATAGAGCGTGCCATCGATTGGGTCCAGCGTTACTAAATAGTCATCCTTTGGCCCATCCGCCGGCCCTAGCTCAATAGAGCGAAAATACTTCGTATTGTAAGACTGCTCATATTCTTCGCCATAAAAGCGCACATTTGGAAACTTAGAGAGCAGCGTCACCTCAATAAACGTCTGAATAGAGAGGTCTGCATCGGTCAGCGCATTGGCAAACAGATGCTCACCATCGTACTTATCGGGCCGGATGGAAATACGCTTTTGAATCTGCTGGGCATAGGCACCTGCCACCTTTAGGAAAGGCAGCATTTCAGACAAAATTTCTTTCGGAGAAGGGGAAGCAGAGTTCTCAGACATAACGCAGCCTCTGTGCAAATATGACGCCAATAAACCTTAGCATTCCTACTCACCTTCCGCTTAAACGTGAGATTAACAGCGGCTGCGACTGTAGCATTTGTCCTTTGGCTCTCAAGCTAGAACACCATTCGATAAAACGTCTTGCCCCAAACAAGACATCCCTGCTTATCTACACACTATTTCTGAGCAGCACCTCTTTTGTTCAAGAGTTTAAGCAAATCAGCACCTCCTTTTATCCAGAACTTATCTTTATCAGGAAAAATAGGCGCGGAGTAGGTATTTGCAAAATCAACGAACTCACTCTCCCAGCCGTCTGGAACATAGCGCTCCATTGGCGTACCATCTGGATAAAATGCTGCAACTTTAGCACCGTCAAAATCGACAAACATAATTGGAAATAAATCGCCCACATCCCACCAAGAGCTGGCAGAAACATACCTCTGAGCCAGCTCTCGACTCAGGCTATCTTTACTCACTTCAAACGGCGACATGTATTCCAAAAAATCTGTTGCGTTTTTTTGATCAACGCTATGAATTCCAGCTCTATAGTCATTTTGGAATTCGGGTACATCGTACCCCTGACGGATAAATTCGTCGCGCCATTTGTTTAAGTCTAGAACCCATAGGTCTCTTTGACTACGGAACCATCGAATCTTGGCATCGTTGCGTACAGCAACAACAACCAATGTTTCTTCACTGTCTGACTGCTTTGCCATGGCCTACCGCCTCTATTTGGTAACTTTTCCTGACCCTTCAATCGCAGTTTCTTCTAGCCATTCAGCCCACACAGACGGTAGTTCATAGGAGCGACCCGGCGTAGTAGGATCGACTACCTTTGGTGCTTGGAAGCCTTGATTGAGCGGATTACTCCTGTAGTTGAGCTGTGGAACAGCTTCCTCCACGATAAAATCATCCATCCACTTTGGAATATCAAATGATACCACCTCGGCACCTGGACGCTGCGAGAGAAAATGTTGTGCATGTTCTGGGTCACCAATACTCACATTTAGCTGAGTTTTGCTAATTTGAGGATTGCCATTGGCATCAAGCACAATGTGGGCTCGGCTAGCTTTTGGAGGTGTTCCCCCCTGAACTCGAAAAACAGTCGAAAATTCTTCTGTTACTTCTTCTAATCCATCATCAACAACCTGCGGTAAAACATCATCACTACTGCCTGCCACGAAGTTATCGAGACTGCCCGCCACGACGTTATCGGCACTGCCTTTTAATCCCTTTGCGATCGCAGCACCTGGGCCTGCAATGCCTATACCAAAGTCAGTCCACATACCGATGCTTTCGGCTGTGTCTGTCTCTACACCAGGAATAGCATCGGCAACGGCTGTCACTCCCTGCTGGGTATAGGTTTCTTGGGCTTCGCCTGTCCATAGCGCTTTGAGGCCAGCCCAGGTGGTATCAGCCCCATGCGCCATAACGACGCCACCTGCGACGGTCCCGGCTCCAAAACTTGCTGCCCCGGTAGGAACGAGTGCTGCGCCAGCAACCATTTCACCAATTCCACCCACTGTCTGAACGCCACCGACCACTCGATTAACGGTAGTCTCGTTTTCGGCAATCCATTCAGGGACGTCTTCAGTAACAAATTCGACGGTGGCATCTTTTGCGTCAATAGCGGTTTCTGCTATCCATTCGGGAGCGTCTTCGGTGACGAATTCGACGGTGGCGTCTTTTGCCTCGACAGCCGTTTGTGCGATCGCATCCGCAGACTCGTCGACAAATTCAACAACTGTATCTCTGGCGTCAGTGGCAGTTTGTGAAACGTCATCAACAAAGTCAGAAACTGTTTCCTTTGTATCTGTCCAAGCTTCAGTGGCTGTCTCGGTAACATCATCGAAGGTATCTACCGCAACCTCTGACCAATCATCATAGGTTTCTGTAACGGTGTCCCAAGTATCAGACGCTGTCGTCTCAATGCTGTCCCAGCTATTTGATGCAGCATCAGAAAAGGAATTCCAGCCATCAGACAGTGTGGTGCTTGCAGTGTCATAGGCATTGGAGGCGTAATCAGAGACAGAGTCATACGTATCTGACGCATAGTCAGAAGCAGTATCGTATGCATTGGAGGTGTAATCGGAAACAGAATCATACGTGTCTGAAGCGTAGTCAGAGACAGAGCTATACGTATCTGAAGCGTAGTCAGAAACAGTATCGTATGCATTAGAGGTGTAATCAGAAACAGAATCATACGTGTCTGAAGCGTAGTCAGAGACAGAGTCATACGTATCTGAAGCGTAGTCAGAGACAGAGTCATACGTATTTGACGCATAATCAGAGACAGAGTCATACGTATCTGACGCATAATCAGAGACAGAGCTTGTAAAGCTATCGAAACCGCTAGAAATGCTATCCCAGAAGTTTTCAACTTCAATGCGTCTGCCGTTATATGTGATGACAGTTCTGTCATCTTCAGTCTTCAGCTGCTGAAGTGTTTCCGCAGAAAGCGTTTCTCCTAATGTGAGCCGAGCAAAAATATTACCTTCATCGCCTGCTGCATCTGTTGCATTTAGCGCTTGATCAAAGTAGTGACCTGCCTCCTCTAGCAAAACAGCGTCAATAGCATCAGGGTTGGCAGCGTTTTTCTGTAAGTACGCCTTTGAGATAAAGATGGTATTGTCGCCAAAGGCCGCGTCGCCGCTGAGAATGCCTGATTCAACGATTTGTATTGTGGGCGCGATCGCACCTGAAACGAACCGATCAATCAATAACTTAGCCGCTGTCGTATCGACCCCATTGCCAAAGGCTGTTTGCACGGTAGCCTCAAAGCGATCCGATTCTCGAAAATCACTCAGCGTTGCCTGTAGGCGCTGTTCAGCTTTTTCGAGCGCGGCAGTTTCAGCCGCCGTCGCGCTGGCATCCACATAGCCTAGCTCGCGGTACAGGCCATCGGTAAAGTTGTTGAAAGCATCAGAGGCCTTGTCCCAATAGCCGCGTACGGTTTCCATGCGATCGCTATCATCAATCTCTCTAATGAGCTCGCCCACGCCATCGGCCAGCTGATCAGTTCGCTGATTGAGCATCAGACGAGCCGTATTGTCAGGCGCGCGCCAGCTATTTTTAGCTGCCTGCAGCCATTCGCGAGCACTTTCTGAGATCTCTTTTTTAGTCTCGATTGTCAAATCTCTAGTAAGCGCTGTAGCCTGCGAAAAAACATCTGAAGCACCCTCTGCCAGCTGCGCCCCTCTTTCCACAACCTCATTTAACGCAGGCTTTTCCGAGAGCACTCGATTCGCCAAAATTTGAGCTGGGGACAGCAACGCACCCTCATCAGAAAACCGCTCTGAGGGCGCAAAGCACACAATAGCGGTGGAAGCGTTCTGGCTGTCACGCTGTGAGCTAATCTGTGAGCCAATCTGTGAACCAGAGAGAGTCGCTTCAGACAAAAGCATTTTAGGGCCATGCTCAGCAGGTGTAAGTACATCAGCCGTGCGATGTGATGTAACAGCGGACAGCGCTGTATTGTCCAGAGCAAACAGAGACGCAGAACTATTCAGCAGTGAAGCATTGTCTTGCATAGCGATGTATGTGCGTATTGAGTAAGGACAGCAAAATTTGCACGAAAAACAGGCACAGTCAGCCCACCAAATGGTGAGCAGAGAACTTTCAAGCTATACGTCTGTTAACAAGAATATTTTTGAGTTGAAGCAAGCCTGGCGGAAAGCTAAAGACGTCAGAGCAGAATTTAGCAGAAAATCAGGAAATATCAGACTAATGAAGCGTTTCAGGATATTAAAAACTACACGCACTCACAACAGAATCCTGACAATAACGTATCAACATATCTTATTGGACTGCGTGTTTATGCCTAGTATTTTAAGCGACAAACGAATAATAGCCAAGTACGTACTCTAGAGCGGTCTTATGATGATAGACAGCTCACAAAAGCGGTTTTTTGATGAAGGGTAACTATGGCTGTTGAATACGACGGTGTGGTGATTGTAGGCGCTGGTCCAGCGGGGGTAACGACTGGGTTACTGCTAGCGCAGCAGGGATTCGAGGTTACGCTGCTCGAACAAGAGGAAGACTTTGAGCGGGTCTTTCGTGGTGAGGGGTTGATGCCATCAGGGTTGGCAGCACTGTATCAAATGGGGCTTGAAGAGACTTTTCAAGGCATTGAGTCGCGACGGCTCGACGCTTGGGATTTTGTCGTGGGTGGACAACGGCGAATGCGGGTCATAGAACCTGAGGTAGATGGGGTGGCAACGCAGATTATTAATCAGGCAGGACTGCTAAAAGCCATTGTAGAAAAAGCACAGAAGCTACCAAACTTTCACTTTTATCCAGGGTGGCAAGTTGTAGAAATCATAAAGGATGAAGAAACAGAATCAGCCCAGCAAGTCACTGGCATCCGGGCTGCTCACAATGGCGAAATCAAAGATTTTCATGCAGATGTTGTAATTGCCTGTGACGGTCGCTATTCTCGTTTGCGAAAGCTCGCTGGGCTTAGTTTAAAGAAGTCTCCAGCGGCCTTTGATGTCTTGTGGTTTAAGCTGCCTGCACCAAAGAGCTTATTAACAGAAACGCCCTTTGTTGCCTGTTTAAAGCCCAGCAGACAGTTTGCGTTTTATCCGTCTTGGGATGGGCGTTTGCAGATTGGATGGATTGTTGAAAAGAGTGCGCATAAGCAAGGTGGACTGGCGAAGCTAAAAGAGAAAGATTGGGTAGAAGAGTTTGCGCTAGCGCTTCCCCCAAATCTAGCTACTCACTTTCGTCAGCATAAAAACGAACTGGAAGGCCCCATCTATTTAGATGTGCAAGTTGGCTGCTGCCAGCAGTGGAGCATTCCCAGACTGCTCCTCATTGGCGATGCGGCACATCCCATGGCACCCAATCGGGCACAGGGCATCAATATGGCCCTGCGCGATGCCATCGTCGTGGCCAATCATTTTGCTGAAGCACATCAAGACGGTCGACAGATTTCTCATGGCGTTCTTCAAGCCATTCAGGCAGAACGGCAGCCCGAGATAGAAAAGGTACAAAAGATGCAGCTGGCGGAGTGGCGCAAGGTAGAGCTGATATCTAAGCCGGGACTGCCTTATTTGGGCTTTAAGGCGATCGCATCTCTATTCGGTCGCTTTCAGTTTGCACAAAATATCTGGCTCCATGAGCAAAAAGGTCTCAGGCAGGGCGTTTTACCCGTTTCTCTGAAAATTGGGTAGAATGGCTCAGCTAAACCAGACAGTTCACTGACCGTCCTGCAGCCTCTTTTTTACTCGCGAAATAGGGGCTAAGCCAAACATGGCTCATACGCTGGCGTATCTCCATAAAAAGCTCTCTAAAATGCTCGGTTATCTCCATGGTATTTAAAATCTCTCGCAACCACTCTCGCATCGGCTCCCGTACATGGTCACTCGTAGCTGGCGTTTGTCTAGGCGGATTGCTTCCGCTGATGCTGCCAAGGCCCAGCGTCGCGGCAGAGCGAGTCACCTTAACCTACGGATTTTTAGAGGTTTCGACTAGCGTAACGTCACTACGCACCTATGCCGAGACGGGAGAAGCCAGTGAAGATATAGCGCCCTACATCGCCTTTTTAAGCGCTGAGCAACAAACGCAGCTGCGGCAGGCGCTGCAAGCACGCCGAGATATTGACGCGGTAGAGATGTCTCAGTTTTTATACTCCGCACTGGGTGACAATATTTTGCGCTCAGCGGGCGATATTATTCAAACCCAGGGTCGCCGGGATGGGACTAGGGCACTGAGAGGCGCTCTAGTCCTTGCTGCCAATCATCCTGAGGGGCTTTCACTATTGGGCGTGGTAGAAGAGTTTGCAACGAATAATGTGCGCATAGATGCCCAGCGAGCTTTTCGCGTTTTTGAGGGTGTGGTCGGACTGTTAGAAGATACTGAAAATGCGATCGCAGCTATTGAGAGACAACAGCAACCTATTTCTGTTTTGAGTCCTTCGATACCCGCGTTAGAACAACTCTCTCAGCCAGGGCCGTATGGTGTGGTGATGGAGACTTTTTCACTGGTCGATAGAGAAAGAGCGCGCACCCTGCCAACAGATATATATCTACCCACTGGTCTACCCGAAGGTACTGCCGCACCAGTTGTTGTCTTTTCCCATGGGCTTGCAGGCGATCGTAAGGGATTCATCGAACTCTCAGAGCATTTGGCCAGCCACGGCTATGCCGTCGCCGCACTCGATCATCCCGGTAGCAATCGCGATCGCCTAGAAGCCCTTTTTGAAGGGCGAGCTCGCGAAGTCGCTGACCCCACAGAATTTAGCGATCGCCCCCGCGATGTCTCCTTTCTCCTAGACGAACTCACCCGCCAAAACGAAACCAATCCCCGCCTTGACACCCGCCTGGATTTAGAGCGCATCGGCATCATTGGTCACTCCTTCGGCGGCTACACCGCACTTGCCCTTGCAGGCGCACAGCTAGATTTTGCAAACCTCCAAGCCAACTGCGACTCCAACGCCTTTATCTATAACGCCGCGAATCCTTCCATGGTGCTTCAATGTAGCGCCCTAGAAGCCCCCGCGCAGTTTTCAATCCCGCTTCAAGATGAGCGTATCGATACCGTCATCACCCTTAACCCAGTCACCAGTAGCCTCTTTGGCCCAGATGGATTTTCTCAGATCGCTATCCCTAGCCTCATCGTTACTGGCTCCGAAGACCCCCTTGCCCCGGCCCTTCTAGAGCATATCGAGCCCTTCACTTGGCTAGACCAATCTGACGACTACCTTGCCCTCATCGAAGGCGGCTCACACCTATACGAGCCCTTAGACGTAGAAGGTGCGCAAAGCACTCGTCTCGGCCGAACACTGGTGAGCAGTGATATTCCACTCGCGATGGACTACGTCAAAGCGATGAGCTTAGGCTTTTTACAGGCACAGCTCAACCAAAATCCCGTCTACCAAAACGCCCTAAACGACGCCTCCATCGTTCAAATTGGCGAACCTTCACTGCCTCTATTTATCGTCAATACCCTAACCGAAGAGATGCTACAGCCTATCACCACAGAAGCCTCTCCAACGCAGCAGCTTGCACCCACCGAACTAACGCCATCGGAAGACCAGAATAACGGAGCGGCTCAATGATGCCTACCAGCGGCAAGCCTTAATTGATATAGAATTTTGGTTGATTCTGACAGTTTGTTTTTGGTGACTTATGAGTTTGAAAGTGTATGGCATTCCAAATTGTGGCACCTGCAAGAAAGCGATCGCATGGTTAGATGAGCAGGGCATTGCCTACGACTTTATCAACACCAAAGAGCAGCCTCCTAGCAAAGCCCAGATTAAAAAATGGGTTGCTGCTCTCACCGCACGGCCCATGCGCAATACCTCTGGACTCTCCTACCGAGCCCTCGGCGAAGAGAAAAAAGAATGGAGCGATGAAAAATGGGTCGAAGCCTTTGCCGAAGATGCCATGCTGCTCAAGCGTCCGCTATTTGAAAAAGAAGGCAAAGCCGTCATGGTAGGCTTTCGCGCCAAAGAAGAAGAAAAAATCGCTAAGCTGTCGTAAAATCCACACTATGGCTTAGATGATTCTGGCGCACAATGTCACAATGTAGTCTTCCATAGCGCTTAATACGTGGGACATTTAGAACCGAAGCTGAGAACCACCATTGCATAGCGCTTATCCTTCAAAGCGCATAAACATGTTAGAGAAGCTAATCCTATACTTTGTCTGCAAAACCAAAGGGCACATCACAAAAACCCAGCTGGTCAAATTTTTGTATCTAGCAGATTTGTATGCCGTTAAGTGGACGGCGCGCCAGTTGACAGAGTTAGATTGGTGCTACTACAGCCATGGCCCTTGGGAACAAGGCATTGATGAAGCTCTGACAGCGATGAGCAAGGATATTTGCTGCCACAAAGAAGGCGACGCCATAATGATTGGGGTTCAGGACACGTCGCTTTTCGACGCCGGGTTTGACTTTTCGCCAGGATTAGAACTTATCCTTGAAAATATTAGGAAAGAGTGGGCTGGCAGTGGCAAGCTTTCTGAGCTGTTGGACTATGTCTATGCCACTGCACCCATGATTGAGGCCAAGAAAAAGTTTAAGCCAGAGCATAAGGCACCGCTCAACCTCTTCTTAGAGCGGGAAAAAGTGCTCAAGGAAATAGGAGCTTAGGGTTTGGCAGGTCAAAAGCCTCGTCGGGGATGGATATATATGATCAATCCATCTCATATTTCTCTGACTTGTCACAACGGTCACTCACGCTTTTATAAATTAGGCGTCCTCGAAACAATTGAATGCAAGGTCGAAAATTGCAACTCTCTTATCAATTCTAGTCGAGTCACTAGGGGCACTCATCCTCATATCGTTTTGACGAGCAATGAGTTTCAAGAGGACTCTGGATACATTCGCACCTTCACCGTCGTGCCACTGACCTCAAAAACGACCTTTACAGGTTTGCCAGACGTCTATCCCATCAATAAAACGGCAAAAAATGGATTAACCCGCAAGTCTTACGCCTTAATCCATCAATTGTGTACTGTCGATGGCAACTGCTTCAAAGATAGCTCCCAAAATTGGCTGCCGCGCATAGGACAGCTCAACAAACAGGATAAAGACGGTATTAATAAACGCTTGAGGTACTATCTGGGGTTAGCACCTAACCCAACAGAAGATTGGTTTCGAAAAAATGCAACGCCTGAGATGATTCAAACTGTCTATGGGCAACTAACTCAAGAGGAAAAGAAAAGCCTTTTGGAAAAATTGTTAGATGAGCTGGAATGAAAATCCTATTCAACGATACAAATCACTCAAAATGAATGCTCTAGAAACAGACGTTGTTATAGTTGGTAGTGGCATTGGCGGATTATGCTGCGCAGCGTTGCTCGCACGCTACGGATTAAAGGTCGTAGTGTGCGAGAGTCATTCACTGCTCGGTGGGGCGGCCCACGGATTTGAAAGAGATGGGCATCATTTTGATTCTGGGCCTTCCTTATATTCGGGGATGTCTTACAGCCCATCGCCCAATCCGTTGCGGCAGGTGCTCGATGCTATTGGGGAAGATATCGCCTGGGCAAACTATGACACTTGGGGCTGTCGCCTACCGGAAGGAGACTTTGATACCACCGTGGGGGCAGACCAGTTTTGCGAGGTGCTGCAAAGGCTAAGAGGAGATAAGGCTGTTGCAGAATGGCGAGCGCTTCAACGCATTATGAAGCCGCTGGCTAGCGCAGCAGTTGCATTGCCGACGGCTGCGGTTCGCTTTGATTGGGGCGCGTTGCGCACAGTTGCACCTTTTGCCCCGGGCTTGATTAAGCACAGCTTGAACACCGTCAAGCTCACGGGGCCTTTTAGCAAAATTATGGATGGAGTCATTACCGATCCATTTGCCCGCAACTGGTTAGAGATGCTGTGCTTTTTACTCTCTGGGTTGCCTGCTAGTGGGACGAGTACGGCAGAGGTCGCGTTTATGTTTGCCGATTGGTATCGGCCTGGGGTACAGCTGGACTACCCGACGGGCGGATCAGCAGCACTGGTCGAGGCGCTCGTTCGTGGCATTACTAAGCACGGGGGCGAAGTGAAAAACAATGCTCACGTTTCACAAATAAATGCGCAAGACGGTCAGGCAACTGGAGTCACGCTCAGAAGCGGAGAAGTTATTTCAGCCCGTAAGGCCGTTGTGTCCAATGCGTCTGTGTGGGACACGCTCAAGCTTGTTCCCTCTGGCAAGCAGCTCGATAGCTTTGTCCAAAAGAGAGAAGCTATCCCACATTGCGATAGCTTTATGCATCTGCACCTTGGCATTGAGGCGGCGGGCTTACCGGATGATTTGGCCTGTCATTACATTGTGGTGAATGATTGGGACGAGGGCATTACGGCTGAACAGAATTTGATTTTGATTTCCATTCCGTCTGTATTGGATCCCTCACTAGCACCTGACGGGAAGCACACGATTCATGTCTACACCCCTGGCAATGAGCCCTATGAACTATGGCAAGGGTTGAAGAGAGGTTCGGCTGAGTACGCAGCACAGAAAGAAGCTCGATCAGAAGTGATGTGGCGGGCGCTGGAGCAAGTGATTCCAGATATTCGCGATCGCACTACCCTAGCCCTCACCGGCACACCTCTCACCCATCAACGCTTTTTACGGCGCGATCGCGGATCCTACGGCCCCGCTATCCAAGCCGGCAAAGCCCTTTTTCCTGGTCCCAAAACCCCTATAAAAGGTCTTCTGTGCTGCGGTGACTCCACGTTTCCCGGCATTGGACTCCCGGCAGTAGCGGCCAGCGGCATGATTGCGGCACATTCTCTGGTGCCCGTACGTCAGCACCAGCAAGTGATTAGAACCGTGGTGGGCAAACACTAGTTATTTGCCTGACGTATTAATTCCTCTACGTACTATTAAGCACGTACGCAAACGTATATTAAGTAAGTACGGAAACACCGTATATTATTAAAGGCTGCTAAGAAGAAATGCTTACGGGGTTAAGGTTGACTTAGGCTATGGCGGAAAGAAATGAAAGTCGGTTTGCAATTGTTGCAACGCTCATAGCCTTTGGCTTGGTTGGTGGTATTTCACTTTTACTATGGGCGCTCACTGGTCGAGGCGGTGTGCAGCTGCAGGCAAACAGTAACAGTATTACCGCTAATGAAAACCTGCCAGACGAAGTCAAGTCACGGGTTAGCGCTGGTGAAGCGTCTTTGTTTGAAACTGGAGAAGCGGCTAAGCAAGAAGGTAATGAGGCGATCGCACAGGGTGATTTTGCCAACGCCATTACCGTTTTTAACTCAGCGCTTGCCAGTGAGCCCAACGACCCAGAAGCCTTTATCTATCGGAGCAATGCTCGCATTGGCGACGACAGAGCCCTCACCATTGCAATCGTGGCACCTGCTGGCGAAGCCGAACCGATTGGTCTAGAAATTTTGCGAGGCGCAGCCCAAGCCCAAGACGATATTAATAGAGGCGGCGGTATCGACGGTGTCCCCGTCAAGCTAGTACTGGTCAATGACGAAAACGATCCAGAGCTCGCGCAAACCATTGCGAGCAATCTGATTGAAGACCCGTCTGTGCTGGGCGTTGTGGGCCATTACAGCAGCGATGCCACCCTGGCGACCGCGCCGATTTACGAGCAGGGCGAGCTGGTTACGGTGACCCCTGTGAGCACAGCTGTCGATCTCTCCGGCATCAGTCCCTACCTCTACCGCACGGTTCCCACAGACAGCTTCGCCGCTGCTGCGCTTGCCGCCTACATGCTCTATTACCAAGAAGATAGACAGGTCTCCGTTTTCTATGATTCCACCAGTGAGCTGAGTGGTTCCCTGCGAGAAGAGTTCAACAGCTTTGTCAACGCTTGGGGCGGGGATGTTGTGGCAGAGCACGACATGGCAGACAGTGGCTTTACTGCTGAAGTACTCTCAGAAGTTGAAGAAAAAGGCATTGACGCGCTGATGATTGCCGGTAGTCCAGAGACCTTGGATGAGGCCGCAGAAGTCATCATCGAAAACAGACGAAAGCTGCCCATTTTGGCGGGCAACGAGCTGTACAACCGCACAGTCTTGGAAGAGACCGGCACCGAGTCACAGGCGCTGACCGTGGCTGTCCCTTGGCATTTGCTCTCACGTGACACTGAGGAAGACTTTGTTGAGACCTCGCGTGATTTGTGGAAGGGGGATGTGAGCTGGCGGACGGCGACGGCTTACGATGCGGTGATTGCGATCGCAGCTGGGCTAACGGGTGATGCCAGCCGAGAAGGCCTCAAAGCTGCCCTCGATGACAATAACTTCAGCGTAGATAGTGCCACCGGCCCGATCAACTTCTTGCCTTCGGGAGACCGTCGCCAAGTAGATAGGCTTGTACAGGTAGAGCGAGGGACCCGCTCAGGCACCGGATACGACTTTGTACCCTTCACCCTTGACTAAGCCCTTTAAAGTTTCAACCTAGAACTTCAACCTAGAACTTCAATCTAAAATTTCAACGAAATCGATTAAAACAGGCCGGTAGCCCTTGCGGAACCGGCCTGTTTTGATGGGGAACCCAAAAAAGCACGACAAAGATTCGGTTTTTAGCGTTTCCCGAGAGCAAGCTTTGAGGGTATGGCAAGCGTCCTGATGCACTAGAACGCCTGCTCTAGAAGAGTGGCCTGTTTGATGAGGGCTGTAGCCCCTAGTAATGTCTTGAGCAACTCTTCGAAAGCTAAGTGCATAGCAAAGTGCAGGATGCATTCTTATTTGGCTAGTCGAGTTAGCTGTTGATGCTAGGCGTTCTCAGCGTTGGTAGCCTCTCCGAGGAGAATCACTAATGTCCTAACTAGCTCGACAGAAGCTAAACAGAAGCTATGAGGAAAACAAACTCCTCAGAAAAATATTTATTTTTGACGTCAGTACCATGAGTGGTTTAACACTCTTCAAAGGTTATTAAAATTAATGAGGTCGCCGGTTACAGCCTGTTTTTGTTAACAAAATGACACATTGTAGAGTCGGACTCTCAAATGCAATTTCACCTCGAATTTCATCTAAACCCGATGACATACGGCTTTTGAGGGATCCCATTTGCTGAGGATTTGTTACACTTGTACATACAAACGTTTAGAAAAGTAAATAACTCCCTCCTCGCATGAATTTCTCCGCCCTGCCTAACCTCGTCTTTAAGCCTAACGTCAACGCTAACATGGCTTCTCAGACAACGCTTGCGATCGCACGCCTTGTCATTGGCCTCATGATGATCCACAACGGTCAAGACAAACTCGCCGACATCGAAAGCTTTGCCCAGGCATACGTTGCCTACCTTGGCCTTCCCTTTCCCATCTTCTTGAGCTACATCGCCGCTTACACAGAGCTAATTGGCGCACCACTCATCATGATTGGCCTCTTTACTCGCCCTGCGGCCTTGGGTCTATTTAGCACCATGTGTGTTGCTATGTACCACCACATCAAAGTTGCAGGTCTCAGCCTGCCTTACCTCGAGCTATCTGCCATTTATGCAGCTTGCTTCTTGTACTTCGCTGTAAACGGTGCCGGCCTCTTCTCCTTTGATGCTCTCATTGCAAACCGCATTGATACCAGCGCCCTCTCTGCAAAGGCCAAGAAAATCATGCGCCTAGAGAACGCCTTCAAAGCAGAAAGCGTACAAAAGTCTGAAGTTACTGCACAATAATCGCTGAGCCGACTTAATAAGCGCGTTCTTGACCGCGTATTAAAGATAGAGACCCTTGCTTTGTGGCAGGGGTCTTTTTTGGTGAAAAATCGCTGCACTATCGGCAACGAGCCTGATACAGTTGTGACAATCTATCGGAGTTTTGACCCTTGCCACGTACTATTCCACTGCATTTCGTCACCGAAGAACAGGTCAAACGAGACTATGTCAATCAGTCTGTCTGGCTAGAAATGTCTGGATTTACTGGGCAGCCCGGCAGCTATTGCCTACTTCCCTCCTCCGATGGTGAGCTAGATAGAATTTTAGTCGGCAAGCCCAAAACCTTTGATACTTGGACACTGGGCCGTCTAGCGCAGACCCTCCCAGCCCAAAAATACGCCTTGGCCGACGAGCTATCTCCAGAACTCGCTACCAAGCTCTCCCTCGGGTGGATCCTCGGGCAGTACCGCTTTACCCGCTACAAGCAAATTGCTGACGCCCTACCAGAGCTAGAAATACCTGAGAATGCAGATCAGCCCTACATTACAGCAGCTGCCGAAGCCACTTATTTAGTGCGCGATCTGATTAATACGCCCGCCTTAGACATGGGCCCAGCGCAGCTCGCCGAGCAGGCCGAGCAGCTGGCCGAAAAGTTTGGAGCGCAGCTGCAGGTCACCCTCGCAGACGACTTGAACACAGCCAACTACCCAATGGTGTATGCCGTTGGCCAGGCCAATAGCCAGTCGGCCAGCCAGGCTCCTCGCTTGATTGACCTGCGCTGGGGGGACGATGCTAACCCCCAAGTGACTTTGGTGGGCAAAGGCGTCTGCTTTGATACGGGCGGACTAAACATGAAGTCTTCTGCGGGTATGAAGCTCATGAAAAAAGACATGGGCGGCGCGGCGCAGGTGCTGGGCCTTGCGCGTATGATCATGCAGCTAACTCTGCCGATTTCACTCAGGGTGCTCATTCCTGCCGTAGAAAATAGTATTGCAGGCAACTCTACTCGGCCTTCTGATGTCCTCACCTCTCGCCAGGGGATCACCGTAGAAATTGGCAATACCGATGCAGAAGGCCGGCTCGTACTGGCCGATGCCCTCACCGAAGCCAGCAGCGAATCGCCTGCGCTGCTCATTGACTGTGCTACGTTGACGGGCGCGGCCCGCGTCGCCGTTGGTGCAGAAATGGCCGCTCTGTTTTGCAATGATGACGAGACCGCACAGGCGCTCCTAGCCGCAGGCATCGCTCAAGACGATCCGCTGTGGCAGCTTCCTCTGCATGAGCCTTACCGCAACATGCTCGATAGTAAAGTGGCCGATCTTAACAACATCTCTAGCACGTCCTACGGCGGTGCTATCACAGCGGCCCTTTTCCTGCGCGAGTTTACCCAGGGGCAAACGCCGTGGATTCATATTGATCTTATGGCCTACAACACTCGCAGCCAGCCGGGTAGGCCTGAAGGTGGCGAGGCTATGGGCATGAGAGCTTTATTTGCCATGCTTCAAGAAAAATTTAAAGGTTAGAGCTGCGGCTGTCAGCTAGCTGAACCACTAACCGGACAAATTTAAAACTAATCTCAAAAATTCAGTGCGTCAGTTGCCAATTGCCTCTACAATGGCAGCAAATTTTTCATCCTGTTTTCTGCACCAACTTTCTGCACCAAGCTCACGCCACCTCGAGTGGCTACGCTATTTGTCATATTGAGCTTGGTGCTAAGAAATTATTTGATATATTCGGCTATTGATGGCGGCCCGGTGGGAACTGTAGGGCACATCGCAAATATCAAGTTAATTACATATATCAAGCTGATTAACAGTCTCGCAGCCGGGTTTCGCTCTCATGACATCTTTACCGCCCACCCCTACCTCTGCTCGTCAAACCCTAGGTCGCCGAGTTCGGCAGCGCCTGTCTGGCTTTGTGTGGCCCTTGGTATGGGCAGCTATTTTAGCGACGGTGGGCGGTGTTAGCTTACGGGCGGTGTCGGTGATGACACAAAATCCACCCCTGCCAAACTGTGAGCGGCTCTCTGGCATGAGCTCAGATAGTGAGCGACTGCTGTGCGCTAGGGCCAGTGTCCAGTCTGGGTCCGCCCAGGCGCTGATAGAAGCCATCGAAATGGTTGAGCCTTGGCGTCAAAGCAATCCGCTCTATGACGAGGCCAATCGGCTGATGAATCGCTGGTCTCAGGCCTTGCTGCCGGAGCTAGATAAAATGGTGCAGCGGGGAGACGTCCGGCGAGCAAGGTCTCTGGCTGAGCGAATTCCGCAGCGGGTGGCGATTTATCCTGAAGTCAAAAGTGCGATCGCAACTTGGGACAAAGAATGGAGTACTGGCCAAGAAATTCAAACCAAAGTCTTAGAAGCAATAGAAGCTCGTAACTGGGTTGCCGCGCGCCGCGATCTCCAAGGTCTCAAAATCCTCAATAGCAATCACTGGGTACGCAGCCGCCACGACCAGCTAAAAGCAAAAATCGACCGCGAGCAAACCGCCAGAAGGCAGCTAGAGCGAGCTCGCGAACTGGTCGAAACAGGCGACATGGAAAAGCTGGGTGAAGCTTTGGCGCTCACCAAAGGCATTAATCTAGAAACTGCCGCCTGGATAGAATCTAGGGCCGAAATCGATCAGTGGGCAGAGCGGGTTTTACACTACAGCTTTAAAAAGTGGGAAGAGGAAGACATTGAAGCGGCTATTGACGTTGTGCAGCTAGTGCCGCCCGATATGGCAACAACCGCCGAAGCGAGAGACCTGATTAGCTTTGGCCATGCTCAGCGACTTGCCTCCGATCCCTACGACCAGTGGGCACCGTCTTATGGTCAGGTGTACAACCTGATCGAAGCCATCCAGGCTGTACAGCGCATATCGCCAGATAGTCCGTTCTATATCGAAGCGCAAGAAAGTCTGGACAAATGGCAGAAAAAGCTAGACGACATGGTGCAGCTGCAATATGCCAATACCCTGGCCCAGGTCGGTCAAGAGATGACCTATCGCTGGGCGATCGCAGAAGCCGAGCACATCACTCAGGAGCGGCCTCAGCGCGTGCAGGCCCAAACCCTCGTTTCTCACTGGCGCAAAGAAATTGAGCGGATGGAAGACCGGCCCATCTTGATCGAGGCGGTACGGTTGGCCACAGCGGGTGGAAAAGAGAATTTGCAGGCTGCGATCTCCCAAGCCGCAACCGTTGCCCAAGGCCGAGCCCTGCGCATAGAGGGCCAAACTTACATCGCCGAATGGGAAGACCGGATCGAAACCATCGAAGACCAGCCCATATTGGATGTGGCTACTGACTTGGCAAACGCTGGCAAGCTTAGCGAGGCCATTGAGCAAGCGCTCAAGGTCAAAGAAGGCCGTGCCCTCTATGCCAGCGCCCAAGCCGACGTCAAAAAATGGACAGAAGAAAAGCAAATCATCGAAGATCGTCCTATTCTCATCGAAGCTGAAAACCTGGCTGCCATTGGTAGTCTCACCGCAGCCATTGGGGTCGCTGCGCAAATCGCCCCCGGCCGCGCCCTCTATAGCGAAGCGCAAACCAGCATTGCCATCTGGGATGACGAACGCGCCTACATTTGGTCACTCGATGCCCCGGCTGACGGTGGTCTGGCCGATAGCTACAGCGAAGACGGCTACACTGAAGAGAGCTACAGCGACGGCTACGATGATTATGGCTACAGCGACGGCTATGGCGACGAGTTTTAGACAACAAGTTTTAGATGACGCATTTTTAGATGACGCATTTTAGATGAGCGATGTGACCCGCAACGCTACTGACCCTGGCTCGCAAGGCAAAGGGCCATTGCAGCTCATGCTGATAGACGAAGACGCTGTGTTTCGCCTGGGATTAAAGGTGTGGCTAGAGCAGCAGGGTGACTTTACGATAGTGGCCGAGGCAGGGAACGCCGCAGATGCGCTGGCAGGGGTGCGATCGCGCTTCACCGCCTATCAAAAAGCATTGGACGATCCGGCCCTCAGAAAAAAGGGAAAACCAAAAAATCTGCCCCTGCAGCCACCCATCGACCTCGTGCTGCTCGATCTTGGCATCGGAGCCAACAATCCAGATGCCATGCCCGGCCTCACCATTTGCCAGCAGATAAAAGCAGACTTTCCTCAGCTGCCAGTGCTGGTACTTAGCGCCCAGGCAGAGCCTGTCTTGCAGGCCGCTGCCAAACAAGTCGGCGCCAGCGCTTACGGCACGCGAAGCATGTCTGTGCGCCGACTTGCGCAGCTCATTCGAGAAACCGCTGCAAAAGCCAATGCGCCTCAAGATAAAGAAAGAGAAACAACAGAACAAAATAGAACAGACCCATCCGTATCATCGACCGAACCAAACCCACCAAACTCACGTCGAAATAGAGCCCTCTCACGGCTAAACAACATTCCTGGCCCGCTCACCGCCATGCGCATTAGTATGCGACTTTCTGGCGTACAGCAAATCGACAAAAATCTCTTCGATGTCAACGTCGCTCGGCAACAAACAGCCTCCTGGCTCAATCAGGTCATTCTCGACGGCAAAAAGCGCGAACTCACTGCCGCTCGCTGGCTGATGTCTGCTCTCTGGCGTACGCCTAAGTTTGACGATGAGGCAGTCGGTGGCGGACGTAAAGGAAATGCTCGTGGCTCGCAAAGTAGCAGTACCGATTGGCTTCGGTGGGCACAGCAGGGGGGCTATGGCGGAAGTATTGGCGATCGCACCGCCGCTAGATATTTAGATCGCGAGGCTTTGGTTCCAGGTGCGATCGCTGCCCTAGAGTCCAGAAGAACAACTGCCATCCAAGGTCGCCCCGGCGATGTCCAAAATGCCGTCTTCGAAGGTGTCTTTGCTAAACTCCAGCGCCCCCTCAAAAACACCACAGAGCACCCGCTAGAAATCGACATCCTCCGCCCCGACAAAAAGCTAGAACTGCTCTACCTTGTCCTCCGTCAGCTCGAAGAACTCCTCGCCGATTTGCGTGCCTCTCAGAGTCAGCCCGGACAGCTCGCCAGCCAATCCACCCGCGTCATTAGAGACCTGTGGGATGCTGTCAATACAGAATTTTTTGGCAAATACTATACTGTCCGAGTTGGCAATGTGGAAGAAGAAGTCATCACACTGTTGCAACGAGAAAAGCCCATTGTACAGGCGCAAATTCTAGACGACATTCCCCTTGTGCCTGAGCTATTTGGCCACTGGCTTTTTCAAGAACCCATGATGATAGAGAGTGTGCCCTACGTCGCGACGACCCCCCAAGCGATCGCCTACAGCGAACGCCTGCTCGAAAACCTGATGCTCCAGGTTGCCAACGCCGTTATCCAACCCCTCCTAAACCGCCTGGCCGACAGCGAACCGATTAAGAAAAGCCTCTACACAAGCCGCCTCATGTCTTCTAGAGAAATCGAGCGCTTCCGCAACGATCTCTCCTGGCGCTACCGTGTAGACCGCCTCGTCAACGAACCCAAGGCTATCTTTGAAAGCCGCTACAATCTTTTCATTCTCACCGCAGACGGCATCAATCGCACCGCCTTCTACGCGCCGCGCCGCGCCGAACTAGACCAGCTCACTGGCATCCCCCTCGTTGTCACCCTCGCCCTAGAAACTCGCGACGCCCTTTCTCCTAGAGTCCGAAACGTCGTCTCCTTCGTCGGCAGTGGCGTCGTCTACTTCCTTACTGAAGTTGTCGGTCGCAGCCTCGGCCTCGTCGGTCGTGGCATCTTTCAAGGCATGGGCTCCGCCTGGCGCAATCCCAAAAGCAGACAGCGTCAACGTAGCGACTACGCTGAACAACAACCCTTTAACAATACCTATGTTGAAAATCCTTACACCCAAGATTTCAACGAATGGGAATAAAAAGTAGATTATTCAGGCATCGTGCACCTCGAATCCAATAGGACTAATTGGATATATCAAAGGTGGTAACTAAAGCTTGTCAGGCAGTTTATTTTCCACGCAGTAGCTGATCGTATTCAGCATGAGTTCCGATCCAAAACCAAACAACATCCTGGTCTCGCTCCACTGCTAGAGCCCGATAATGTAAACCAATACGCACTGACCAAAAGTGTTTAACTCTTTTGAAGTGCAAAGAAGGATAGAAAGGATCCTGCTTGAGCGTTTTGTAGCAGCGGTCAGAAAGCTGTTTAATATCACTCGGTAACTGACGATAGTGATACCAAAAATCAGGCGTTGCCCGATGCTTCATGTGATTATCCTACAGATCAGTACATCGGCCCTGATCTAAATGCTGTAGTGCTTTTTGAGCTAGTTGATCAAGTTTCCCAGCAACGATGTCTTCTTCTAGCTGTCTGTCCCACTGCTGCGCATCGAACTCAGCAAACCAGTCACGAAAAACTGCTAATTCAGCCTTGGAAAGCTGTTTAACAGCACTTTCAATCTTTTTCAGCTCGTTCATGTTAGTAAACTGTGCTACCTGTGCTTAACCCAATCATATACTTTCCTTCTCGTTCTTATTATCCGCGTGCTGTTTCAACCTGTCCTATATAGACGCGCTATGCTAAAGCAAGGCACGCTCAGTAGTGCTTTCATCTCACTGCTTTCATCTTCCTAAGCCCCATCTCATGTCTCAATCTATCTGCATTCTTGGTGGCGGCTTCGGCGGCCTGTATACTGCTCTCGCCCTTAGCAAGCTTGACTGGAAAGCTCAGCAGCCAGAGATTACGCTGGTTGATCAGCGCGATCGCTTCGTATTTGCCCCCTTGCTCTACGAGCTAGTCACCGGAGAACTGCAAACTTGGGAAATCGCCCCACCCTACGAAGAGCTATTGGCCAATACAGGCGTGCGCTTTCATCAGAGCGGTGTAGACAGCATTGATCTCAAGGGTAAAACCGTCTCACTTCAGGATGGAGAAACCATTGCCTACGATCAAATTGTGCTGGCACTCGGTGGCGAAACGCCCATGGATATGGCACCGGGCGTGGCCGAACATGCCATTCCCTTTAGAGTGCTAGACGATGCCTACCGGCTAAAAGAAAAGCTCAGGCAGCTAGAAGAATCAGCCGCCGAAAAGATTCGGGTGGCGGTTGTCGGTGGCGGCTATAGCGGTGTAGAGATCGCCTGCAAAGTTGCAGAGCGGCTGGGTAATCGTGGGCGGGTGCGTATCGTCGAAAGGGCTGACGATATTTTGCAAACCTCTCCTAAGTTCAACCAAGAGGCTGCCAAGAAAGCGCTGAACGACAATAATGTGTGGATTGACTATGAGACCACCGTTACAGAAGTTACGGCAGACAGCATTTCTCTTAGCTACAAAGACAAGGTTGATACTATTCCTGTCGATATTGTGATGTGGACAGTGGGTAACAAGGTGAGTCCTGCACTAGATGCGCTCGATCTGCCACGCAACGAGCGCCGCCAGTTCACCATTGACCCTACGCTGCAGGTCATGGATCATCCTGGCATTTTTGCCCTGGGTGATTTGGCAGATGGGTTAGATGCAGAGGGCAAATCTGTGCCGACCACAGCGCAGTCCGCTTTGCAGCAGGCAGACTATGCAGCCTGGAATATTTGGGCAAATCTGACGGGCAGACCGCAGCTGCCTTTTCGCTATCAGCACCTGGGCGAGATGATGACCCTAGGCACAGACAATGCCACGCTGACGGGGCTTGGTATCAAGCTAGACGGCGGCTTGGCCCATGTTGCTCGCCGCCTGACGTACCTATATCGCATGCCAACGTTAGAGCACCAAATTCGCGTGGGTGTCAACTGGCTGACACAACCACTACAAGAGCTACTCGCTAATGTGGAAAAATAAACATGATGTACTAACGCTGGTCGCAAATTAGCCCTCTTTGCTGCTGGCGTATGCCATACCTTTCGTGTGATTTTCTACCATGTCTGTCGCCCCTCTCTCAGCTGAAACGCTATCTACCGACAAGCCGCACAGCACCCTGCCAAAAGTAATTTACCTGGATGCCTTTGGCACCCTGTTTGGGGTGAAGGGCAGTGTGGGTGAGCTATATAGCAGCCTTGCCCGCACAGCTCAAGTCAATACCGATCCGCAGGCGGTCAATCGTGCGTTTTACCAAAGCTTTGCAGCGTCAGAGCGGTTGGCTTTTCCCGATGCCTCCCGTGAGGCCATTCCCGAGTTGGAATATCGCTGGTGGAAGGCTATTGTCTCAGAGACGTTTGAGCGGGTCGGTGCGTTAGAAAAGTTTGAAGATTTTGATACGTTTTATGCCGGGCTATACGGTTACTTCGAAACCAGTGCACCCTGGCAAGTGTATCCAGATACGATGCGATCGCTCATTCGCTGGCAAAGTCTAGGCATTTCGCTAGGCGTCATTTCCAACTTTGACTCTCGTCTATACCGCGTACTGAGTGTACTGGGCCTGGCCAACTACTTTGAGTCTGTCACCATCTCTACCGAGGTTGGAGCCGCGAAGCCCTCGGCCAAAATATTCCAGGCTGCCCTGACCAAACATCATTGCTCAGCCAGTGAAGCTTGGCACATTGGCGATAGCGAAGCCGAAGACTATGCAGGTGCCCAAGCAGTCGGCATGAGAGCAATCTTGATAGCCCGATAGGCTTTATTGCTTATCTATATTGCTTATCTATGACTGCTCAGAGAGACCGCTCAGAGAGACCGCTCAGAGAGACCGCTTAAAGAGAGATTGCTTAGGTATAGCGGCTTTCGAGTCGCCTTGTGGAAAAGTCAGCAGCTTGCCGTTTTGTGAACAAAAGTTGATGATACGGGAATAGTAGCAAGACGAAGCTTTTTTGCGCCGCTGGTGCCATCTATGCATCCTTCCAAGCCTCCATACTTCAAGCCTTCAAACTTTAGATTTCTTTCGCTTTGCGTCATGGCGGCTGCGCTCGTGATGCCAATAGGTAAATCTAATGACGCAAAAGCGCAGATGCTTGCCCAAGTCAATCTGCCACCCTCCCTGCCGCCGGGGAGCATTCCCGATGAGCCCTTGCCGCCGGCTGATGTGGATCCTGATTTGCGCCCAGAGACTACGTTTCCAGTAGAGCCCCTGCCTCAGCTGCCACCCGTTGAAGAATTGCTAGGTGATCCCGATGGCACTAATCCGCCGGAAGACCTCACTGGTAATGGCGAAGAAACTTTTGTTGTCAATGGCGTTGAGCTATCGGGCAGTACCGTCTTTACCGCCGAAGATTTTGCCGATTTATTTTCGCAATATGTGGGCCGTGACATTACCTTTGACGAACTGCTGCAGCTGCGCTCAGCCGTTACTCAGCGCTACGTAGATGCGGGCTATCTCACTTCTGGTGCGTTTATTCCACCGCAGACCCTGGAGGGCGGAATTGTAACGGTGCAGATCATTGAAGGGGAAATCGAAGATATTGAAATTGTCGGCACTCAACGGATTAAACCCAACTACATTCGCAGTCGATTGGGCTTAGTTGCGCAGCCGCCTATCAATGCCGATCAGCTGCTGGCAGGCTTACAAAGACTGCAGCTCGATCCGCTGATTGAAACGATTTCTGCTGACCTGCAGGCGGGCGTTCAGCCAGGGACAAGCATCTTAAGGGTGGAGGTAACAGAGGCAGATTCTTTTGAGGTGTCGCTTGGGGTTGATAATGGCCGCTCGCCGAATATCGGCAGCTTTCGCCGACGGATTGATGTGAGCGAAGGAAATTTGACCGGGCTGGGCGATCGCGCCTTTGTCGGCTATTCCAACACCAATGGCAGCAATAGCCTAGATGCTAGCTACTCCATCCCTGTTAGCCCACACAATACACGTATCAATATCGATGCAGGCATTTCTGAAAGCCGCGTCATTGACCCGACCTTTAGAGTGCTCGATATTAGCTCAAATGCGTCTTATTACGAAGTGGGTGTTGAGCACCCGCTGATTGAAACGCCAACTGAAGAGCTGACACTGGGTTTTGCTATTTCCCATAAAGAAAACCAAACCCGATTAGGCATTGATAATATTGGCCCTTTTCCGCTCTCTCCGGGTGCGGATGACAATGGAGAAAGTCGGGTAACCGCGCTGCGCTTTTCGCAGGCTTGGACACGTCGCAGTCAGCAGCAGGTGTTTGCCGCAAGATCGCAGTTTAACCTAGGTGTAAACCTCCTCAACGCCACGGAAAATGCTGGAGACATCCCAGACAGTCAGTTCTTTTCTTGGCGCGGCCAGGGGCAGTGGGTCAGCCTGCTGGGCAAAGACGCTCTCTTTTTCTTGCGCAGCGATGTACAGCTTGCTGCCGATAGCCTGCTCTCTTCTGAACAGTTTGGCCTAGGGGGCCAACAAACCGTCCGAGGCTATCGGCAAGATGCGCTCCTGCGAGACAATGGTGCGCTGGTTTCAGCGGAGGCGCGTTTTCCCATCGTTCGATTTGCAGAAGAGAGCACCGTTCAAATTACGCCATTTTTAGATATAGGTACCGCCTGGAATCATCGCGACACCTCTGCGGGTAACAATGTTTTAGTGGGTACAGGGGTTGGCTTGCTCTGGCAGCATAACGAAAACTTGACCGCACGGTTAGATTGGGGCATTCCGCTAGTGAATATTGATAGCTCCAGCAATAGCCTGCAAGACAACGGTATTTATTTCTCGCTTCAGTATAATCTGTTCTAGCTGGCCTTCCTCACTGGCTGTTCTCATAGGCCTTCGTAACTGATTGTTCTCATAGGCCGTTCTAACTGGTCGTTGTTCTAACTGGCTGTTCTAATTTGCCGTTCTCAAGGATTCTCCCAATCAGAATAGACCTTGAGAAAGTTACCAATACCGCCGCCCATAGAGAAAAGTGCCGACCACCACACCCATAATAGTGGGATAGTCTACGCCACCAATAAAAATGCCAGGAAGGGGCAACAAAGAAGCTACAAACAACAACAACAGAACACAGCCCACTAGCGCCCACAGCGTACCGGCCCTCAGCAAAATCTGGCGGAAAAATCGAGCGGTGATAAAAACAGAAAAAGCACCCACGCCCATATCAATAGCAAACGGAATTAATAGGCCCAAAATGCTAAATAGCCAGCGCGGCTCAGGGACAGAAACGGCGTCTTCTGTGAGTACCAGCAGCAGCCCTTGGAGGATTAAAAAATCCAGCACCTTCAAAATCGCAACTGACACAGCAGCACTCTGCAACAGATCAGTCCAAGGCAAATATTTCAGTGGACGAAAGCTAGACATAAAGGTAACGAAATAAAATTAGCAGGTTGTGAAAATTAGCAGGTTATAAAATCAACGGGCCATAGAGGGCTATAGACCTAACAGGTCATAAAGGTAACAAAATATCGATACAAAGCACTGGCATAAAACATCGACACAAAGCATCGGCACAAAATATTGACAATGACTGTTCATCTGCCAAACGGATTAGTTGCTGAGTGATTTAGAGCGATTCAGAGCAATTCAACTGCCAAACTGTAAGGCTTTTCCGCGTACAGCTGTGTTGATGGTGCCACGGTCATACACAATTTGCCCACCCACCAGGGTCATTACGGGCCACCCCGTCAGCTTCCAGCCTTCAAACGGGCTCCAGCCGCACTCTGTTTTTAGCTCTTCGCGCCGCACGGGTCGATAGGTAGACAAATCTACCAGCACCAAGTCTGCATCGTAGCCGGGCTCAATCAACCCTTTCTGCGGAATTTGGTATGCCTGTGCTACCGCTGTAGACATCCAATGAGATACCTGAGCGATGGTACAGCGGTTTTCTTTTGCCTGGGTGAGCATGAGGGGCAAGCCCGTTTCGATGCCGGGCATTCCCAGGGCCGCATTAGCGTGGTCTTGTTCTTTTTCTACCAGGGGTTGAGAGGCGTGACCAGTGGCAATAAAGTCGATGACCCCATCTAGTAAGGCCTGCCAGAGAATGTCGCGATCGCGCATACTCCTCAGGGGTGGCTCCATTGGTGCCAGTGCCTCCATGCTTTCATAGGCGCTCATGTCCAGCAGCAAATGCTGCGGTGTGACTTCTGCGGTGACCCAGCTCGGCTTATCGCGCCGCAGCAGCTCAGCTTCGCCCCCGGTAGACAGCTGTAGAAGATGTAGCCGTCGCTGGTATTTTTTGGCCAAGCGGAGGGCCATTTTTGTAAGGGTCAGCTCCGTTTCGTGCTGCTGTCCAACCTGGGCTGCAATCAGACAGTCGCCTGCCTCAAAGATGGTCTCAATCGCTTCAGAGGTCTCTACAGACTGCACAGAATGCGGCCCATGGGGCGTGCCTATGAAAATTTTGATGCCGCAGGTGGATTCAGCTTGACGCAGACTGCCTAGCCTGTCTGAGGTGGCTCTCACAAAGCAGCCGTAGTTTATGAGGCTTTTAGCGGTTGCGATCGCTAGCCTATCGGTTAAATCGGTTAAATCAGTTTGAGTTGTTGTGTGCGCCATCGTATTGGGCATTTCTAAGAAAGACGTGACGCCGCCCTTGGCACAGGCGCAGGTTTCTATAAAAAAATCTTCTGTATGGTCTAGTTCTGTATGGTCTAGCGCTGTATGGTCTAGCTCGGGTTTTCGAAAGTGTACATGGGGGTCGATTATCCCGGGCAGTAGGGTGAGACCATTGCCGTTGACAGTTTGAGTGTTTGCAGAAATCTCTAGACTGGTGCCGACGGCTGTAATTTTGCCAGCTGCGATCGCAACGTCTCTTGGCGCTAGCTCACCAGAGGGCAGCAATACCTGAGCATTTTGAATAGTCAAAGGCGCGTAGGTCATAGGATGCACTCAAAGAGCGACTTTACTCGGTAAACGCATACATTATTATGATTGAAGACTTGCAGCGTCACGTTGCCAAACGCCCCGGCAATTTTAATGTTTTAATCAGGACTGGGGAAACTCGTTTTAGCCATCACGTCTTAGCCGCCATGCTTGGGTCATCTCGGGTAAGACACTCTCGGGTTGGGTGATCTGGCCCCTGAGGTGGCCAATGGGGTTGCCCGCAGGCTAAAGCCGTGGAATTACACTGTTTTGAATTGGAAGCGTCGTGTCTGAAAAGCAACAAAATCCGTGGATTGAAGGGCTCCAAACCGTTGGCCTTAGCATCGTGTTAGCCCTGGGCATTCGGCAGTTCGTCGCCGAAGCTCGGTTCATTCCATCAGAGTCGATGCTGCCCACCCTCAAAGTAGATGACCGCCTCGTCATCGAAAAAATTAGCTACCACTTCAATCCGCCCCAGCGCGGCGACATCATTGTCTTTCGTGCTCCCCAAAAAGCCCTAGAGGCCGCCCGCTCTACCACAAACGACGCCTACATCAAGCGAGTCATTGGCCTACCTGGCGAAACCATCGAGGTCAAAGATGGCAAAGTCATTATCAATGGCGAATCCCTAGAGGAAGACTACATCCAGTCACCGCCGGTATACACCTGGGGCCCAGAAACCGTCCCAGAAGACGAGTACTTAGTGCTGGGCGACAATCGAAACAGCAGCTCGGATGGTCACGTATGGGGATTTTTAGAGCGAGAAAGCATTATTGGCCGGGCTATCGTTAGATTTTGGCCTTTGCAGCGTATCGGCGGGCTCGATTAAGGCGGGCCTGATTAAGGCGGGTTCGATTAAGGCGGGTTCGATTAAGGCGGACTAACTGACGACTAACTAAATAGACAACGAACTCGACCCGACAGGTTATCCGACAGGTTAACTGTCATAGGCTCAATACAGGCTGGCTAATGTTCGTAGCTACAATTTAGTCAAAACTTCTCGACTTTATAAAAGCGATATTGTTATGACAAAAAAGCAGCCGACCCTTTGGATAGAGGCGTTGCAAACCGTTGGACTCAGCGTGGTCATGGCTTTTGGCATTCGCCAGTTTGTTGCTGAAGCGCGGGTCGTGCCTACGGGCTCTATGCAGCCCACGGTGGAAATTAACGACCGCTTATTTGTCGAAAAAGTCAGCTATCGCTTTAAAGATCCACAGCGCGGCGACATCATTGTTTTTCAAGCGCCTCAAAAGGCTTTAGAGGCCTCTAACTCCGATACAAACGACGCCTATCTCAAGCGAATTATTGGCCTCCCTGGCGAAACGATTGAAGTGCGTGACGGCGCTGTACTTGTCAATGGACGGGTGCTGTCTGAAGGCTATATCAAAGCGCCACCGGCCTATACTTGGGGCCCAGAGGTCGTACCCGCAGAGCATTATCTCGTTTTGGGAGACAATCGTAACGGTAGCTTAGACGGCCATGTGTGGGGCTTTTTGCCAGAAGAGACCATTATTGGAAAGGCTACGGCACGCTTCTGGCCGCCTAGCCGAATCGGTGGGCTGGAGTAGGGGTTATTGATTCCAAATTTGAGTCACTCGGCCTGCAATCCGTTTACTTAACCACGGCGTATTACTCGATAGTGATTCCAACGTGTCTGCTGCCACATCCCATTCAAACGCAGGATTAAATAAGGCTAGCTCCGCAGACGCGCCCACTTCGAGCTGTCCAGCACTTTGCCCTAGGCATTGAGCGGGCCCCTCACTCAAGCTTTGCCACAGCTGCATTGGGCTCCAGCGTTTGTCTGTCGCCTTGGCCGAAACGAAAGTCTGCCACAGCAGCGGTAGGGCTAGCTCTAAGCCGATGGCACCGGGTGGCGCGGCCTTGAAAGAGACGGTTTTTTCTTCGTAGGTGTAGGGGCTGTGGTCAATTGCGATCGCATCAATGACACCCTCAGAAACGGCCTCGATTAACGCAGTGCGATCGCGCGGCGTGCCCAGTGGCGGATCTTGTTTCAAGTGAGGACTATACGACTCCAAATCTGTCGTATCAAACAGCAAATGATGCCATGGCACGCTGGCGCTGATGGGCAAGTTTCTAGACTTGGCCTCGCGAATTAAGTCCACGCTTCTGGCGGTCGAAACGCGCATGATATGCACCAGGGCGGGCACTTCTACCAGATATTCCAGCATAGTGGCGAGGGCTGTGGTTTCTGCGATCGCACTCATCCCGGCCAACCCCAACCGAATCGAATCTACCCCTTCCCGCGCAATTCCATCCCTTGCCAAATCAATGTCACAAGGCCATAGCGCAATCGGCTTTTGCAACGGCTGTGCATATTCCAACAGTCGCCTCAGCAGCACCTTATTCATCAGCGGTCGCCCATCAGCAAAGCCAATGGCTCCGGCATTAATCAGTTCAGCTAGCTCGCTCAGCTGTTCACCCTTTGCCCCCAGGGTGATCGCCGCCCAGGGCATCAGTACAGATTGATTGACAGATTGATTGACAGATTGATTGATAGATTGATTGACAGATTCGTTGTTAGCAAGCTGATTAGACTGCTGAAACGTAGCAATGGCACCCACGCTATCTACCGCAGGCATCGTCGTTGGCAGCACACCCACCCGAGTAAAGCCACCTGCTGCTGCCGCTGCCCGTAAAGACTGCAACGTCTCTCTAGATTCGTGTCCTGGCTCGCCGCTGTGACTGTATAGATCAATTAAACCAGGGCCTAAGAATTGTCCTCGGCCATCAATGATTTCGGTATTGGGAGGATGATCTGTTAGGAAAGGTGCGATCACGCTAATCACACCCTCCTCAATCAGTACATCCCCCATTCCCTCAGCACCGACATTAGCAGCATCTGCGCCGAGCAAGTAAGCCTGTTTAATCAGCTGCGCCATAAAATCCTCTACAGCGCTCCCGCCGCAGTCTTATCAAAGATGCTGCCCGACAGGTGCGTCGTAATATTCGCCGCGCTCAATACAGGCACGCTATCCGACCCACCGTGATAATCAATCACGCTCACTGCGCCATTCCCCTGCTTAAACTGCCAAAACTTCTCAGGACGCAGGCCAAATACCTGACACAAAATTGCCTTATTAATCGCATCGTGTGCCACCACCATCACCGTCGGTGGATTGTCCGCACCGCTGTATTTAGCCACAATATCGCCCCATCCTTTTTTGGCTCGGCTCCACACATCCTCCAAGTTCTCACCCCCTGGCATTTGCACAGTTTCTGGCTTGCTCTGCCACTGCGCCAGCATCCCCGGATAGCCCGACTCAATCTCTGTCTCTAGCATCCCTTCCCACTCACCATGGCTAATTTCCCACAGTTGCTCGGTCGTCTCCAGCGTCACATCAGGGTGATGCTTCAAAATGCCCTCAGCCGTTTCCTTTGGCCGCTTCATCGAAGAGCTTACCGCTGCATCAATCTTCACCACTTTGAGAAAGTTGCCTGCCTGGGCCGCTTGCTTATGGCCATTTTCGTTTAGGGGAATGTCGATTTGACCTTGGAAGCGACCATCTCGATTCCAATCAGTTTCGCCATGGCGAACAAGGAGTAAACGAAGGCCTTTGAAGCGCGATCGCTTCTTTGGAATCGCATCGCCCATATGACTCGTCAGATTTAGCGACTCTAGCTGCACATTCTCTCTCCAGTCGCCTTCACTGCCGCCCATAAAGTTCAATACATTAATTGCGCAGTTATCTTGTCCCATGCTGTTGAGACTTTCAGGCCCTAGCCCAATTGCTGAACCCACCAGCGCCCGATTAATCGCGCTGTGCGCCACAATCAGCACGGTCTGCCCCTGATGCTTAGCGAGTACCTCTTGCCAAAAGACTGTCGCGCGCGCCCAAATATCTCGCGCTGGGTAAAAGTCATTCGTCGAACCGTCATCACACGGCACTGGCATTTTGAAGTTATTGGGATCGTGTCGCCACGCTTTGTACATCTCGGGGTACTCAGCCTCAACATCATCAAAAGAGCGTGACTCCCACAAGGGCAAGTTAATCTCTTTAATCTGATCGGTAATGGTAATTTCAGGCGGCGCATTTCCAGCTTCACCCATGGTTTCTACGATGAGTTCGCAGGTACGTTTAGCACGCTTTAGAGGGCTAGCATATACGGCATCTACTTTTAGGCTATCGAGTGTTTTCCCTACCGTGCGGGCCTGCTGTTCACCTAGATCTGTGAGCACGGCTGTGTCATGGTGGCCCTGAATAATGCGCTTTGCGTTAGACGTACTCTGACCGTGACGAACGATGACAACAGTAGTTTTCAACGGGCCTGCCCTCTCAATGATAGGTACGGTGTATAAATTCGGTATGGATATGCCAGAGCTATCTTACAATGTGACCCTCTAAAATATTGGGTATGCAGAGAACAATCACCTACAGCCCGGCCTACACAATCGTTCCGACATACGAGTGCTTTAACCGCTGCACCTACTGCAACTTTCGCTCAGACCCCGGCCAAGATGAGTGGATGACGCTGGAGACGGCGAGGGAAACATTGCGGCCGCTACAGTCACAAAACGTGATTGAGATTTTGATTCTCAGCGGAGAAGTGCACCCACAGAGTGCACGTCGTGCTGCTTGGTTTCAAAGAATTTACGATCTGTGTGAGCTAGCGCTGGAGATGGGCTTTTTGCCCCATACCAATGCTGGGCCGCTGAGCTATGAAGAAATGGCGCAGCTGCGCCAGGTCAATGTGTCGATGGGGTTGATGGTAGAGCAGCTGGCTCCTGAGCTGTTAAAGACGGTTCATGCCCATGCGCCGAGCAAGCATCCTGAGACGAGGTTAGCGCAGCTGGAGTTTGCAGGTAGGTTAAAAATTCCGTTTACGACGGGGTTGCTGTTGGGTCTGGGAGAGACAAAGAAAGATTGGCAGGAGAGTTTAGGTGCGATCGCACAATCCCATAAACAGCACGGCCATATCCAAGAAGTCATCCTACAACCCCACCAGCCCGGCACCCGCCAAGCCAAAGTCCGCCCCCCCTGCTACGGCACCTACCTTGCCGAAGCCATCACCATCGCCCGCGACCTTCTCCCCGCAGATATCACCATTCAAATTCCGCCTAACCTAATCCGTTCAGATGAGGCATTGTTAGATTGCATCAGCCTTGGCGCCAGCGACTTGGGCGGCATCGGCCCCGTTGACGAAGCCAATCCTGACTACCCCCACAGATCGCATGAGGTCATGGCTGAGCTACTCAAAAAACAGTCGCTAACATTGGGCAAACGGCTACCCGTCTACGAAAAATACGACACCTGGCTGCCCATGCAGCTACAGTCATCCGTTCAATCCTGGCGTCAGCAGCTCATCACACACAATCCGTAAAAAGACATACCTACATATCTGACAAATCAGCCGTTGTGATCAGCAATGTCATGAGATTTTTGGTTTGACAGGCAGGGTGATAACAAACTCAGTGCCAGCACCTTCCTCGGAGAAACACTCCAGCGTGCCACCATGTTTCTCAACGATCAGTTGATAGCTAATAGCCATGCCCATGCCCGTTCCTTTACCCACAGCTTTGGTGGTAAAAAACGGCTCAAAAATTCGCCCTCTGGTAGAAGGCGGCATACCAGTACCGTTATCTGCAATGCTGATCAGTACGCTATCCGCTTGAGTCTGAGTTTTTAGAAGAAGCTGTAGCGGCTTTTCACCTGTCGGAGCAGCTATAAACGAGCTGTCTAGCGCATCAATGGCATTAGACAAAATATTCATCACCACCTGATTGAGCAGACCGGCAAAGCATTCAACCTGAGGCAATGTACCAAAGTCACGAATGATAGAAATCTCAGGTCGATTATGCTGAGCTTTGAGACGATGTTGCAAAATGAGCAACGTGCTCTCTACACCCTCATGGATATCAACGCATTTTCTCTCTGATTCATCCATGCGTGAAAAATTACGCAGAGATAGCACAATTTCACGAATCCGATCAGTCCCCATTCGCATCGAAGACAGTATTTTGACCAGATCTTCTTTGAGAAAAGAAATGTCTTCCTTTGCAGCCATGTGTTGAATTTCAGCGCATGGCTCGGGGTAGTGTTTCTCGTATAGCTGCAAGAAATCAGTAAGACTAACAGCGTAGCCTTCCAAATGCCCCAGATTGCCGTGAATAAAGTTGACCGGATTATTTATTTCATGAGCAATTCCAGCCACTAGCTGGCCCAGGCTAGACATTTTTTCAGCATGTATAAGCTGAGTTTGTGTGTCCTTGAGATTTAGATATGCAGACTCAAGCTCACTGCTCTTTTGCTCTAGGCTCGTCTGAGAGTCTTTGAGGTCTTCAATGACTCTGCGCAATAGTGATTCTTTCTTGAGAGTGGTTTCTTCTAGCTGCAGGTTAGCCGCTTGTGCACGCTCTAGCTTTTTACGAAGGATTCGATTTTCTTTTTCTAACTGTTTCAGCGGGGGCTGCGGCTCAGTCGCATGTGCTGACATTTAAGCCGCTCCTACCAGTAGGGTGATGAATGTTTCATTGTGCAGATAGGTAAGCCCTTTCTGCTGGAGCGGTGAGATTTCTCCGTTGGTATAAAAGCCACAGCTCGGTATGTTTTTATCTAAAAGGTGCTGTGCCTGGGTGTACTCTTCTTGGGTTCGACTCCCTAAAATTTGTCGCCGACTGGCACAGGAAAAGAACAACGCGGCCGCTGGTGATTTTCCTGGATAGCTCTCTAGGGCTTGCTGTGTAGATTGCCGAGAGGCAAAAAGAATATCGTCGTGGGTTGTCTCTGTAATATGAACAACGGCTTGCTCTGGAACGTTGCCAAAGAAGGTAATACTGCCGATGGTTTCATCATAAACGCCGCTGGGGGCTCTCATGTAATTGCGATCGCTCTCAGCATCGAACAGTGCCAAAGGATATTCTGCAGAGGGCGGCAGCGCACCAAGATATCGCTGATAAAATGCCAGTGCGGGCTGATGGTCGATTTCATATACAACATTTTTCTCAGCCTTGGTAACCGTTCCAGCGTTACCAATCGGCTGCCAGCCACTCGCAATACCATGAGAAAAGAGAAGCGGGCCCGAAAACAATAAAACAGGAACCGTGTCGCTATGCACTTCGTTTTTGAAGAACTGATAGGTTTGCTTAAAGCGCCATTGATCAGCCGTCATGCCACCGAAAATGGGAACCTGCTCTCCTAGGGCTTGCTTCAAGCTATCTAGAATCGTCTGACTACAGGTCGTCAAGCTTTCAGGACAGCTAATGCAAAATTGGATGTCGTCTGTATGTGTTGAACGCGCCTGCTCTACAGCAGTCTGGGTAGCTGCGCCGATATCTTTTGATAAATTGTGACCAATTCCCGCACTGATCGTAATCGTGTCAGAACAAAAAACGACAAGGGTGAGTGAGTCTTGCTCAAACCCAACAACAGAGGACATTTCGCCGTCAGTCGTCCCACCAATCAACTCTATATTTGGGAAGGCCTTGGAGATCTCCTGGAGAATTTGGTCGTGCTCAAAGTCGATAGCCGCAAACAGTAGCCCTGCACAGGGACTCTCTCCGTCGAGCGTTTCGTGTATTTGCTCTAGGACT
>JBCBKQ010000002.1:0-56726 GCA_038521595.1 Cyanobacteria bacterium J06627_28 | reverse complement strand
GGCTCATTCATTACGGTGATGCCAGCGGATGCAACAGTATCGATAGCAGTGGTCAAGGAACCTGAGATATGCACATTTTATTTGTAGAAGATGAGCCGCGCCTGTATAAAAGCTACAGTCTCACTTCCTCTTTTTTCGGCATTCTCCATTTGAATAAACTTTTATTGAACCAGCCTATAATCTAGTGCTGACAGGCGATTGAAAGCGATTTATCTTGTCATATTACAGAATCGTAATGAAAATCCGGGATAACTGTTAACTTTCGTTTTCTCTAATGCAAACCAGTGGTTGGTGACCTCCCAAGACAGTGCTAAGACAAGCAGATTGAAACTCACACAAGCGGTGCAATCTAGTGCTTGGTCGGTGCACTTATCCACACAAACTGTTAACCCCAAGATAGAAAGCATATGCGTTTTTCCACCTCCTTTAAGTCTATGAAAAAGTTCGCTGGCGTTGCTGCTGCGCTCATGATTTTGCCAGTAGCTGTATCCTGCGCCGGTGAGCCCGTTGAAGGAACGGACGCTGATATTACTTCTGAACTACCCGAAGGCATCGAAGAAGAAACTGCGGCTGATGCGGTCACAGAAGAGCCCGCAGAACTTGCAACTGGCGAATCTATTGTAGATGTCGCTTCTGCTGATGGTTCTTTTGATACTTTGGTCGCTGCTGTACAGGCCGCAGGCCTAGAAGAGACTCTCAGCGTCGACGGCCCTTACACCGTCTTTGCACCAACAGACGAAGCGTTTGCCGCCTTGCCTGAAGGTACCGTTGAAAAGCTAGTAAAGCCGGAGAACCAAGGCGCTCTAGAACAAGTTTTGGCTTACCACGTTGTTGAAGGTGCAGTTGCCGCTGCTGAGATTGAGCCTGGTGTAATCGCAACAGTAGAAGGCAGCGAACTTGCAGTCGAAATTGATCCGGCTGGTCTCACTATCGATGGTCAAGCAAACGTTGTTCAGCCCGATGTCGTTGCAGAAAATGGCGTCATCCACGTTGTTGACACTGTCTTGTTGCCACCTACGTTCGATCCTTCCACGCTTCTATAATTCAGCGTTTTTCCCGCACGATCATCACGACAAAGCCCCAGAGATATTTGAGTCTCTGGGGTTTTTCTTTTCTTATTTTTGTCTGAAACTTGTCGGTTTGCTACACCGTCAACAAGTGACGACTGTTCGTCAGCAGGTAGGCATATTCAGAATTCTCAACCCCTTCTATCACTTCTTCGTAGTTGATGACGATATCCGACAGATGCTGATGCACTAGCTTCAGCGAATTGCCAACCGGGCGAATGTGGGGAATATCTAAGAAGCTCGATAGATGCTGAGCCGTCGCAGCATACATGTTTGGATCCATCAGATCGTCTTCGTACACCAGCTCTAAGTGGGGCACCTCATCCAAAATGGCCTTGGCTTCAACGCGCTGATTGTCTAGATACTTCAGACAGGCCAAAAGTTCACTGACATCAACCGTTAGTTTATTTGAGCGAGCGCCCGTGTCAGGGATGTCAAACCGGCAGTTGACGCTGTAGGTTTTTAAGGTTGCGATCGCATGTCTCAAGGCATCGCGACGATTTAGATAAATCACCCGGCAGCCGCCCCGGTGCAAATCTTGCAAAAACTGATTGGGATTTGCCACCCGCTGCACCTGTCGCAGTTGCTCTACCGTGAGGCTAAAGCCGTACACATCCGTCGAGCAGTGGCGAATGTGCTGATACACGTTCAACCTGGGAAAGCGCACTGGCTGCTGCAAAATATCGGGCTGAAACGTAATTTGCTTGTGAGCTGTCAACCATTTCGACAGCGTCATGCAACCGCTCTGACCAATGTCAAACAGGACGAAGCTGGGCTTGTGCGATCGCGTTCCCATCAATCCCTGAAAAGTCGATAACCAGCTGCTCGTAACGCCGTATCTCGATGAAGGTCTGCTGCTGCTGTCCACAATATCTCCCACGATGTCTCCGTAATTCCCCGATTGTATTTGTCAAAATAATTACTGGCGCACCTAATATTTACTGAGGACAAACACAAAGTGAGAAGATGCGACGGCTCACCTTCAGTGAAAATATATATTTGAGGAACCTATGTAAGTTGAGAGTAAAATTCTCTTACAAGTGATATGGCCTCATATGGCCCGGCTAAATCCCTATGACTACACCGCTGCGCACGCCGCTCTACGACATCTGCCAACAGCAGAACGCCAGAATGACCCCTTTTTCTGGCTGGGAAATGCCCGTACAGTTCAGCGGCATTCGCCAAGAGCACGAGGCTGTGCGAACCGCAGCGGGTGTCTTTGATATTTCTCATATGGGCAAATTCATGCTCACTGGCCCAGACGTGATCGCGCAGCTACAAATGCTCGTGCCCTCAGATCTATCGAAGCTAACCCCCGGAAGAGCGCAATACACAGTCTTGCTAAACGAAAAGGGCGGCATCATTGATGACCTCATCGTCTATCACCAAGGAAAAGAAGTTGGCAAAGAAGGTGAACGCGAACGCATCACCCTGATTGTGAACGCAGGCACCACCGAGAAAGATCGTCAGTGGCTACAGCAACATTTAACAGACGCCATTACCTTTCAAGACCTTTCTCGTGAGCAGGCACTGATCGCGGTACAAGGCCCGCAGGCCGTCGAAAAATTGCAGCAGCTTTGCCCCGAAGACAATCTTGACGAGATTCGTCGCTATGGTCATCACACAGGTTCCGTTCTAGGACATGAAGCCTTTTTGGCACGCACGGGCTACACAGGGGAAGATGGCTTTGAGGTCATGATTCCAGCGGCAGCGGCGGCAGAAATTTGGACCCGTCTGCTAGGGTTGGGCGTGGTTCCCTGCGGCTTGGGCGCACGCGATACGCTCAGACTAGAAGCTGCCATGGCGCTGTACGGGCAAGATATCAATGATGAAACGACACCCATCGAAGCAGGGCTAAGCTGGCTGGTGCATCTCGATAAAAAAGAAGACTTTATTGGTCGCAGCGTTTTAGAAGCGCAAAAGGCAGAAGGCCCATCACGTCGCTTAGTTGGTCTTACCCTCGAAGGGCGCAATATAGCCCGTCATGACTATCCCATCATGGAAGCAGACAACCCCATTGGCACAATTACCAGCGGCACCTTATCGCCTACGCTGGGCTACCCGGTTGCGCTAGGCTACGTTGACACCGCCCTAGCCAAAGTCGGCCAAACCGTAGACATTGGCATTCGCAAAAAGGTCTTTCCAGCCACCATCGTTAAGCGTCCTTTTTATAAGGCTGGTAAATAAGATCAGCTACTCGACTAAAAAATAGACTCACCTGTTCGTTTATTCTATTTATCGAGTCTTCAGTTATTGACCCACCCCAAAAACACCATGGCATTCGATTATCCCGACGACCTCAAATACCAAGACACCCACGAATACGCCCGTGTAGATGGCGACAACACAGTCACTGTGGGCATTACAGCCTTTGCGGTAGACCAAATGGGAGATGTTGTATTTTTAGAGCTGCCCGAGGTAGGTGATGAGGTGTCGCTGGGTGACAACTTTGGCACGATTGAATCGGTAAAAGCGGTAGAAGATTTGAAAGCGCCGGTTTCGGGTGAAGTGCTAGAGATTAATGAAGGTCTGGTGGAGTCTCCTGAAAATATTGCGGAAGATCCTCACGGGGCTGGCTGGCTGATCAAAGTCAAAGCAGCCGATGTGTCTGATTTGGACGCGGCAATGTCGGCGGCAGACTACAAAGAAAAGGTAGAGGGCGAATAGACGAAGTATCCTTCAGAAACTGGCGAGGACATTGGCAATCGATGTCTTTTATGGAACGATTGCATCACGATTAATGAATGGTTAACTGCAACTTATCTTAATATTGATATGTTGCTGCCGATAATCGCACCTCCTATGTCCTACGACCTATCTTCTGAGACTGCCAACGTTACGACTTCTAGCGAAGCGCACGCGCCGACAGTCGTTAAAACGTCTGGGACTGATTGGCATGCACAGCTGAGAAGCGATCGCTTTGAAAGTCGCCACCTTGGCCCCACTGAGCAAGATACGGCACGGATGCTCAAGGTCTTAGGCTTTGAGTCTGTCGAAGGGTTAATCAAAGAAGCTGTGCCTGAAGGGATTCGCCTGTCTGAGTCATTGCAGGTGGGCAAGGCGCTTAGTGAGACGGAGGCGTTAGCAAAAATTCGTGCGATCGCAGCCCAAAATCAGGTTTACCGTAGCTACATCGGTCTGGGCTACCACAGCTGCGTCACCCCACCTGTCATCCAGCGCAACATCTTAGAAAATCCTGGCTGGTACACCCAATACACCCCCTACCAGCCCGAGATTTCTCAGGGTCGCCTCGAAGCCCTGCTGAACTATCAGACGATGGTAACTGACCTGACAGGGTTAGAAATTGCCAATGCCTCACTGCTAGATGAAGGCACTGCTGCTGCTGAAGCCATGAGCATGAGCTTTGGCGTTTGTAAAAATAAGGATGCGAAGAAAGCCAAGAAATTTTGGGTCTCGTCGGCCTGCCATCCGCAGACGATTGATGTGATTAAGACGCGATCGCAGCCCCTTGGCATAGAGGTCATCATTGGCGATCACACTGGCAACAGCTTTGCAGAGAGCGGCCCCTTCTTTGGCGCACTGCTTCAGTATCCCGCCACAGATGGCTCTATCTACGACTACACCACCTTCACAGAGCAGGCCCACGCTGACGGCACCATCGTCACCGTGGCCGCCGACCTTCTCAGCCTTACCCTGCTAAAGGCCCCCGGTGAATTTGGCGCAGACATCGCCGTCGGCAATACCCAAAGATTTGGCGTACCCCTCGGCTACGGTGGCCCCCACGCCGCCTACTTTGCCACCAAGCAAGCCTACGCCCGCAAGCTCCCCGGTCGCCTTGTCGGTCTCTCAAAAGATGCCAAGGGAGCCCCCGCCCTCAGGCTCGCTTTGCAAACCCGCGAACAGCACATTCGCCGCGACTCCGCCACCAGCAATATCTGCACCGCCCAGGTCTTACTGGCCATCATCGCCAGCACCTACGCCGTTTACCACGGCCCTACAGGACTCAAAGATATTGCCACCCGTATTCAACAGCTCACCGCTGCCTTAAAAGATGGGTTAACCAAGTTAGGCTACTCAGTCAGCAGCGAACCCAGCTTTGACACGTTGACCGTAGAAACCGGCGAACAAACCCAAAACATTATCGCCCGCGCCGCCGAAAGACAAATCAACCTGCGCATCGATCCACAAACAGCCGACAAACCAACAACGCTCGGCGTTTCACTGGACGAAACAACAGGACTCGAACAGCTCACTGAGCTACTCACCATCTTTGCCGGTGACAGAGCCGTTCCTACGCTCCAGTCACTTAGACCCGCCGCCCTACCAAACTCACTTTCTCGCACCTCTGACTATCTCACTCACCCTGTCTTCAATCAGTACCACAGTGAAACAGAGCTGTTGCGCTATCTCTACTCCCTCCAAAAGAAGGATCTCTCCCTCGCCGATGCCATGATTCCTTTGGGCTCTTGCACCATGAAGCTCAATGCCACCGCTGAGATGATCCCTATCACTTGGCCCGAGTTCGGTCAGATTCACCCTTTTGCCCCACTCTCTCAAACCAAGGGATATCAAACTCTCTTTACTCAGCTAGAAGACTGGCTCGCAAATATTACCGGATTTGCCGGAATCTCTCTTCAGCCAAATGCAGGCTCACAGGGAGAGTACACTGGCCTGCTAGTCATTCGTGAATACCATGCAGACAGAGGCGACACCCACCGCAATATCTGTTTGATCCCACAGTCTGCCCATGGCACAAACCCCGCTAGCGCTGTCATGGCAGGCATGAAAGTGGTCGCCGTCAAATGTGATGACGATGGCAACATCAATGTAGAAGACTTGCAGGCAAAAGCCGACAAGCACAAAGACAATCTCTCTGCGCTGATGGTCACCTACCCATCTACCCACGGCGTCTTTGAGGAAAGCATCAAAAACGTCTGCGAGATTGTTCACAATTGTGGCGGTCAGGTTTACATGGACGGTGCCAACATGAATGCACAGGTTGGCCTGTGCAGTCCTGGAGACATTGGCGCAGATGTCTGCCATTTGAACCTACATAAGACTTTCTGTATTCCCCACGGCGGCGGCGGTCCAGGCGTCGGCCCCATTGGCGTAGCGGCTCACCTTGTTCCCTTTTTACCCGGTCATACGCTTGTAGAAATGGGCCAAGACCAATCCATTGGAGCCGTCTCTTCTGCACCCTGGGGCAGTGCCAGCATTTTGCCTATCTCCTGGATGTACATTCAGATGATGGGTTCAGCTGGATTGAAAAAGGCAAGTGAGATATCGATTTTAAGCGCCAACTACATTGCAAAGAGGCTCGAAGGCCACTACGAGATTTTGTACAAGGGCGGCAGTGGCTTGGTCGCTCACGAATGCATTGTTGATTTGCGCGAATTTAAGAAAACGGCCCATGTCAATGTCGATGACATTGCCAAACGGATGATTGACTATGGCTTCCATCCGCCTACGATGTCTTGGCCTGTGGCAGGCACCATTATGGTAGAGCCCACAGAGAGTGAGTCTCTTCAGGAGCTAGATCGCTTTTGCGATGCCATGATTGCCATCCGTGATGAGGTTCGTCAGATTGAATCAGGTGAGGTGCCTTCGGAAGAGAGCCCATTGTTGCACGCGCCACATACGACAGCTGATTTGGTGAGTGAGTGGACTAGAGGCTATTCTCGTGAGGCAGGTGTGTTTCCGACGCAGTGGACACGCGATCGCAAGTTTTGGCCGACGGTTAATCGGATTGATCAGGCCTTTGGCGATCGCAACCTCGTGTGCACTTGCCCCTCCATGGACGAATTTACCGAAGCGTAGGCACTACTTCAATTTGTAACTTCCTACAGGCGTACCAATGTTATTTTCTTCGGAGGATATCGGTACGCCTTCGGCATTCTTGATGCATAATGCGGTATCTTTCACGAAACACGACCCACATACTCATCCATATACTCACAAAGAAAATATGCATAACCTCGCTCAGGATACTTGGCAAACTCCCCCTGAGCCTATTGCCACCATGCTCGACGCGCCGCCGCTACCCGCCGTCGCCTTTTCTCCCCATGCAGATTGGATTGTAGAGCTGGGTAGAACCAAGCTGCCTAATATTGAACAGCTTGCAGAGCCAAAAGTTGCGATCGCAGGCCTGCAAATCAACCCTCAAACTTGGGACACCGCCAAAGCCTCACACTACGAATCCATCAGCATCCGCCGCCGCGATGAAACAACAGCGAGACCCGTCACGCTGCCCGAAAATCCGCGCATTCGCAATTTGCAATGGTCATACTGCGGCCAGTTTCTCAGCTTTACGCACACCCATGTGGCTCTGGCAGAAGATGACTCAACAAAAGATGACTCAACAGACAATAACTCAACAGACAATGAAAACGGTCTGAGTCTGTGGGTATTGGATCTAGAAAAAGGTGAAGCGCGATCGCTCACCGGCCCCATCCTCAACGCCACCATCGGCGCTAGTGCTCGCTGGCTACCCGACAACAGCTTTATCTGCAAAGTTCGCGTAGACAATAGTGAGCCACCCGTCGAGCCCACGCTCCCAGTCGGGCCCATCATCGAAGAGAATCTAGGCCGCGTCGCACCCGCTCGCACCTACACCAATCTCTTAGAAAACCCTCACGATGAGGCCTTGCTAGAGTACTATTTCACCTCTCAGCTAGTGCATGTCTCCTTTACTGGAGAGCAAACCCCACTCACCGAGCCCGCACTCTTTAGAGCCATCTCACCCTCTCCCGATGGCCAGTGGATAAAAGTCACCACGACCCATCGCCCCTTCTCCTATCAGGTTCCCATCGGTCGCTTCCCCAGAAAAACAGACATATTGAATCGCAAAGGCGAAGTCGTCTATACCGTCGCCGATTTACCCCTTGCCGAAGAGATTCCGATCAACTTTGACTCTGTTCGAGATGGTCGCAGAGCCAGCGGCTGGCGAGCAGATCAGCCTGCCACAGTGTATTGGGTAGAAGCGTTAGACGGTGGCGATGCTCGTCAAGAAGCTGACCACCGAGATGCTGTTTATACCTTGTCTGCCCCTTTCACAGCAGAGGCCGATCTGTTTTGGAAAACAGAGATGCGCTACAACAGCTTGGTTTGGGGAAATGATAGCACTGCCCTAGGCTACGAAGCGCTTTACAACACTCGGCAGGTCAGAACCTGGAAGCTAACCCCAAACGATGCAACAACCGCGCCTCAGCTTTTAGAAGAGCGAAACTTTCAAGATGCTTACAGCCACCCCGGCGAACCTGTCATGACACAGGGCCAGTATGGTTGGCAGACGCTGCGGCTATCTCCACAAGGTGACGTTTATCTCAATGGCAGAGGCGCATCGCCTGACGGTATTTATCCCTTTTTGGACAGATTCAACCTAGCCTCTGGTGAAAAAGAAAGACTCTGGCAGTCTTCCGCAGAGAAGTTCTCTCGTGTGAGCAAAGTGCTAGATGCTGACGCCACCCAGCTCATCATTCTCACCCAAAGTAAAACCGAACCAGGTAACTACTGGCTACACAAACCTGGAGAAGCCGCCACTGTCCTTACTAACTTTCAAGATCCGCTGCCTTGGTACAAAGACGTTCACAAAGAGATTGTTCGCTACCAGCGCAGCGACGGGCTCACACTCTCTGGAACGCTTTACCTACCCCCAAATCACGACTTAGAAAAAGACGGCCCGCTTCCTACATTGCTGTGGGTTTACCCCGAAGAACACAAAAGCCGAGAAACTGCGAGCCAAGTCACCCGCGCCGAAAATACGTTTGGTCGTCCTGGGCGTTCCTCTGCGATGTTTTTGCTGACTCAAGGATATGCTCTGCTCTCCGGGGCGAGTATGCCAATCATTGGAGAAGATGAAGCAGAGCCGAATGATACTTACATAGAACAGCTGATTGATAGTGCTGAGGCGGCTGTTGATTATTTAGTAGAGAGAGGGGTGAGTGTACGCGATCGCATGGCTATCGGCGGTCACTCATACGGCGCCTTTACCACCGCCAACCTCCTCGCCCACACCGATCTTTTCTGTGCAGGTATCGCCCGCAGTGGCGCATACAATCGCAGCCTTACCCCTTTTGGTTTCCAAGGCGAACAGCGCAACTACTGGGATGCCACCGATACCTATAACCGTATGTCTCCTTTTACAAATGCAGACAAAATCAACCATCCGCTGTTGCTTATCCATGGCGCAGCCGACAACAACTCCGGTACCTATCCCATCCAAACAGAACGCCTCTATGAAGCTATGAAAGGCCTCGGCGGCACTGCCCGTTACGTTAGCCTCCCCTACGAAGAGCATGGCTACCGCTCCCGTGAAGCCGTCGGCCACGTCCTCTGGGAAATGGTGCAGTGGCTAAATACTTACGTCAAGCGCAGCTAAAATATCAAACCGGAAGATCTGCCGGTAAACTATAAGAACAGACATATGGGCTGTTTTTATGACTTTTGTAACTCGTCAACTTCCTGACCAGCTAAATCTACCGGCAAAAATTTTGAAGACATTGCCGACCATGTATGATTTGCCCAGTGAGTATCCAGACGAACCAGGTTTGCCAGACGAATTTCATGATTTACAGCCTCAACTCCTCAGCCGCACGCTGTACTTGCAAGACTATGCAGTCAGCAACCGCTTTACAGGAACAGATCTCAATGTTTACTATGACCTCAACCATACGGGATGGCATAAGCGTCCAGATTGGTTTCTCGCCGTAGACGTACCGCGCATATATGATGAAAGCCAACAGCCGCGAAGCAGCTATGTTGTTTGGCAAGAGCAGCAGGCACCCGCTGTCATCGTTGAGTTTTTATCTTTAAATACAGAAAGGCAAGATCTCGGTCGCTTTTATGGAGAGGCTGACAAAATAGTAGACGAGAAAATGCTGAAGAACAATCCAGCCAGTGTTCCAAAGCTACTCACCGAAGAAGAACGGGCCAATAAACAAACGCCGCCGGATAAGTTCACTGTATACGAGCAATACTTGAAAGTACCGCACTACATAGTCTATAGCCGATATACAAAACGGCTTAGATACTTTAGGCACAACGGCTTACGCTACGAAGAACAACCTGTTCAAAATGATCAGACACCTGCTATCTGGCTATCTGATTTAAAGATTGGCTTGGGCCTATGGGACGATTATTTTGAAGAGCTACCTGGCCCCTGGCTAAGATGGTGCGATATCAGTGGTAACTGGCTACTCACTGATACAGAGAAAGCAAGAGAAGAAGAGCAAGCTGCACAACAAGCTGTACGCCAAGCTCAGCTGGAAGCACGCCAAGCTCAGCTGGAAGCGCAGCAGGCTCAAGTAGAAGCGCAGCAGGCTCAAGTAGAAGCGCAGCAGGCTCAAGCTGAAAAAGACAAACTAGCTCAAAAATTAAAAGAACTAGGTATTGATCCTAACGATCTTTAGCCATGAGCAAGCGACTTATTAGTACAGGGAATCTAACCCGATTGCTTCTGAAATCTCGGATAAATCGTGCTCTTTCAACTTCTGATTGAGTCCATCTAAAATTTCTTTCACCATGGTTGGGCCTCCGTAGACCCAGCCTGTATAGGTTTGTAGGAGTGAAGCACCGGCTGTGATTTTTGCCCAGGCGTCTTCTGCGGTGAAGATGCCGCCAACGCCGATGATGGGCAGGGTGCCTTGGGTTTGTTGGTAAATCAGGCGGATGACTTCTGTTGAGCGCTGGGTGACGGGTGCGCCGCTGATGCCGCCTGCTTCGTCTTTGACCGCTTTGCCCGTTTCGGTGATGGTTTGTGTGCGCAGTCCTTCTCTATTGATAGTGGTGTTGGTGGCGATGATGCCCGCTAGGTTGCACTCTTGTGCGAGCTGCACGATGTCGTGAATGTCTTCTGTCGCGAGGTCAGGAGAGATTTTGACGAGAAGGGGCTTGTTGGCAGTATTGGCAGTTTGTAGGGTTTCTAGGATAGGGGCGAGCTGTTCTTTGGCTTGGAGCGATCGCAGCCCTGGCGTATTGGGCGACGACACATTCACCACAAAATAACTCCCCTGGTCTTTCAACAGCTCAAAGCTCTTGCGATAGTCTTCTGCCGCCTCTTCTAACGCTGTCACTTTAGACTTGCCAAGGTTAATGCCAATGGGAATTGGATAGTTTCTCTCTGGCCAGTGAGCATCTAACTTTTCTGAGAGGGCAGCAGCTCCACTGTTGTTAAAGCCCATACGATTGAGCGCAGCATTGTCAGAGACAAGCCGAAACATTCGCGGCTTTGGATTACCAGGCTGCGCATAGTAAGTGACAGTGCCCAGTTCGGCAAAGCCAAATCCCATCAGCGGCCAAGCGCGAGCAGCCGTGCCGTCCTTATCAAAGCCTGCGGCGAGTCCTAATGGATTGTCAAAAGAGAGCCCCCACAGAGACTGGGCCAGCTTGCCAGCATATCGACCATCGCGGAGGCGAAAATTATTGGCCATAGCAGCCTGCGCCGCTAACCGAGTGGGCTGGTGAAACATGGGCCCGCTAGTTGGCTCCGCTGCTAGCCATGCCAATAGATCAATCGTTTGCTGATGGACTGTTTCAGGATCTGCTTTGAAGCCTTGAAACAAGAGTGGACGTAACCCAAACCGATAAAGCTGTTGCAAAAGAAACGCCTAAATAGGCCTCCTATCAAAATTACGTTGAGTGACTACCCACACAGGGAACTATACGGGTGTAAAGCCTATATAAATATGGCATCTCCCAGGCAGTGTTCATACGGAAACGTTAGCGCACTTCTCTCCTCAGCTCTCTCGCCCTTCCTTTCTTCTATGGCAAAGCCCACCGCCCAATCCACTGATCGGCGCTCTGCGAACGACCTCACAAAGCAAGACCTGAGCCAGGTGCTACCTGCCATTTGGGAGGCGGAAACCTTAGACAAATCGATCCAAGAGGCGCTCGAAGCCATTCGCGCTGAGTTTGGCCATTCGTTGCTGTGGGCAGGCCTATACGACCGGGTCAACCATAAGCTCACTACGCGAGGGGTCATGACCAATGGCCCACGCCGCTTTTCATATACCTCTTTGGCGCTGCATCCTGGTGATTTGCTAGAGCAGGTTGTAGTACAGCTGCAGCCCATGGTGGTCGCAGATATCCGTGAAGAATCACGGGCGGGTGACTGGGCTCGCGTAGCCAAAACCTTTGAGCTGCAAGGGACGGCTATTCTCCCGCTGAAGCGGCGCGGCATTTGCTTTGGTCTGATTGTTTTGGGCTCTAGGCGCTGGGGCGTCACACCGGGGCTACTAGAAAATTCAACCCTGCTTGCTATAAACAATGCGCTGGCAGAAGCTATCCACCAAAATGCATTAGAAGAAGATCGTCAGAAGACGAAGCAACCTGCCAAACCTTTGCTCACGCTGCTAGGTGACTTGGGTAAGCTGACTGGCCTAGATGCTAGGTTGAAAGCCGTTGCTGATGAAACTCAAAGGTTTGTTGGTGCGCCGACGAGTATTTATTGGGTGGAGCCTCGGGGACGTCACGTTTGGTGTCGGGTGGGCAAGCTGCGCGGCAAGCCAGAGGGTACTTTGCCCATTAGCGAAATTCAGAGCCTGTATCAGACGCTGTGTAGCAATGAATTGCTGGTACTCGGTGAGCTAGAAGGCTCTATCAAAGCGAGCGTGGCCAATCGCTTTATGCTGCACCTCAAGGCGCAGTCGATTATTGTTGCGCCTATTTTATTTCATGGTGAGCTACAGGGCTTTATTACCGCTCAGGGAAACAGTCCTCGGCTGTGGAGTGATGAGGAGCAACACTATGTAAAAGGGGTGGCGCAGCTGCTGGGTCTAGCGATGCCCACCGCAGAAATGGATGAGGCCATTAGCCTGATGCGCTCGAACCATTTGCTGAGTGCGGGCATTACCCGGAGCATTCACAGCGATCGCGACTGGCTGCATGTGTTGGGCCTATGCGTAGAACAGCTCGCTGCTCGCATCGGCACCGATCAACTGCTGGTGCTCAGTGACAATGCAGACCGGGGCGGCTATGACCTCTGTACCGCACAGGGCAGGGCGTAGGCCGACTAGATCACTGGCCTCCATTGGATACGGTCGATGAGCAAATGCTACGCCGGGCCCACTCGCCCGCTAGTATTGAAAGCCTGACGCATGAGCTAAAGTTTGCGGCATGGCGATCGCAGCTACAGGCTATGGGTACCAAAGCGCTGCTAGTGAGCAACACGTCACCAGGGCAGACCCCCGAAGGACTGGTGCTGGTGCTCGATAAAACCGAGCGACGCTGGAGTCAGGCCGAGCGCGAGCTGCTACAAAACCTGAGTAATCAAATTGGTTTGATTTTGCATCAGTGGTGGCTTCAGCGTCAGACCACTCAGCAGGCGCAGCTCAACGAGACTTTCCAATGGGGACTGCGTAGCCTGCAACGGCTTTCAAAAATGGAAGCGTTGGATCAGGCAGCGACTCGCCATATTGCCCAGCTCCTCCATGTGCCCCTAGTCGGCATTGTCGCCTGGAAAAACGGCGCGGCCTTTGCTAAACCTAGCTCGGTGCTGAGTCAGAGCAACAAATTCTCAATTGATGAAGCGCGGCATATTTCTGTAGAGACCGATGCCCTGCTAAATTGGGCGGTTGCGACAGAAGGGTTGTTGACCATCAAGCTAGCAGATTTGCCAGCTGGCGAAAAACCTTGGATTGACGGGCCAGAAGGGACGCAGCTGATTGCTATGGCGCTCAGAACTGCGCCTGAACATGAGCCCAATGCCGTCGTCGTAATCGCTGATAATGCGAGCCGTCAATGGTCTGATGAGCAAACGACACTATTGGCCATCATTGTTAATCAGCTGGCTTGGTGCCGTCGCCATCTAAAACTGACAGAGACCATGTTGTTGCATCAACAGCAGCTGACACAGCTGAACTGGTATAAGCATCGCCAAATTGAAGACTTGAATCAGGGCTTTCAGGAATGTGCCCAGCAGATTAAGCTGCAGTCTGGTGCGGCTAATCCAAAGCAACAGCTGTTGCTACATAAGATCAGTGAATTGACTGACCGGCTCACGCATGTGACTGAAAAAGAACAGTGGAACATGTATCTAAAGCCGCAGAATATGCCGCTAATTACCTTATTAAAGCGAGCGAGCGCTCGGGCCAATCCGTTGGTGCAGGAGCGGCAGCTGTGGTCTAAGGTGCACTGCGAAAATAATCTGATTATTTACGGCGACGTGAATAAAATTGAGCTAGTAATATATGAACTTATGGCCGAGGCCTGTGAACGCTCTCCAGTAGGCGATCGCATCGACATTTGGTGTCGCATTATTGACCAGCAATGGCTCGAAATCTCCATTACAGACGAGGGCACCGTCAATCCAGAAATTTTGCAGGAACTCGAGCAAGGTCGTCCGCTAGATCTGCTGTCCCCCTCTACTTTGCATAAGCCAGAAAACAGCCACCTCTGGGTGTGCCAGTCACTGATGGTAGAGCTGGGCGGCGAGTTTACGCTCAGCCAAATGGACGATGGCCGCACCCTAAGCAGAGTTATGTTGCCGGTGGGTAAGGCGAGCGTTTAAGGGATATTCATACACACGCCGACGACTTCATCGACACTTCATAGGCATCCTCAGCGAGTTCTCAGAGTCTACTCAGGAGAACTTTTGACTGCGGCTGACATAGTGGCTTTTAAGCATTCTCGACAGGGGAAAGTCTCCAGTGAGAATGCTGACTTTAAACCTCTATGGAGTTGTTTCACATGAATTTAAGTAAGGGTCTGATGGTCGCTGGGGTTGCTGCAACTGCTGCAACGCTGATGCTAGCGCCTACAGCCAATGCCGCCTCATTGCGTATTACGGTCGATAACCTTGCCCCCAGTAATGGTACGGCGCTTACCCCCACCTGGTTTGGCTTTCACGATGGCACCTTTGATTTGTATAACCGCAACGAAGCGGTGACGCCTGGTCTAGAGAGCCTGGCAGAAGATGGTGACAGCGCGTTGCTAAATTCAGAATTTTTGGCAGCGGGCGGTGGCACTGTCCAGGGTGTTGTAGGTGGCCCAGGAAGTTCGGTTCCCGGTCCGATTCTTCCGCAGGCACAATCTTCATTTTTGGTTGATCTTGACACGACAGCAGCCAGCAGTCAGTACTTTAGCTATGCGGCGATGGTGCTACCGAGTAACGACTTTTTCATTGCCAATGGCAATCCACTAGCGCATCAAATTTTTGATGATGCAGGTAGTTTTCTGGGTGCAGACTTTGTCGTTGCAGGCGCTGAAGTGCTAGATGCCGGTACTGAAGTAAATGACGAAATTCCTGAGAATACTGCATTCTTTGGTCAGACTGCACCCAATACGGGTGTGACAGAAAACGGCGTTGTGACGCTAGCGGAAGACGGCTTTATTCCGGGTGGCAATATTCTCAGCAGTGATGATTTCTTTAACGGTGACTTTACAGCTGACGGCTACAATGTTGCTCGTATTCGGGTTGAGCTGGTAGAAGACGATGCGACTGCAGTGCCTGAGCCAGGCAGCATTCTAGCGCTCTTTGCAGTTGGTGGCTTTTTGGCTAGCCGTAAGTTTCAACAGGCGTAATTAAACGTCAATTCACTCCAAAAGTCGGAACTAGCCGATCTTGTTTTTTCAAGGTCGGCTTTTTTGATCTGTGTCTAACTTAAGGCTGACTAATTGCTATACAAATTAATCTGGCTGTTAGGCTGTCTATCTACACTGTTGTCTGCTTAGAGACTTAGCCTTTATGAGCTCTCCGTACGATTGGGTTGCCAAGTCGCTAGATACCTTGCACAGGGCAAATTGGTATCGCCAAGTGAAAGCAATAGAAGGACGGGGCGGGCCGACGGTAAGGGTTGAGGGCCGTGAGATGGTGAATTTGGCGAGTAATGACTATCTTGGGTTTGCGGGTGAATTGCAGATAGAAGAGAGTGCGATCGCAGCTATCAAAACCTATGGAACCGGCTCAACGGGCTCCCGCTTGCTTAGCGGCCACCGGGCACTGCATCAGGAATTAGAACAGGCGATCGCGCACCTAAAACAAACAGAAGACGCCATCGTATTCAGCAGTGGCTATCTCGCAAACATTGGCACTGTCAGCACCTTAGTTAACCACCGCGACCTCATTTTGGCAGACGAATACAACCATGCCAGTCTCAACAATGGAACAACCCTCAGCGGTGCCAAAGTTTTCACCTATCGGCATTGCGACCTTACAGAGATTCAACGCCATCTCAGAGAACACCGAACAAACTATCGCCGATGCTTGATTTTGACAGATGGCGTGTTTGGTATGGATGGTGACGTTTGCCCTCTACCAGAGATTCTATCTCTAGCCGATAAACACGGCGCAATGGTGATGATTGACGAAGCCCATAGCGCAGGCGTGCTTGGCAAAACAGGGGCAGGCTGTGCTGAACACTTTGGATGCGATCCGCAATCTCTCATTCAAATGGGGACATTGAGTAAGGCCTTTGCTAGCCTTGGTGGCTATGTGGCTGGGCGGCGAGACCTAATAGATTTTTTGCGCAATCGTGCGCCTAGCTGGATATATACCACTGGGCTATCGCCTGCGGATACAGGGGCGGCTTTGGGTGCGATCGCATATCTCCAACAGACGCCATCTCGCCTCATTCAGCTCCACCAAAACGCCCAGCATTTAGCCCATCAAATCGACCGGCTCATCAGCGAATTGCCCACCAAACAACAGCAAACACTTAAGCGACTCCCCACCGACTCTGCCATTGTTTGCCTACAGGTCAAAGACGCTGCTACCGTTTTACAGCTAGGCCAGCAGCTAAAGGAACAGGGTATTTTTGCCTCAGCCGTGCGTCCACCGACCGTGCCGATCAGCCGCCTACGAATGACCGTCATGGCCACACATACCAAGGCTCACCTCGACCAGTGCATTCAAGCATTGCACCACTGCCTGACTTGAGGTTTCTAGAAAGACAAACAAGCAGGACAAATAAGAGGTTCATTTCACAGCAATCCATAAAATCCTTTAAGATCGTTGATGGCAAACCTTTCGTTGTTAACTCCCTCATCTCATCATGGCAGACATCAACTGTGCAGAAGCTTGTAAAGAAGGCTGCGTCCTCGGCGACCAATGCCCCCACAAAGACGCCCAAGCCCAAGCCTCTAGCTTCATTGAAAACACCTCCCTCGACGACATGCTAGAAATGGCCGCCGAAGCCGTCCGTAAAAAGCAACAGGAACGCGCCGCAGAAGGGCCAAAATGGGTTTTCCCTGAAGACGGCATTCCCCAAAAGTAACTAGCTATCTTTGTAATGCTACGTCTCTAGCGTTTTTAGCGTTGCCGCACCCTCTTGCCAGTGCAGCTCTAATCTCTCCTGCGGCAGGCCCATGCGTATATTGGCCTCATCAAAGGCGAACTTGATTCGTCTTCTAAGTTCGCGGGCCACTAGCCACTGCTTAGAGGGCTGCGTTTTCAGCAGCAGGCGCAGCGTAACCCCTGTGTGATCAATATTGTCTATACCCAGCAAGTCGGGTGGCTCTAAGATAAAGCGCCGCCAGTCGGCATCTCCTGCCAGCTGAGCGGCCGTCTCTTGCAATAGGCAACAGGCCTCTGTGAGATCAGTGGTGGGCGTCACCGTAAAGGAGAGATCTACCTGAGACCAGTCCTTAGAGAGATTTTGAATAATGCCAATTTGGCTGTTGGGAATGGTGATTAGACTGCCTTGTATATTGCGCAGCTGCGTAATGCGTAGATTGATCGCTTCAACGGTGCCCGTGTGCCCCTCAATAACAATCACGTCGCCCAGGCCAAACTGATCTTCAAACAAAATCAAAAAGCCATTGATAATGTCTTTAATCAGGCTCTGCGCAGCCAGAGAAATGCCCACACCCGCAATGCCCGCACCTGCTAGCAGCGGCCCGACAAGAACACCCGCCACCGTCAGCATTGTCAGCAGCATAACGCCAAATATAACAGCACCAGCAACCCCCTTTGCGGCCTGAGAAAAGGTAGAAAATCGAAGGCTCAACCGCTGTGTTCTGTCCGGTGCCCACTGCGCCCCTTCTTCTAGGGCAAGCCCAATTTTATCGATGGCAAAGCTGCTCAACCGCAATGCGACATAGGCCACACCTGCAATTAGCAAAATCTGGGCCGGAATTTTAATCCAGTGCCGCAGCAAAGTAGATAGCCACCGACTGTAGGGAAACAGCGAGAGTATCAGCAATAGGCTGCCACCCCACAGGCCCACCTGCAAGAAAAATATCAGGCCCAATCCGGTTTCATTGAGCTTGCGCTTTTGCCGATTGTCTAGTCGCGCTTTGAGCAGGTCAAACATGGGGCTGCCCATGGCGACATTGAACAAATCAACCATGGGCGGATGACCGATTTGCGTTGCTTGCCCTAGCTGAGTATCGGTATTGGCTAGGCGTTTTTGACGACGCTTTAGGCGGTGGCGTATTTTTGAAAGAACAAGCTGACACAGCAGCGCACAGCCCGCAATCACAGCCGTATTTCTAACCTGTGCCCATAAAAAAGTCGGCTGGCGCTCTTCGCGGTAGCGCTCTAGCGCATCTTCTACGACGCCGACCAAATAGCGGGCTCGGCTGCTGGTATTGGCATGGCCGCTAATTTGCACGTCTAAAGTTGTCACGGTGAGCAGCCGTTGACTGCCCACCACAATTTCCGGAAGATTACTAGAATTTTCTGTCGTAATGGTGACGGCGACTTTTTGTTGGCGATAGGCCTTTGCTACTTTATTCAGGCGCTGCTGAATTTCTTGAGCGCGGGCTTCGACAGGGCTCTCGGCAGTCGTTTGGCCGTCTGTGGCGATCGCACTCAAAGAAAAGAGGTCTCTACCGTCTAGATAAATGGGCGCGATCGCAATTTCATCATTAAAGGCCGTCAGCTGATCTGGCAAAAGCCGATTTACCGACGGCCTCGATTCAGACAGCGTACCTACAGAAAGTTGCTCTCTGCCTGTTTGCTCTCTGCCTGTTTCGCCAGAAGATTGCCCTAGGACTACACCATCTGAGCTAACAGCAGTTAACAAAAAACAAAAAAAACCCAATAAAAAACAATACGTCAGAAGAGTCCAAAATTTACGTCGCACGTTCTTTGCTATTCCCAGTCCTTAGACAGTTAACACTCAGCCATGATGAGAGGATGCCACACAAGATAATCTCCGGAAGACAATCTCTGGAGACAATCTCTGGAAGACAATCGCCTCGAAAGACATACTCTAATACATTAGATACACAGCAGCAGAGAGACCCCCATGACCTCATCTATTACACCAGCTGAGCGGGCCCTAGACGCTGCCCTTATGCGTCGCTGTTGTGAACTGGCCTTGCAAGCCGCCGGACACACAGCCCCCAATCCACTTGTCGGATCGCTCATCACTCAGCCTAGCCAAGACCCAACCGTCAGCCTAGAAGACACCATCGTAGGCGAAGGCTTCCACCCCAAAGCAGGCGAGCCCCACGCCGAAATCTTCGCTCTGCGAGCAGCTGGGGATAGGGCCGCAGGTGGCACGCTCTACGTCAATTTAGAACCCTGCAACCATATGGGCCGCACCCCGCCCTGTAGTGAGGCCGTGATCGCAGCGGGCATTCGCCGTGTGGTCATTGGCATGAGAGACCCTAACCCCAAAGCCAGCGGCGGCATCGAAACGCTCAAAGCGGCAGGCATTGAGGTAAGTGTTGGCATTGAAGAAGCCCTCTGCCGTCAGGTCAATGAGGCATTTTTGCATCGTGTCCAATACCGTCAGCCCTTTGGCATTTTGAAATACGCTATGACGCTAGACGGCAAAATTGCCACCACCACTGGGCACAGTGCCTGGGTCAGTGGGCCGCAGTCTCGCCAGTGGGTTCACCGGCTCCGCAGCCGCTGCGATGCTGTCATCGTCGGCGGCAATACCGTGCGCAAAGACAACCCAAACCTCACCAGTCACGGTCAGGGAGATCGCAATCCGCTGCGGGTGGTTATGAGTCGCCAGCTGGAAGTGCCGACGACCGCAAACCTATGGCAAACGGACATTGCCCCAACGCTGGTCATCACGCAAACGAACGCCGAGGTCTCTACTGTCAAAGTGCTCACTCAGCAAGGTGTAGAGGTTGTGCAACTGGGCGAGCTAACGCCGCAGGCAGCGATGGAGACGCTGTACCAACGTGGCTGCATGAGCGTGCTTTGGGAATGCGGTGGGACATTGGCCGCTGAAGCGATCGCTGCTAACGCCATTCAAAAGGTCTGTGCCTTTATTGCACCTAAGCTTATTGGCGGCAAGTCTGCCCCGACGCCCATCGGTGAATTGGGATTAGAAAAGATGACGGACGCACAAGTGCTGAGTAATCTATCCGTTGAGTCTATTGGAGATGATATTTTGCTACAGGGGTACTTAGGATAATGAGGCGGGGCAATGAGGCTATTTAGATAGAGCTACTTAGACAATGCAGTGATTAGCAGCTGATTGGTATCATTTCAAGCCATTGCTCGACGTAAACCCATAAAATTAGCCTGCCTCATCTTGAGGCAGGCTGAAGAAAAATTAAGGCTAGGAGGGCATTCTAAGCAGATTTAGAATACGTGCCTTCCAGACGGTGGCGCTGCATGACGCTTTCTAGGCCTCTCTTGAGACTCTCACGACTCTTAAAACCTTCAATTCGCTGAATAACTTTGCCATTCTCTATACAAAGTACCGTAGGCAGCGTCTTTAAATCGTATCGATTGGCCAGCACAAGGTTTTCATCGGCGTTTACATCAACGACTCGAACTCGATTTGGGTAACTAGCCTGAAAGCTAGACAGTACAGGGCTTACCAGATTGCAAATACCACACCATGGAGCACGAAAATGGACAAAAACTGGGACTGAGGAGGCCAAAACTTCACGGGTAAACTTCTCATCAGTAGCCGTCGTCATCATAGGGCGGAACTCGTCTTAAATTCAACTTTTAATAAATCTAGGCAAAAGCAATCCAGAGCGCTATCTCGTCTAGATAAGACCTGCAAAGGGCTAGCCCAGAGCACTTAGCTGGGGATCACTCATTACTATCTTATATGGTTTTTTCTCAATAGCTGATTTTTTTTGAGGAAAAGGAATTGATCTCCTGACTTTCAGTAATCCTAACTAAGCCCGTCACTAGGTCACTATCCAGGCCAATCCAATCGATACCACCGCGCCAATGGTCGTGTTGATAATGTTGACTAGATCGTGGGTTAGCCAGCCTAGTTTTTCTTCGATGGTGGCTCCAATTAGGCTTTCAACGGTGGTTGCCACAAACGCTGCGATCGCACACAGCCCCACACCTATCAGCGGAATCAGCCCACAGGCCCAAGCTACCGCCGCCAGCGCCACCGATCCCAATACGCCTGCCACTGTCCCTTCTAGACTCACTGCCCCTTCTGTTCCTCTGGGCACTGGGCGAAACGTCGTAATCAAAAAGGTTCGCTGGCCATAGGCTTTGCCCACTTCCGTCGCCGTCGTATCCGAGAGCTTGGTGCTCAGCGAAGCCACAAACCCCAGCGCCAGCAATGGCTCCCAACCGGGTAGCGCAAACGGATACACCAGCGCTAAGCCAATCACACCTAGGCCACACAGCGCTGCCGTCAGCGCCGATCCCCAGACGTTTCCTGGCCCTCTGACGCCGCCCCTGGCTTCTGCAATGCCATAGGCCTGCTTTTGGGCGAGGCCTAGCTTTGTGACGGCCGAGCCCACAAAGAAGTAAAACAGTATGGTCGCGTAGCCCTGCCAGCTGAAGGCAGCCCAGACAATAATGCCTAACACCCAAGCGTGGATGTAGCCAGCGGGCGTTAGCAGCTTTTTGGGTAGGGCAAAGGCAACTGCAATCAAAACAGTGTTGAGGGCGATCGCCTGTAGCCAGGGAGAGGTTTCAAACATGCGATCGCTCCAACTCTACAGTTTCAAAGTCTACAGCCTCTAACCTAAAGCGCCAAAAACCAGCTAACAGAAAACAAGTGTCCGCACTGTTATTTTTATGCGATAGAAGATTTAAGCCTGACTTCAAGCTTTTGTGACTTTAAGCTTTTGTGACTTCAAGCTTTTGTGACTTCAAGCTTTTGTGACTTCAAGCTTTTGTGACTTTAAGCTTTTGTGACACTTTCCGACTGAGAATAGCGACCGTTACTGCCGCGATACCATGTGCCATCGCGAGCGCCTGCCGACAAAATATTAGAAATGCGATTACGCGCTTTGAGATAGGACGTCTTTGGCATGTCTGGTTTAAAGATGGCCGTCATGACATCTTTAATTTTGAAAATCTCAGAAGGCTGCGACCTCAACACACTACTGACCGCTTCGGGTAGCGCAACCTCTCTTAACTCAGATTGCACATGCTTTTGCCAGTCGGCAGCGCGCCCATCTTTTTTCTTTCGACCAGCGGTTGCTTTGGTTGCCTTTGGGCCAGGCTTGTTTTTCTTTTTTGTCTTGGTTTTTGACGTACTGGTTTTTGGGATGCTGGTTTTCGAGGTGCTGGTTTTTTTGGCGGTTGACGTTCGCCCTGACGCCTCGGGGGCAGTTGTCTTCTGCTTCGTCGTTGATGTTGTAGGGGCAGCGCTACCATCGCTACTTTCAAACAAATCAATCACCGTGCGCAAGCCCTGACGCTGAGCCTGTATTTGCGTCAGCTGTGCTTCTAGCTGATCGACTTGTGCTGCCAGATCAGACTCTACAGAAACAAGTTGAGAAAGGACAAGGTCGCTCATCTTTAAGAAGTCCTCATGAGATTACAGATTCCTTATGCTTGTAATGATGAAACAGGATTGATAGACAGTGTCTCACCACCCTCTCACCGCAAACTGTCTCATCACAAAGAGAGTGTAGCGCCTTTATGCAACTATTGATAACAAGCAAAATAACTCTTGTAACGAAGCAACACCGGTAAGTCGCTATTTTGTTTGAGATCAAAACACTGACAGGTAGTCACTGGCAAAAAGTCATTTGTAAAGTCACTAGCGGAAAACAATCGTTTTATGGTTGTGCAGCATCACACGGTCTTCAATGTGATAGCGCAGCCCACGGGCGAGAACAGTTTTTTCGATGTCTTTGCCATAGCGCATCAGATCTTCCGGAAAGTCGGAGTGATCGATCCGTAAAACGTCCTGGTCGATAATGGGGCCGCAGTCAAGATCTTCGGTAACGTAGTGGCAGGTTGCCCCGATTAGCTTTACGCCCCGATTGTATGCCTGATGGTAGGGCTTGGCCCCGATAAACGAGGGTAAAAAAGAATGGTGAATATTAATAATTTGTCCGGGATAGCGATCGCACATTTCCTTGGGCAAAATTTGCATATATCTAGCTAGCACCATCACGTCACCTTTTACCGCCTCAAAGTGAGACATCATCTCTTCGTGGGCGGCCAGTTTATTCTCAGAGGTCACCGGCACATGAAAGTAAGGGATGCCATGCCACTCTACTAATCCTCTAAATAGATTGTGATTAGACATCACGCAGGCAATCTTGATGGCTAGCTCACCACTGCGCCACCGAGAGAGCAAATCGTATAGGCAGTGACCTCCCTTCGAAACCAGAATGGCAACCCGAGGCTTTTGGGCTGAGTCGCGAATCTTCCAAGACATATTGAACGCTTCGGCAACGGATTGAAACCGTTCTTTGAAGTCGTCTAGCGAAATAGAGAGAGAGTCTGCCAAGATCTCTTGGCGCATAAAGAACTGCTGCTGCGCGTGCTCTGAATGGTGATGCGCTTCGCTAATCCAACCGTTGTTTTGAGAGATCAATGTGCTAACCGCTGCCACCACCCCGACCCGATCAGGACAAGACAGGGTTAAAACATAGCGTCGTGAGGAAGGCATGCTTGAGTTACCAAAAAGAGCTTGAGCGAGCACAGCCTACTACAGGTCTGGGTGCATTGACTAGACTGGCCAAAAGAAGACACTGGCCAAAAGAAGACACCGACCAAAAGAAGACGCTGCGCACCACTGAGATACAGTAGAGAGCAATAACAGCCCCAAGCTGTGGTGAGACTGATATGCGTAACCCTCGACTTATTGTCCCGTTTCTATTTTTGCCTGCTGGTTTGGGCCTGCTTGCTGAAATTTTTCAGGCACCGACAGTTCCAGAAAAGATAGTGACCTTTGCGCTGGCCTTATTTTGCTTGGAGCTGGCACGCATGGCATTTGTTGACTTAGAAAATGTGGCGTCAGTTGCAGGGGCGGCCAATGACTTGTTGGCAGACGCTCGGTTGAGTCATTTTCGTATTATTGTTATTAGTACTATTGCACTAGAGATTGTTGGTTTTTGTCTGGCGGCTCTTTTTGTACCTTTTTCACAGCCGCTTTTGCTTCCGTTTGGTGCGATCGTCATTATCTCTAGTCAGCTCTGGTTCAATCTGTTGGCGGGTATTCAGCTTTGGCCGACAGAAGTTCCCGCTATTCAGCCATGGGGGATTAGGCAACGCCTACCTGTTCTAATTGCTAATGCGATTGGGCTTGGCTTACTTGGTCTTTGGGTGATTTCTGAGATTCGACTTTGGCTGGCGCTAGGGTTGGCGATGCTGATCATTCTTTTCCTTCTGATTAAGTATGCGATCCCAGCGCTGGGTGCTGATACATAAATTGTGTTCTCTCTATTGTGAAACTCTCTCCAATACAGCTGGTGAGCCCTGTTAGCTGGCGGATTTTGCAGAGATTGTTTTAGGCATCAATTAGGGAACTATGAAATCAAGACCGTTAGCGGTATCGGGTAGTTCTTTTGAGAAATCGAAAGGTCACTCTCAAATAATCTCCCCGTAATCTCCCCGAAGCTCACCAAAAAAGTTTTAGAAAAGGCTTGACCAAAAAGAAGAAAGTGTTTAAATAGTGTTATTCTCGAAAGAGATATTTTTGTTTAGAGACGTTTCAGGTAGAGTTCACCCGATAGACAGCTGGGATTTCTCATAGAAGAAAGCCTCATCAAAGTCTTTTGGCCTATACCGTAAAGCAACTATTCAAAATAGCCGCTATCTACTGCAGAGAGGGTTTTGTCACCTGCTGGCAACCGTTGCACTCGACTGGTCGATTGAACTAAGTCGTTGTCATTTGCTGTTGGTGATTGATCCTTTCAACGTTGAGAACATCAACATTGACTCTTTCATTGTTGATGTCTGTTAAGCAATTGCTAAAGTCCTACCCTGAATAAGACCCTTTGCCCTAAACAAGTTTTGGGGTTGATTTGGGTTTGGCTCTATGGGTTTACGTTTTAGCTAATTTCTATTGCTGGCTTTCTGTCACTATTTTTCTACATTAGATCTTCTATATTCAGATTTTCTACATTTGGATGCCTAGCGCAAACGTCCAGCTCAAGTTTTCACTTGTCAAACCACACTCACTATCCTTAAGGAGAAGACAACTTATGTCCACATCTGTTTTGCCACGGCTCATGGAAGTAGATTCCGAGCTTACTTCGCAGGCAGCCGCCTTAGAAGCACAGCTCACTGAGCTAAAAGAGAAGCGAGAAGGCATTCAAACTGTTATTGCGATGTTTGAATCGGGCGGTAGTGCCGATTTGTCTGCGATCGCAGCCGTCACTGGCACCACTCAGAAAAAGAGCGCTGGAAAAAAAGCTTCGACTAGAACCACAAAAGCTAAGACTACAAAGACCAAAGCCACAAAAGCTAAAGCCACAAAAGCTAAGACTACAAAGACCAAAGCCACAAAAGCTAAGGACACAAAAACCAAGGCCACAAAAACTCAGGCCGCAACTAAGCGTAAACCAGCCACTGCAACAAAAGCAAAGCGTGGCCGCCCAGCAAAAGCCGCCGCTGCAGAGAAAGCACCTGCGGCTACTAAGGTTAAAGCGGCTAAAACAACTAAAGCCACTAAAAAATCTGGAACGGCTCCCAAGCGCAGCGGCAGGACTGCCAACTGGCAGCGCTATGTCCAAGATAGCTACAGCAAGTCTCCTCTGCCTGATGTCATTGTTGGCGTTTTACAGGCGCAGCCCAATAACGTCTTCAAAATTGCAGATGTGATGAATGCGGTCTTTAAAGAAGACATGCCTAAAAATCACTTTCTCAAGGCGCGTAACCGCATTTCTAACATCCTGTCGGCGGGTGCGCGTGATGGCGTTTGGCATCGCGGTCGTGGTGGCACTTACAGCATGTCTGAAAAGTCTATCAAGGCAGGCTAAGTACGCTGAGAGTAGCCTCTACTAGTAGGCGTGAGATAGTAGAGGTGAAAGCTAGCTAAAGTTAGCTAGCTAAAATTTCAGCCAAAATAAAGAGGGCGCTGTAGATGATTCCTACAGCGCCCTCTTTGTCATTGAGTTTTTATGTGCGGGGTCTTGCTTTGTTTACTTTCAACGTGCGGCCCATCCACTCTGCGCCGTCTAACGCTGCGATCGCAGCTTCTTCTTCTGCATCGCTAGACATTTCTACAAAGGCAAATCCTCTGACGCGGCCAGTTTCACGGTCAGTTGGAACCTTCACAGATTTCACCGTACCGTACTCAACAAAGACCTGATTGATATCCTCTTGAGTTGCATCAAAGGATAAGTTTCCAACGTAAATTGACATAAGGCGTCTCCAGAGTATCTCTAGAGTATGGGAGTACACGAGTAGGAAAGCGTTGACCATAGAAGCCCACGTCCATTACCTAAACTGAGCAGTAGCCACCTAAAAAAGACTCTCAAAGAATCACCTCGAGTTGCCTCTGTAGGCCGCTATCAGCAACAGTAGCATAGAGGTCTACTAAAGGAACCTAAGCTAATGCATACTCAAGATGTACCTGTCTGTTAGTGACTTTGGCTGTAATCCCGACTACAAAAAGTAAATCCACATTCTTTGAGCGCATTTTTAGTCACTAATCAATGCAAACTAGCGACCTCTAAGGCAGGCTATGGCCGGGGTTTAAGCAACGGTATTTAACAGCTACTTTCATCGGTCAGTTTCGTTTTGTAACATTTGCTAATAACGGTTGATTCGGGGTTTATTCGGGGGTTTATTAAATGAGCACAATTTTCCATCTGTCCTTTCCTATTATCGATATCTCTGAGGCCAAACAGTTCTATGTAGAGGGGCTTGGTTGCGAAGTGGGCCGCGAAAGCAAAGGCTCTTTAATCTTAAATTTGGGCGGGCATCAGTTAGTAGCCCATGTGGTCAAAGGGGCGATCGCTCCTCAAAAAGGCATTTACCCTAGACATTTTGGGCTGACCTTTGAAACGGAAGAAGAGTGGGAAAAGGCGCTGCACAGGGCGCAAGATAAGGCATTAACCTTTTGCCAACAGCCAAAGCATCGCTTCAAGGGCGAGCGCATAGAACACCGCACGTTTTTCTTAGAAGATCCCTTTCACAATCTCATCGAATTTAAGTATTACGTCTATCCCACTGCTGTCTTTGGAGAAAAGCAATACTCCCAGGTTGGCGATGCCCATTAGAGGTATTGACTGGAGGACTTGACTAGAGGCCTTGACCAGATAGGCATTGGCAAAATAGAGACAGACCTAGGCGCTCAACACGCTATCGATTGCGGCCAAGCCCTTGGTATCGCGAATCATTTGATTGTGGCTTGCGATGCAGAGTCTTTGGGTCTTGCCCAGGCCTACTATGGAACTCCAGGGCGGCAAAATCAACAAATCAAAAGGCGTCCAGAGCGTATAAAACGAACAGCCGCGCAGGCAGTCGATGTCTCGGTTTAGCTCTGTCAGAAAGCGACTGCCAGGGCGCATTTGTCTGATGCCAGGGCGGCGGCTACTTAGTGCGAGTAAGGTGCCCCGATGAGGGGTAGAAATGGTGATAAATGTTTTGATCCTACCGAGCCCGCCCAGACGCTGCACGTAGTAACGGCTAATGAGTCCGCCCATGCTAAATCCAATCAAATGAAAGGACTGCTGTGGTGCGATCGCGCCCTGAACAAAAGTCGAAACTTGTTCTGCCAGCAATTCGATAGGGGCATCGCCATTATTGGGCGTCATACTAAAGGTGTACACCGTCCACCCAACAGATTCTAGGTAGCGCTTTAGCGGGTTAAATATAGCTGCCGTATTCCAAATACCATGAACGAGAACAACGGGCAGCCTGTTGCGAGATTCCGCCTGAGCTGAGGCAGACACAGTGCTCCTCACGGGCTCTCTTCCTTATTGCGATCTTCCCAGCGAAACAAAAAGACTGTCAGTGCCACTACGCCAAGCTGTAAAGCCAAGTTTGGCAAAGATTCTGCCACATCGCGCCCAGCCAAAATTTTAGTAAAAAAGACAAATCCACCCACCGCACCCGAGGCACCCATAGCACCGTAGATAAACTTGCGCAGTCCTTTGTAGGGGGCTTTGGACTCGGCCACTAGGCGGTCAAATCGTTCTTGGGTCATGCCAGGCGGCGGCGTCTGTCTGGGGGCGACGCTCTTCTTAGTGTTTGCCTTCTTCTTTGCCATTGTTCCTACTGACCTCATTTCATTCACTATTGTGACAGGTCTTGTGTGACAGGTCTCGCTCAATTGACCAGCTTCTATAGCCGTTCGCACTTAGCTTACGCCACTACGAATAGCCATAACCCTTGTTCTGTAAAGCTATGTGGTTTGCTATAATTTCAAACCAACTGCCGATGTAGCTCAGTTGGTAGAGCAACTCATTCGTAATGAGTAGGTCACCGGTTCGAGTCCGGTCATCGGCTTGTTTTAAAGGACTTTTGGTTAGGCGGCTTTTGGTTAGGGACTTTTGGTCAGGTGTCTCTATGCCTTTTCATGGGCGGCAGCTCTGCCAATAGGTGTCGCCAGATCTGCTCTGCCTGCTCGAATGAGGGCACTGTCTCGAATCCGGCAGGCATCGCATAGACCACAGGGGGTTTTGCCTTCTCGGTAGCAAGACCAGGTTTTGTCAATTGGGACGTTTAGCCGCAGGGCGCGTCGCACAATGTCCGCCTTGGAGTCGAGAACGAGGGGGGCCACGAGCTCGGCTGAGTTGCCTTCTAAGCCTGCTTTGGAAGAGAGCGTTGCTAAGTGTTGAAAAGCCGACAGGTACTCGGGGCGGCAGTCTGGATAGCCGGAATAGTCGACAGCGTTAATGCCGAGGTAAATGGCCGAGGCCTGTTTGGCTTCGGCTAGGGAAAGTGCGATCGCAATAAAAACAGTATTGCGCCCTGGCACATAGGTCGATGGAATCGACGCGCTGCCTAAATCTGCACCATCGGTGGGCACCGCCATAGACGCATCTGTTAAAGAAGAACCGCCCCACTGCGCTAGGTTTACAGAGACAATGCGATGATCTGATATGCCCAACGCAGACACGATGTCTTTTGCGGCCAGTAGCTCTCTGTTGTGGCGTTGACCATAGTCAAAAGACAGGGCAGTTACCGTGTAGCCATCTGCGATCGCCTGCGCCGCGCAGGTTGCAGAATCCAACCCGCCAGACAGTAGAACAATCGCTTCTTCTCCTCTATTACTCTTTTTCGCTACACCGTTGTTCATATTCTCAATGTCTTCCTCACTGTTATGGCTTCGCTAGTCTTACTTCATTAGTCTTACTTGACTGGTCTCACTTCATTAGTCTTACTTGACTGGTCTCACTTCATTAGTCTTACTTGACTGGTCTCGCTTCGTTTTCACAGCATCGTTAAACACTAGGCTGAACACTCGCAAACTACCTAACGCCCAAGTACTTATGTGTTTGTAGGCCTATGCGCCATTCAGGATGAGATAACACATAGTCAAACACATGCTGCTGACCCAGCTCACTAGTCCATTGAGGCTGCAGTAGTAAAACGGTGCTGGGCGGTACTTTTTGCCTTTCGGACTCTGCCCAGTCAAAATCGCTAGGCTGGTCAATGACTACTTTAAGCTCATTTACCCGCGCGTATATCTCATCTAGCGGCGGCTTGAACAACTTTGGAGATAGCGAAATCCAATCAAACTGACCTGTTAGTGGATGCGACCCAGATGTTTCTAAATGTACTCTCAACCCGGCGTGGTGCAGCGCTGCCGTCAGCTCACTGAGATCTTGCATCAGCGGCTCGCCACCTGTAATCACCACCATAAAGGGCCTTGCCGCAACAGCCTCAGATACTAGCGCAGAAATCTCACGTCGCCCATGGGATGCCACAGGCCAGGAGTGTTTTGTATCGCACCATGGGCAGCCCACGTCGCAGCCTGCTAACCGAATGAAGAAGGCGCTGCGTCCACTCCAATGCCCTTCACCCTGAACAGAATGGAACGTTTCGACCACAGGCAATGTTTGCAAAGAGGCGTTAGTCGAAGATGTTGTAGGCGCTGTCACTAGTCTGCCTCGTACTCTACCCACGAATTGGGCGTTTCTGACACGCAAACCTTGAGCCTGACTGATTCGGGCAGTCGCTCCATTGTTTTTTCATGGATGTACTGCGCGATCATTTCGGCGGTGGTTTCGTAGGTTTCTGGCATTACATCGTTGAGCACACAGTGGTCAAGGCCGCCCTTTTCAAAGTCTTTTTTGGCCCAGCGTAGCGTTCTAAAGTCGGCCACCATGGCCGGATGTGGGCAGTACTCAGACGACTGTAGCTGCGGTGAGCTAGCCTCCATGCGAACGCGATAGGTGTGACCATGCATCCGCCCACAGGGACCATCGTAGTCACGAATAAAATGGGCTGCATCAAAGGTGAATTCTGTCGATAATTTCCACTTAGGCATGTAGATTTTGGCCGTTAGTAAAGTGTGGGCGTGAGGCGTGAGGTCTCGAAGCGGAACGATTTTCTGAGGCTTGTTTATGCTTTTGTTGCACAAGTCATCGCTAAACCAGAGTCAAGTTCTAAATTACAAGGGTGTGCTTTTGATGGTGTCTCTGACGCCAAAATTGCGACAACATTATTCCAACTTCAAGGAAATCATTTTCATGGATTTAGGGCTAAAAGGCAAAGTGGCCGTTGTGACCGGAGGCGATTCGGGAATTGGCAAAGCCACTGCCGAAATTTTGCTAAAAGAAGGGGCCAAGGTCGCCATTCTCAACCGATCTTTTGACGAGATTGACGATCTCAAGCCGTTTGGCGATCCGTTTCCGGTCAAAGCTGATATTACTAGCTTAGAGCAGGTAGAGGCCGCCCGAGACAAAATCGTTGAACACTTTGGCCCGGCTGAAATTGTTGTGCATTCGGCTGGTATCACTGGCGCGGTGGGCGACTTTTTGGACGATATTGACGATGAAGGCTGGCTGCACACCATCAATGTCAATTTGATGGGCACAGTGCGCATTTGCCGTACGTTTATTCCAGATATGCGCAAGGCGGGCTGGGGCCGGGTTGTTTTACTCGGCTCTGAAGATGCTGTTCAGCCCTATATAGAAGATATGCCCTACTGCGCCTGCAAGGCGGGCACGCTAAATCTAACTAAGAATTTATCAAAGGCTTATGCCAAGGACGGCGTGCTGACCAATATGGTGTCGCCTGCCTTTGTGGAAACGGCTATGACCAATGCCATGATGCGATCACGTTCTGAAGAGCGCGGTGTCAGTATGGATGAAGCCGTCAAGAGCTTTCTGGCTGAAAATCGCCCCGGTATTGAAGTGGGAAGACGGGGCCGCGTAGAAGAAGTTGCCGCTGTGATTGCGTTTTTATGTTCGACCCATGCGAGCTATGTTGTCGGTTCAAACTGGCGAGTGGATGGTGGCTCTGTCTCTACCATTTCGACTTAGAAAATCGTGGCTGTCGTCGTTCATCGAATCTGTAGACTTCTGTGTAACGTAGGCTTCTTAGATAACGTAGCCTTTTCCCTGTTATGGAGAAGGCTACAGATTTATTTGTCTGGGTTTACTGTCTAGGTTTACCGTCTGGGTTTACTCGTCGGTGGAACTCTCTTCGGATGCTTCTTGGGAATTCTCTGTGTCGGCGTCAGGTGATGTTTCTGAGTCTGTTGTGGCTGCTTCGTCAGGTTCGTCAGCAGGTTCGTCAGCGGGTTCGTCAGCGGGTTCGTCAGTAGTCTCTCCAGTCGAGCCCTCTGAAGAGGCATCGGGCTCACTTTCTGTTGAGTTGTTTTCTGTCGCGTCGTTGTCTGTCGCGTCGTTGTCTTCTATCGATTCAGACTCTGTTGGCTCAGGCACTGGATCATCAGATGAGCGAACACTGACAATTTCTAAATCTAATGGCAGCTCGCCACTGCCAATTTCTACTTCTAAGGCCTTGGCTGCCTCGCGAGTAAAGTTACCGCTCACAGTCGCTTCACCGCCCACAATGCCCGCCTGAGCGTAGTCAATGCTGACTGTGGGCGCACTGAGTAAAACATCTTCTAAAAAAATACCTAGGGCTCGGCCTGTACCGGCTAGGGCCTTTGTTTGCTGTGCAAATTTATCTGCCCCCTGTGAATTGAACCAAAGACGCACCTCCCAAACGTTAAATCCGCTATTTTGCACCGCCTTGGCATCGGCAATCATTTCACTGGTCAGCTCACCCGGCTCAAACAAGGAGAGAATTTGTGCTCTGATCTCATCAATTTGAGGCTGTAGGGCTTCGGCCTCTGCGATGTTGCTCGTTTGCTGAAGTGTATTTTGATCGACCAGCAGGCGCTGTAGGGCTGCAATGCTATCGGCTAGCTCGGTTTCGGTTTCAGGTTTTTGGCTGCGAAAGGTGAGCAGGCCTCGGCTGGTGATCAAAGGTGCGATCGCTTCTAACGGAGCCCCCTGAGGCACTCTCAAAATGATCGTATCTGGCGCTTCAATGGTGAATTCTGTACGACTCAAGCCAACTGCCGATAGTCGCTTTTTTAGCACGGCTTGCGTTGCCTCTACGGTTTCTTCTGTGACTGTCACAGCCGTCTGGTTGGGACTCAGCTGCTGTGGCGGTAGCGCCTGTAGGGTGAGTTCTGTATAGTCGCGCAGCTGGTTGCTGCAGGCCGTGCTCATTACAGATACCACTGCCGCGCCTAAAAGATAGTGACTCAGCTGCTTTGTCATTGCTTGTTGGCGCACTATGCAGTGGCGCAGATTCAGGAAGGATGCCGACGTCAGTTCTTTGAGTCTAGCTTTGCCATTTTATCAACTCACCCATAGCACCTCCAAAAAACATCACTTGCGATGTTTCTCTGCTGATTCTTTTTTAGGACGATTGCGCCCTTAGGAACAGGAATTTAATCAGTTTCAAACATCGTTGCCCTCAGCCCCTGGCCGCTTCTCTAGTCTTTTTCGATGGGTGGCAAATTGCTGCTGTGCTTGGGCAGTAGTGGTGACGCAACGTCCACAGCAGTCGCATAAAATCGCTGGGTCGGATAGGCCAGCGAAATCTCTGGGCTCTTGGCAAACTCGCGCAGTACGTTTTCCCAAAGCACTTGCTCGGAGCCCCGGCGACGGCGCGGCTCGCAAAGATATCGCATAGTCAGCAAAATGCCGCTTTCTTTGACGGTGGTGTATACCGTGGGTGTGAGCTTGGAGTAAAAGATCATATACTTTTGCCCTGCTTTACGCAGGTGGTCTTGGGCCATGCCGCTCAGGTGTTCAGCGTGGTTATTCACCTGAATAAAAAGTATTTTCTTTGCGGCCTCCCAGTCGCTTTCAAACGTAATCAGCACTGGGATTTCGTGCCAAATATATTTAAATCCCTGGGAGTAATTGGCAATGGTTTCTTGAAAAACTCTGCCATTGGGAATATGCAAAATGCGACCCGTGCTCTGGTCGGTTTCGACCCAGTTACCAATTTCCATCAGGGTGAATTGAAACGTATCAATATCAATCACATCACCAGAATGCTCACCGATTTGAATGCGATCGCCCATGCGAAACGGCTGCCGCCACAAAATAAATAACCAGCCCACCAAGTTCACCAGCGGATCGCGCATGACAACGGCAACGCCTGCTGCAAACAAACCCAAAAAGGTGGAAAACCCATCCATATTGGGCAGCCAGATGACAAAGAGCATCAGGCCACATAGCCCGTAGGAAATGTAGCCTAGCCACTTTCTCCAGGCATATCTCTGGCGTGGATTTTCAATCTGTCGGTTGACGATGCGGCTAGAGACAAACCGCACCACGCTCAGCCCGACCAAAATCACTACTGACAGGATCAAATTGCTGCGAAAGACGGGGTCGGCAAAGAGCTTGGCAGCTTGGGTAGCCCCTTCAACCGGCCCTTCTATTTGTAAAAACATTCTGATCTGTCGGGTTGAATTAAGAAAAGTTAATTTAAGTTGGTGATCTAATGCAGGGTCTTACCCCTCATCATCAGTTAAATTACTTAAATAGCTAGTATATTTTCGGTCATCGGAATTATTTCAGCATCAGCTGTTACGTTCCTAGACCTACGCCAGCTGTGATCTGCTAAGTACCTGTGATTTTTGTAAAGACATTTATCTCAAAAGTATCTATTTTGTATAGATAACCTCAGGGTATTTACGCACCTACGCTGCACATTGCACCATAAATCATGAAAAACACCACTACCAGAGCAGTCGCCCTTGAGCGACGTTTTCCTACCCTTTGCAAGGTGCACTACTTTCCTGGCAAAGACGCAGATCAGTCTCCCCATGCACCTACAGGGCAGCTAGATTGGTACCTACGCAGCTCTATGTTGCCACGAGTTGGTGATGTCATTCCCTATGGGCAGTACCTCTTTTCGATAACGACGGTTATTTTAGACGATTGCTGTAGTAGCGATAGTCTCTTTAAGCTCGAAAAGCAGGCAAAGCGCCTTGCTGAAAAAGACGACGCTCGCAAGCCCCAGGCCACCGTTTGGGTTGAGTTTTGGGGTGTGAAATCTTTGGGCTAGCGCGTCATTGCTGCCGCCTTTTTGGCCATTCAATTCATGTCTGAACAAAGCCGCTGCTACAACAGCGGCTTTGCCATATTTTTTTGCCAGAGCCAAATGCCGCCTGCGCAGAGAGAACTCGTCCACCACATGGCTGCCGTGTCAGATTTGCCTGCAAATAGGTAGCTGCCGCCCAGCAAAAGCAGTGCGATCGCACTTCCTCCAGAAACTACCAGCATTAGTCGCACCGTGCGGGCTGCTAGCATCATTTGCTCAGCCATATCGTCACCGGCCGAGAGGCTGACTGAGGTTGCGATCGCACTTTGAAAAGCTGCCACCTTTTGTCCTTCGACCTGATAATAGGTACCCAGTTCGCTATCGCGTAGGGTGGGGTCGGTGTGGAGACCAAATTGCTTTGCCAGTGCGATCGCCGCTTTAATTTGCTTTTTTGTTGCGACCGGACGAAATGCCTCAAACAGCGATTCTCGGTAAACGCCCGTCTGCGCCATCTCCAGGATCCGCCCAGTCAGCTCATTCATGGAAAGCCGCGCTACGATTGCCTTCGTCATTTACCTCACCTATGGGCCGAACAACTAATATAGTACACTAGAACTAAATCAAAAGAGGCCCAGCTAAATCAGCTGGGCCTCTTTTTTGACTATTTAGTCAGCTAAGCAGCCGGTGACGGTGCTGGAGCAGTGGGCTACATCATGCCCATGCCGCCCATGCCACCCATGCCACCCATACCGCCCATGCCGCCCATACCGCCCATGCCGCCCATGTCTCCACCGGGCATCGCAGGTTCGGGTTCAGGCTTTTCGACGACGAGGACTTCAGTGGTCAAGACCATGCCAGCGACAGAGGCAGCGTCCTGCAGCGCAGAACGAACCACCTTGGCAGGATCTACAATGCCCGTGCTGAGCAGATCTTCGTACTCACCCGTGAGCGCGTTGTAGCCAAAGTTGAAGTCCATTGCCTTCACTTTCTCGACTACAACAGAGCCTTCTACGCCTGCATTGTCAGCAATCTGACGCAGCGGTGCTTCTAGCGCACGAATGACGATATCGACACCCGTTTTCTCTTCGTCAGAGAGTGAGTTTTTGAGATCTTCTAGCTTTTGGGCGAGGTGTAGCAACGTTGCACCGCCGCCTGGCACAATGCCCTCTTCCACAGCGGCTTTGGTCGCACTCAAAGCGTCTTCAATGCGGAGCTTGCGATCTTTTAGCTCGGTCTCGGTGGCGGCACCGACTTTGATGACGGCTACGCCACCGGCTAGCTTAGCCAAGCGCTCAGCCAGTTTCTCTTTGTCATAGTCAGAATCGGTGAGCGCTAGCTCTTTGCGAATCTGGTCGATGCGCTTGTCAACGTCTGCTTTGTTACCACCTTCGGAAACCAGCGTTGTGCTGTCTTTTGTAATGGTGATTTTGGAGGCGACACCGAGCATATCGATAGTGGCACTCTCTAGGCTCAAACCCACTTCTTCAGAAATGACCTGACCCCCTGTCAAGGCGGCCATGTCGGCCAAGAGTGCCTTACGGCGCTCACCAAAACCAGGCGATTTGATAGAGGCTACGTTCAATACGCCGCGAGCTTTGTTGACCACCAACGTTGCTAGGGCTTCACCTTCTACATCTTCAGCGACAATCAGCAGAGGCTGGCCAGAGCGAGTGACCTGCTCTAGTACAGGCACCAAGTCTTGAACGGTGCTGATCTTTTTATCCACAATGAGTACGCGAGCATTTTCTAGCTCAACGATCATTCGCTCTTGGTCAGTGACAAAGTAAGGCGACATGTAGCCTCGGTCAATCTGCATCCCTTCGACCACATCGAGTTCGGTGTCGAGAGATTTTGACTCTTCTACCGTAATGACGCCGTCTTTGGTGACTTTGTCCATGGCTTGGGCGATCATGTCGCCGACCATGTCGTCATTGCCGGAGGAAACTGCCGCAACTTGAGCAATGTCGTTACCGGCAACGGGTTTAGAGGCTGCTGCAATCTCAGAGACGAGGTGAGCAACTGCTTTTTCGATGCCGCGACGCAGACTGACAGGGTTTGCGCCCGCTGCTACGTTCTTTAGGCCTTCGCGAAGGAGCGCTTGGGCCAGCACGGTTGCCGTTGTGGTGCCGTCACCGGCGAGGTCTTTCGTCTTAGAGGCGACTTCTTGAACCAAGCGAGCGCCTGTATTTTCATAAGGGTCTTCTAGGTCAATCTCTTTTGCGATGGTAATGCCGTCGTTGACGATTTGGGGCGCGCCAAATTTCTTTTCGAGCACCACGTTGCGACCTTTGGGGCCCATGGTGATTTTGACTGCATCTGCCAAAGCATTGACGCCGCGCTCAAGCGCCTGACGCGATTTCTCGTCGAATAGTACTAATTTCGCCATATGCCGATTGTTACGAGTTTCTTGCTTTTGCTGTATCTACTGTATTCCAAGATCTAGCACTCGTTAGCTGAGAGTGCTAATTCATCTAAAAATGTATCGGTCATAGGCTAGGGGCAAAAGTCGCAATAACCGATCCTTTTCTCATTTTTGGGTGCATTCTTGAGCGCATTCTTGGGCGCATTCTTGAGCGCATTTTTAGGTGTACTATGTACAGGTGCTAGCTATCTGAAAGAGCCATCAAAACAGCCCAGCCACGCAATTCATGAGAAATTACGGGGCTGGGCTATTAGGTTAGTAGCTAATGAATCGGTGCTGAATCGGTGCTGAATCGGTGCTGAATCGGTACCGGATAAGTGCAAAGAAGCCCCAAATCAAAAGCATGAAGATAAATTAACGACACTCTAACTAGAATGCACTGGCTAGAATGCGCTGGCTAGAATGCGCTGGCTAGAATGCACTAGCTAGGCGGATTGTTCTCAGGCGTTGTAGAAGAAATGCCAGCTTTGTCTAGAATGCCAGGGCGCTGAATTTGACCTTCTACTGGGCCATCGATTGCTTTCCAGGCAGGCAGGCCACCTTTGAGGGCGCTTACTTTTGTAAAGCCTGCGTTACGTAGCTTTGCTGCAGCTGCAGAGGTCTCGTCGTCAAATTCACCATATATATAGATGTCGCGGGTGAACTCCAAGGTCTGCTGAGCGCGCTCGGCTAGGTTGCCTAGAGGCATAGGAATTGCACCTGTGATGCGCTCGAAGTTGTACTCTTTGCGATCGCGCACGTCCAAGATAGTGAGTGCAGGCTCACCCCAGTCCAGTCGAGACTTTAGCTCTGATGGGGTAGAAACTGCGTCAAATCTGGTCGTAACAGGCGTTACGTTCCCGATGGCAGCTTGCGCTGAGTCTACGGCGTCAAGCACTTTGCCTTCTGCGGATTCGGCTTGGTCTAGCACTTTGCTAGCGGTTTCCTTTACGGCTTCAACGGCTTCGTTAGTTGTGGTTGTCATATGAAAATATCCTCTTTTAGCGTTTCTAATGTTTTTAACATGCTCTCAATGCCTCTCTGGAAGAAATGTCTGCAAGACGCTCTCTAATAAATCGCTCGAGTAAGTCTGGTTGAGTAAGTCTTGTCGAGCCAGTCTTGTCGAACCAGTCTTGCCGAATAAGTTTTGAGGGCGTTAGCTGAGAGTCGGATGAGAAGCCGGAGCGCTATCGCTGTACTTCTTTAGACTTGGGCGGTACATCGAAGCGATTGTCGTCTCGCTTTTCCAGCGCTTCTTTTACAGCAAGTGGAGCCTCTGGCTCTATGCCTAGGCCAGCGTCTGTTCCCATCTGGTCAATACCCATGTCTGGTGTAGGCGTTGGCATTCCGGCGTGGGCACTTTTGTTATCAAGTGCTGCCTGCTTTGCTGCTGAGTCTGTTGTTTCCATCAAAGAAACCTCCGTTGCATTTGTTTACAATTTAGAGTCAATAGGCGCAAAAAACCTCTGCAGGGAGAGGGAGAAAGGGTCTCTTCCTTTCTGTAGAAACTTTGTCTCAGCCTTAGCTTTGCAGTTATACTCCTAAGGCACATCTGTTGGCGCTAAAGAACAAAATAGTGAAGGGCAAGCTATGCGGGGTTTGAAGGGCAAAAAGGTACTGATAACTGGAGCGAGCAGCGGCATTGGTCAGGCGATCGCAGTCCGATTTGCACAAGAAGGTGCCGATGTTGCGGTGAACTACTACAAAGGTGAAGACGAGGCCAACGAAACCATTTCGCAGATGAGAGAAGCTAGCGCCGCCGCAGGCATTCCCGCAGGCTCACTAAAGGACATGACCGTACAGGCCGATGTCTCTAAGGAAGAGAATGTTGCCAGCATGTTTGAAAAGGTGATAGCGACCTTTGGCGGTCTAGATATCTTGATCAACAACGCTGGGATGCAAATTCAAGGGGCTTCCCACGAGATTCCGTTAGATAGCTTTGACAAGATGATCGATATCAACATGCGGGGCGCTTTTTTGTGTGCACGCAAGGCGATCGCACACTTTTTAGACAATGGCGGTGGCGTTATCGTCAACGATTCGAGCGTTCACGAGCTGATTCCTCGGCCTCGGTATGTGGGCTACACCATGAGTAAATCTGGCCTGCAGGCGATGACACGGACGCTAGCATTGGAATATGCCAGGGACAATATTCGCATTAACTCGTTTGCGCCGGGCGCTACCCTAACGCCCATCAATCCATGGAAAGACGATCCACAAAAAAAAGAAGATATTGAGAGCCATATTCCCATGGGTCGATCTGGAATGCCGGAAGAAATGGCCGCCGTTGCAGCCTTTCTCGCTTCCGATGACGCTGCCTACATTACGGGCCAAACACTCTTTATCGATGGCGGCCTATCGCTGTTTCCTTCTTTCCGCACACCTTGGACGGGCTGACACGCGCTGATACGCGTTGATACGCGCTGATATCTCAAACATATCCCTAGGTAGATGGAAATAGGATGCTCAGTGTCTTTGACTGGTGGCATCTGAAAGGATAACCAAAACACTGAAGAGGTTGACCTATGCTGAAATCTTGGATGGTGATCGGTGGGGTTGCGCTGGCGATCGCACTTTTGGCAAACGTCATCAGACCCCAAGATGTGAAATGGTTTAGGCGGTTAAAAAGGCCGGACTGGCTCACTTTTGAAAAGCTCATTCCTGTTATTTGGACGACGGTTTTTGTCTGTGGTGGCTGGTCGGCCTACATCGTGTGGGAACAAACGCAGTCCTGGGCTTGGATGGCGGGCTACATTTTACTAGAGCTCGTGACGATTGCCTTTACGCCTGTGCTGTTTTGGTCTCATAGTCTAAAGGCCGCAAGCGTGGTTGGCGCTGCTGGCTTTGTGATTTGTGTGCTGCTAACGGTTGGTGTGGCAGGTGTAGCCGTCTGGGCTGCTGTTTTGTTGATTCCCTATTGGTTATGGAGTCCGATTGGTACCTATACGACCTGGGAGATGAGTAAGCTCAACTCTCCAGCGCCATAGTCAGCGCCATAGTCAGAGTCATGGTCAGCGCCATAGACGAGCCAGTCAGCTGTTCTTCAGGGGTTAGGATTGGGGGATAGGGTTAGGGGTTAGGAGCAAGGATTAGGATTGACGACAATTGGCTCAACGTCATAATTTTTCCACTCACCCTGATAGCGCTCTGCCACCAGCGGACGTAAAACAAACTGAGGTTTCTGCAAAGGCTGTTGGGTAGAAGCGTCTTGCCAGTTCACATCGATGCGTAGGGCTGAGTAAGGGCGAATCTTTTTGCTGCCAGAGCCAGAGCGGCCTATATATAGGTGACTTTTAGCCACTGGCTGACCGTACTCTTCTAAAATGCTGCCCTCTTTTCGCTGGCGGCGCAGGCTAAAGCCGCTACCCCCACACACCACCCAAGGAATGGCGCGATCGCCATGTCCTGTTTCGAGGGTCTCTATATACTCAAAGCAGTGAGCATGTCCGTTTAGCACCAAATCGACCAGTGGCTGAGAATACTCTCCAACGGCTCGCTGCACCTGATCTAACACCTCTCGCAAATGCATCCGCACCGCGAGGGTTTGTCCCTGAAACCATTTGGTTGATTCGGTCACGTAGGGGGGATGGTGAAAGTATAGGACGCGGCCCTGTGAGGTGGGGTCTTGCCAGGAGGCAATGAGGCGATCGCGCAGCCAATGGAGCTGTTCGGTATCTATCGTACTGCTGCTGGGATCTGCGCTCAGCTGCTTATCAATGTCGGCTAGCTGTTCTTCTAGCTGTTCTACTTTGGCGTATATGTGACTGGCGCGGGCAGATTGTTTTGGATTGTCTTCACTGAGGGTGAGTGATTCTGCCGTGAGCGATCGCACTTGCGCATCTATCTGGTCTCGCACTTTCTCCATTTCTGCTCGCTGGGCGATACCGTCTTCTGTGGTGGGCAGCGGCTTGGGCGAATTAAAGGTATTGCTGTCTAAGGCAAAAAAATCAACGCCGCCATGGCGAAACGTATAGTAGCGATTGGGCAATCGCGTAAACTCGCCGGGCACGTAGCGCAGGCAATAGCCCGTATCTGTTTTAACCGTGTAGTGCTTTTGTAAATGCGCCCCTAGCTGACGTGGACTCAGCTGCTCTACATAGTCCAAAAATGCCCTGGCAAATCCTTCCCCTTGGTAGGAGCCATGCCAGCCAATATCAAAATTTATCCGACGGCGCAGCAACCGGCGTAACGGCGTCAGTGCTTTGCTGAGCAGCCCCGATATCTTGGGCAGATCGTAATAGTCGTGGTTACCCAACACTGGCAAAAACGGCACCTTAAATACCATTTTGTCGAAGCGAATTTTGTAGGCTTCGTCGCCGCCTACCAAAAATTCGCGATAGGGCTTAATAAAGTTGTCTGGGTACTGCTCGCTAGAGCCGACGAGATAAACCACGTCGCCCGTATGTAAAACAAACGAACAGTCATCGACATGTTCTAACAGTCTCTTGGCAACGCGGCGCTGCGGGCGATCTTGCAAATGACGACTGGTGCCGCTGTCACCGACTACTAAAAATGAGAAGTTTTTTTGCTGAGGGGCTGTCTCTGGTTCTGTCTCTGTCTCTGGTTCTGTCTCTGGTTCTGTCCCTGGTTCTGTCTTTGGCTCTAGGTGAAGACGGGTCTGGTCAATGCCTGCTTCTTTAACCAGTGGATGCTGCCAGTACACCCGCGCTTTCATGCGGGCGATCTTGGTTGCGATCGCAGGATCAATCACCAGTCGCATACTTTAATCCGTCTCAGTAAATTTTGAAGGTCTATCGCTTTGTGCACTTAGCTTTAGCCACTACGAGCCGCTAAACCACGAATGCTAAAAGGCGCTGAGTAAAGGTGCAAAGCAAAGGTGCTAAGTGCATAGTAATTCACTAGTGCGTTACTAACGCATCAGTGAATTGATAGATATCTGTTGAAAGCATGTATCAAATAAGGTTGGCCGGTTTCCTTATTAAAACAACACACCAATAACCTTTAAACGCGCTCCTATGAATTTTCGATAGGATTACGTAATTCTACGAAATAGCGGTGTAAATTGATAACCAAGTCCCCAGCATGTTCTCTTACGTACAGCTGATGTATCAAAGAAATCGCAACCTATTTTCATTTCTGGCTGTCCTTTGTACAGCTGGGCTCATTGCTGGCACTGGCGGTCTTTTTTTGCTCTTTGCCAATCAGCTAGGCGGTGGCACTCAGCTAGTGTCTAATCCCTCAGAAGATATCGCCCTACGAGAAGGCGAATTGGCAGAGAGCGACGTCAATCGAGACACGTGGGGCAATGAAGTTGCGACTGTCGGCACCCATCAAGCGACCGTTTTAAGCATTGCGACGAACCTCAACGGCACTTACCTAGCCAGCGGTAGCTATGACAGCACCGTCAAACTATGGAATAAAACAGACGGTGCCGAAGCAAGCTTGGCCCATGACCTGGCCCATAATGGCCGGGTGAATGACCTTGTATTTACGCCAAACGGGCAGCAGCTGGTGACAGGTAGCGGTGCCGGAAATCTGCGAGTGTGGGATGTGGCCTCTGGCGAACTTATCTCTATCCTGCAAGGCGAATCGGGCCGAATCACTAGTCTGGCTATTGACAAGGCAGGGACACTCGTTGCTAGCGGCAGCAGCAATGGCACTCTCAAAGTCTGGCAGCTCTCGGACGCGGGTACCATTGCGAATCCCATCGTGCTCACGACCGTTGGCCCACAAATTAACACATTGATATTTGACCCTACTGACAGCAACGTTGTTCTCAGCGGTGATCAGGACGGTATCGTTCAGCGGTGGGACATTGCACAGACGCAGCCCATTCAGACGCTATCGGATGATGCCGACCGGATTATTGGTATCGATATCACTCAAGACGGTCAGTATGTGGCTAGCGGTAGCTATGATCGCACCATTCGCATTTGGGATTTGACCACAGGCGATCGCGTGCAATCATTAGACGGCCATGATTTTGTTGTCTCTGATGTTTCGTTTACCCCAGATGGCAGGTTGCTCGCCAGCAGCAGCTACGATGAGTCGGTCAAAGTATGGGACTGGACTGAGGCCCAAGAGCTGTGCACGCTCGATGGACACTCAGGCTTTGTCTACGCCGTTGATTTTATAGATGATGGTCTAGCCCTCTTGAGCGGCGGCTATGACGGCACGGTCAAAGCATGGGATCTGCAGGCCGATGCCAATGAAAGCTGCCTGCGATAAAAAATAGACTTAGGCCTGCAGCTTAAGATTTGCAGGAATAGATTTGCAGCTTAAGGTTAATTTGCAGGAACAGGCCTGCAGCTTAAGATTTGCAGGAACAGGCCTGCAGCTCTGGGCGGTCAGCCTATTCCTGTGCTGCGCTAATCCATCCGTCAAAGGTCTTTTGGTTTTGGGCGATCCACTCTTCGGCATGGGCTCTGATTTGGGCCGGTGTGTTTTCGCCGTTGCGCATTTTTTGGTTTTGTAGGCTGATGTCTTCATTAGGGATGCTGACCACTTCAAAGAAATTGCGAGCGGTGGGATTGGCCGCCAAAAATTCTTGATTGGCTACAATATCCATCTGATTAATGGCAAAGCCTAAGTTTTTATCTTCAAAGATGGTAGGTACGTCCTTACCCTGGGCAGCGGGTAAATCTGTGTAGGGCACTTCTAACCAAGCAACCTCTTCTCCAGGGGTGAGCGTAAAGTTTAGCCAAAACGGTGTCCAGGTGTAGTACAGCACGGGATTGCCCTCGCTGTGGCTTTCAATGACGCCATCGATAAGGCCGTAATAGTTGCTGTCGTCATGTTCGACGGTATCTCGCAGATCGTAGGTATCTAGGTGATGCTCGGTCACGTCATGGCAGCCCCAGCCAATAGTACAGCCGACTAAGTTTGCTTTGCCGTTGCCATCCGTATCAAAGAGGGCCGCTATTTCTGGATCTTTTAGCTGCTCAATGTTGGTAATGTCGTAGGCTTCGGCAGTGGCTTTGTCGATGACATAGCCTTGCAAAACATCGTCTACTAAGGTGCCGACGCGGGTCATGGTGCGATCGCCGCCATTTTCTTCAAAGAAGTCGGCGTGGTTGTAGTTCCAGTGAACTGTGGTGTAGTCCAAATAGTTTTTTGCGATCGCCTCATGGATAATGTCGTACTCCAGCTCCGAGCCAGACACCACCTCGTAGCCCAGCTGCTCTAGACCAATGTTGACAATCTCGGTCTGAAACAGCTCTTCTAACGTGCCATAGGCAGGCCGCAGCAAAGCCGGAAAAGCTGCAGACGTGTCGTCTTGGCAGCCAAAAAGCGGAAAGGTCAGGCCCGCTATGGCAACAACAGTGGCAAGACGAAACAATGACTTGACCATAAAAACTATCCTAGCCCTCTACAACGTTGTTCTTAAATCCACTCTGACGCTCCAGCGGATCTCGGATAAAACGGAATCTCTCTATTTTTAGGGGTAAAGGTCAATATTTGACGGCGTGTCTACCTTTATTTACGTGCTGCCTCACATTTGTAAAGAGTTGCTTTTTCTCTCCAAAAAAATAATGATGCACAGCTTAAAGGCACTTTTGCCTGCAACAAGCTAATACATCATCATTTTCTAGGTATACGTTCGACAGCTTGTCAAAAGCCAAGCAAATGAATGTCAGTCTTTGTCAATTTTGGGAACGATGTCGGGGCGCTCTTGACCTTCCCAACCAGCCGGGCGCTTGGAGTTGTACCAGGCAATAGAGCCAATGACAACGGCAGCGGCAAAGCCCAGCACGCCAATAATGTTGAGGAATAAAGAGTAGGGGATGGTGCCCGCAGCAACCTCTTGCATGAGAACGTACATTTTTTTAACCGGCTAATGGTCTTTGAGAAAAACAGCTTTAGAAAAATAAGCCTGACATAACCATACCACCTTGAAATAGCCTCAAAATAGCTCTGATAGGCTTGCCGTAAAAGGACGGGTTGATCGTGCGATCACCGGTGTAGCTTGGCTGAAGTTCAGCCATCTCAAACCCTTCGAAAAAAATATCAAAAAACTCGCATCTCAAACAGACTTACGAACATCTTACGGGCACACTATGAGTACGATCCTATCTCCTGCTTGTCATAATTTTTTCTGCCATTCATTCTGCTGCCATCCATTCTGCTGCTGTTCCCCGACCTTTGCCAGCGGCTATCTCAGCGGTTATTAGCGATATTTCCGTCATCTTCCTATGCAACTGATCGCATCGACGCAATCGTTTCACCAGTCGCCTACCCTCAGCACGGGCAGCCCAGACTCTCTAGGCCTGGGCTCAACGGTCAATATGCTACCGCTGCACACGTTTACGGTTAGCACTGAGTGCGCTATTCAAGACCTCATCGATCAATTTACCCGCTCGCCCAAGCTCCCCGGCGTGGTGGTGGTCAACGATGGGAGCGTCACGATGATCTCCCGCCAGCAGTGCTTAGACTGCCTGCTACATACGGCGCAAATTCCACATTTTATTAATAGCCCGGTGCGCATTTTGCTGTCGCAAACTGAAGAGCCGCCGCTGCTGCTATCGGGTGATGTCCTAATTTTAGAGGGCGCACAGCAGGCCCTAAATCGGCCCGTCGAAGAGCAGAGTCGGCCAATTTTGATTAGAGAAGGCGATGATGCTTACCACATTTTGGATGCCGATACGCTAAACGTCGCCTACTGGCAGCTACATCGCATTCAAGCTCAAGTCCGCTATGAGCGGCTACAAATGCAGATATTAGAAAGCGAAAAGATGGCCGCGTTGGGTCGGCTGGTGGATGGCGTTGCTCACGAAATCTTAGACCCAGTGAGCTTCATCTGGGGAAACCTCAGCTACATCTCTAACTATGCGCAGCAGCAGCATGAACTATTGATGGCCTATGAGCAGGCGTTACCTGATCCGCCTGATGATATTATCCAGCTGCGCGAAGACGTTGAGCTGGACTACTTGCGCAGTGATTTGCCCGCCGCTGTCAAAAGTGCAAAAGGGGGCGCCCATCGTCTCAAGCAGCTGGCAACGAGCCTCCAAAACTTTTGCCACATTGACGATGTGCATCCGCGTCCTACAGATATTAATGCACTGCTAGATAGCACTCTCAGGCTGCTAAAAAGTCGGCTGACGACTCCAATTTTGGTGGAACATTGCTATGGAAAGCTACCGCCGGTACCCTGCTTTTCTGGGCAGCTGAGTCAGGTGTTTATGACGGTTTTTAGCAATGCAATCAAGGCGCTCCTCTCTGAGGCCCACTTAAAAGACTACCTGCCAGAGTATGAGATAGCAGAGCTGCACGCTCCCAGAAAAATTACCGTGACTACCTGCATTAGAGCAGATGTTCATGCTTTAGTCAGCAGCCCAGAAGATGCCCGCTGGGTGGCTATTATTATCAGCGACAATGGCCCCGGCATTCCACCCACAGTCAAGGAAAATATTCTGACTTCTTTTTCAGATAATAGTCAGTACCAGCAAGAAACGGGCCTGACATTGAGCTATCGGATTATTACAGCAAAGCACGGCGGCAAATTTTGGCTGCGCTCTGTTCACACTTCAGAAAATAAGCCACATCAACGAAGTTTACCTACGGGTACAGAGATTGAAATTTTGCTGCCGCTGACGACTGGCAATGTCTCCTAGTAATTTTTCCTAACGACCTCTTCTAGTAATCTCTTCTAGTAATCTCTTCTAGCAAACTCTCCTAATAATCTCTCCCTGTTAATACAGGTAGTCACGCAGTCCTTCTTCATAACCGATGTTTGGATCTTCGCAGGCATCTCCTAGCTGGTAGGGGCAGGTGGTGCGATCTAGCGCAATGTCGCTCAGGTCAATAAATTCAAGGTCACGCTCGGGGGTGTACATGACAGCCAGCGGGCGGATGTTTGCAATGGGGTTGTGCGAAATATCGATAGCGCGCAGCTGAGTCAGTGATGAAATAGCAGAGATGTTTTGAATCTGATTGTCGCTGATGTCTAGATGGGTCAGCTGGGTCAGCCCAGCGATGGGAGAGATGTCTGCAATCTGCGTATCAGAGAGATTGAGCACTTCTAGATTTGTCAGGGTTTCGATGGCCGCAAGGTCTGTGACTTGATGGTGGCTGAGATCTAGATGGGTGAGATTTGGCATGGCAGACGCGATGATGCCCATATGGGCGTACTGCGGCAGGTCGATGAGCAGGCAGGTAATGGGCAGCGCTGTCATGTCTGGGCCAGATAGGCGCAGGTCGGTAATGGTGAGTAGCTGGGATTGCGCGATCGCACAATCCGTCGTTCCTACCTCTGCCAGCAGCGCATTCACCGTCTCCCACCCTTCCTGGTTGCGGCCTTCACACACCGCCAAAAAAGAAACCTCATGGAAAGCCTCTAAGCTGTCACTAGCCAAAGGAGAAGCCTGTGCCCCAAGCGAGTAAGCGCCCAGTGAAGCACCTAAAAACAAAGCAAGCGCGCCCTGAGGAAGAGCACGCTTATGAAAAAAAGCAGCCTGAAAAAAAGCAGCCTGAACAAAAGTAGAGAGAGCGGTAAACATGTGACAAACGGTCCAAAACTAAAGCAGAGTAACTTGCTTTAGAAAACCGGCCATTTCTCTCATATTTCCAAAAGCACCTGAGCCCTTTTGCTGAGCTTTATCTCACTGTGAAATCTTATGTGCTTTGGCGTGCTGACCGTTAGAAGCTCGACATGCCAAAGCAATAAACAATCAAATATAGCTTTCTACTCTCTACTACAAGCGTTACGTTTCTAGGCCCGATTATTAGGCTAGCCCAGCAACAAACGAGCTTTCACCAAGCCCGCTGACACCCACCAGCTCAGCGAGTACCTCATCGCCAGCAGCAATCAGCGTATTGTCTCCTTTTGCACTTACGGACAGACTGCCGAAGGTCAATCCACCCGCCAGACCAATCAAGTCTGTACCCAGCACAAAGTCTTGGATGAGGTCTGTGCCTTCACCCAGCGCCAGCACAAAAGTGTCTTTGCCCATACCGCCAGAATTGTCATCGCCAGTCAAGGTATCGTTACCGAGGCCGCCACGCAGCAGGTCGTCGCCATCATCACCCCAAATGAAGTCATCACCTTCGCCGCCAAAGAGCTGATCATTGCCGCCTTTGCCGCCAATGCGGTCATTGCCTGCACCGCCAAAGATAATATCGTCTCCACCAGATTTTCCCTGGGGAGAGCGAGTATTGAGATCGCCGCGCAGGATATCGTCGCCCCCTTCACCACGAATGGTTTGATTCCCTTCGCCGCCCGCAATCACGTTATCGGTGTCGTCGCCAGAGATGACTTCATTGCCGCCACCGGCTAGAACGCCAGCAATCCCCACACGGGGGTCTACATTTAAGGGCTCGGCTAGCTCAATTTGGATGATTTCATTGTTATCGATTTCTTCGCCAGTGAAATCACGACCAATTGAGAAGGGAAAGTTGTTGTCATTGGCAACCAAGATGGTCTTTTCATCTAAGACCAGCACGTCTTCGATGGTGACAAATGGGAAGTCAAAGGTCGTCTCACCATCGCCATTGAGATCATCCGGGTCAGCAATATTTAGCAGATCAACCACTTCAGTCTTCTCAACAAAGCCTGATTCATCAACTTTAGACAAATCGACCTTGAAGATCTTCTTGAATTCGGCATCGGCTGCCTGCCTGCCGTCACGTTCAATGACGAGATACTCATTGTCATTGATAGGCGTAAAGTCACCAATGGCATGGTTGGGCTCGTTCATTTGATACAGACCCTTAATGCCTGCAAACGCGCTGCTCGCCACATCAAACTCATAGATGCGCAGTGACCCAGCCGGATCGCCAAAGACCGTGCCCTCTAGCATTGGATACAGCGTCTGACGATCTGGGCTGAAGGCCATGCCCTCATAGCCCCGAGAGCCGCGTAGATTGGCAAACTCTTCTGCCGTTTCAAACTGCTCAACCACAATTCGCCCGGTCTCAGGGAAGTCAGTAAAGAAGCCGTCAGCCCCGATTTCAATGAGCTGACGGAACTCTTCGCCTGTCGTCTGCGGTGTGCCATCGGCATTGAGCGTGAGAAAGCGCTCTTCATCGCGCAGGGTGTAGGGATGTACCTGGAGACCAGAATTGTGAGCAAAGTCAATCAGCGGAAAGATTTCGCCTGTGAGCTGAGTGGTGATTTCAGCCTCGCCGTCGCCATTGCCATCGACTGGCGTGTCGATAGCTTCACGCAGCAAAATGTTGTTTTTCCAGGGGCCAAGGCCATCGGCGTAGCTGCTAATGAAATCAATCACCGTCTGGTTTGCGAGGTCGCTGTAGTCTGGTGACGCAGAAAAATCGATCAGGTCAACAAGGTCGCCGTAGATTTCTCTGAGGCTAGCTGCGTCTAGGTCAGCATTGGCAACAAAGTCGTAAGGGACAGAAAAGCCGCCGCCGCCGTCGTTGATGAAAGACCCTTCGGTATCGCCAAAGAGCTGAACTAGCTGAAGATTATCTAAACCCGCCTCAGGCAGGAGATTGTTTCGTAGATCGAGTAGATTTGCCACTTCAAAGGATTGGATGAAGATGCGGCTACGGTCGGTAAACCCAGTCTCTACCAGCGTCTGAACCAGAGGCTCTTCGAGGGATAGCCCTTGCTCGTCAAAGAAGGTTGGGTGCTTGGTCTCAGGGTAGATGCCAATGTCACGACCCACAACAGGACTTAGTTCCTGCACTAGCTCAATTACTTCCTGCAGCGTAGGAATCTCGAACTCGTTGTTGAATGCTTGATTGCGGTAGGGGCGAGACTGTACTGCACGTAGCTGCTTAATCTCTGCCAGCGTAAAGTCTTCTGCAAAGTAGGCGGTGACCTCTTCTCCATCAATCATTTTGGTGGATTGTCTTTCGGGGCCAAAGACCTCAGACACGTTTGTCGTGTCGTCGAGGAAGGGTTCATGTCGGGCAATCAACACGCCGTCACTGGTGATGACTAAGTCTGGCTCAATAAAGTCTGCGCCCTGGTAAATGGCAAGACGATAGGCTTCTAGGGTGTGCTCGGGGAAGTCTCCGCTGGCACCGCGATGGCCGATGACGAGAGGTGTTTGGCCGTTGAGCGTGTTGAAACGGAAGTCTGGATTTTGGGGCGATCGCACCACATCGCTCGTCAGCTTATCTACCACCGGATCGCCCGTGCGGGCAAAGTCGGTAAAGAAGCCATCTACCCCAATCTCTACCAGCTGCTGAAACTCTTGCTCTGGCGTTTGAGGTGTCCCGTCCTCATTAAGCGTGAGAAAACGCTCCTCATCTCGTAGGGTGTAAGGATGCACCTGCAAGCCAGCTGCATGGGCATCGTCTACAAAAGAGCCAATCTCGCCCGTGAGCTGAGAGGTAATTTCAGCAACGCCATCGCCATTGCCGTCAACAGGTGTATCAACCGCTTCACGCAGTACAAAGTTGTTCTTCCAGGGGCCAGCGCCTGCGGCGTACTGGCTCACAACCTGCAAGAATTCAGCGCTGTCAAGATCGCTGTAAATCGTATCTTCTGAGAGCGCATTTTCAGCCGCCTCTACGAAGTCTTGACCATAAATAGCTGCGAGATCGTTACCCTGCTGAACATTGAAGCGAATATCGTAAGGAACGGAAAAACCGCTATCAGGCGAGGCGCTGTCTGTTGTGTTGCCATAGAGCTGTACGAGAGGGAGATCGCCAAGACCTGCCGAATCGAGCTGTGCCTTTAGTTCAATTAGGTTCTGAAACTCAAAGGTCTGAATAAAGATGCGCGATGGGTCAGTGAAGCCTGTTGCCTTGAGCGTTTCTATCAGCGGCTCTTCGAGTGACAGCCCTTGCTCATCGAAGAAGGTAGGATGCTTGGTTTCGGGGTAGATGCCAACGGCAACACCAGTTTGCGCTTCTACTTCTTGGACTAGCTCAATCACCTCCTCAAGCGTCGGAATCTCAAACAGGCCATCGAAGGCAGGGTCGCGGAAGTCACGGGACTGTACGGCGCGCATCTGCTTGATTTCTTCTAGCGTGAAGTCTTCTGCAAAGTAAGCCGTGACTTCAAAGCCGTCGAGCAGTTTGGTGGATTGTCGCTCGGGGCCAAAGATGTCTGCGACGTTTGTCGTGTCGTCAAGCATTGGCTCGTGGCGAGCGATAAGAACACCGTCTTTGGTAGTGACCAAGTCGGGTTCGATAAAGTCTGCACCAGCTGCGATCGCCGCCCGATAAGCCTCCAGCGTATGCTCAGGAAAGTCACCACTCGCCCCCCGATGCGCAATTACCAAAGGCTCTTGGCCATTGAGCGTATTCAAATCTACTGGATTTGGCGTTGAAATTGGCGCTTCTAGCAGTACACCTTCGCTATCAAAGTGCAACAGATAGGGGCCAAACTCTTCCCCAATCCAAATGTCGCCATTAGCGTCTATCACAAAAGACTCAATGTCAAAGTCGCCGCCAGTCAGGTTACGCTCAGGGCTATCTCCATTGGTAATCTCGAACGGAATCAGACCCTTGGGATCTGACAGCTGAACAACGCCCTGGATTTCTACACTGCCGTCGCCTGCTTCACTCCCAACAAAGTTAGGGTCGACCTGATACAGCCGTAATAGGTAGTCGGCGCTGTTGGACTGGCCACCAAAGCCGTTGTCAGACATAAACCAGAGCACGTCTGGATCGTTGCCCGGCGCAAACTGAACTGCGCTAAAGCCCTGCACAGGCTGCCCATCGAAAGGGCCAGTGCGACCGTTTGCGCTAACGGGTTGAATGCGAGCAACGGCATCGATTCTGCCATTGTCTGTGCCCGACGGTGGGCCTTCGGAAAATGTATCGGCGGGTAGTGAGGCGTACCCTCTAAGGATGTTTTCAGCCATTAACCTAAGTGATAAAACAAATCACAAATTAGGCTACGGCGACAGGGTTAAGAAATTGACAAGGCCATATTAACGCGGCCAACCTGTTACAAATATATGTTTTCTACACAGGTCTCTTGTCGACAGTGGCGTTGTAAGTAACGGGTATTTTCTCCTTAATATCTGGCAATCCTAGGGCGCACAGTGACTATATACAGTGGCATACTAAAGCGGACTATCTGACTCTTTGTTAGCACCATCTCAAGGAAAGACCATGCCGCTGAACCGTCGACGTTTTGTTTTACTGAGTGGATTAGCCGTTGGCGCTGCGGGCATCGGTGCTAACGCCTGTAGCAGATCCACGGTACAGGCCGAGGTCCAGCAAGGCGATCAGGCAATCTCTCAGACCGCTGAAAATGCTTCTCCCACAGAAACGTCTGCCCCCTTAGCGCAGCGGGCAAATACTGGCCCAGATATTGGCCCAGAAGGACTATTTGCCCCGCCGCGCGGAGACATTCGTCTAGCCATTATTAGCGATCTCAACAGCGCCTACGGTTCTACAGACTATCGATCTGAAGTCATTGCAGGCATCGGAATGTTGCCAGACTGGCAGCCAGACATCGTGCTCTGCAGTGGCGACATGGTAGCCGGACAGAGCATTAGTCTCTCCGCCAGCGAAATTGAAGCCATGTGGGATGCCTTTGACGAAAAAATTCTCTCCCCTATTCGCACGGCAGGGTTACCCTTTGCGCTCACTCTAGGCAATCACGATGCCTCTAGCTATCAAGACAATGGCGAGTTTGTTTTTATTCTTGACCGGCAGGCCTCTGAAAAATATTGGGAGGGCCATCAGTCTGACACAGACTTAACCTTTGTAGAGGCCGGTGGCTTTCCGTTCTATTACAGCTTTAAGCAAAACGATATCTTTTATCTCACCTGGGATGCCTCCTCTGCAAACGTCCCACCAGAACAAATTGCTTGGGCAGATAGGGCACTAGCTAGCCCAGAGGCGCAGAGTGCAAAATTGCGAATTGTGATGGGGCATCTGCCCATGTATGCGGTGTCACAGAGACGCGATCGCGCAGGCGAATACCTAAACCAAGCCGACGAACTCCGCGCTCTGTTGGAACGCCATAATGTGCATACCTACATCAGCGGCCACCACCATGCTTATTTTCCTGGCAAAGCAGGCAACTTGAATACGCTCCATGCGGGCGCACTAGGCAGTGGCCCAAAATCTCTTTTAAATACAACAGACGCGGCCTTTCAAACCCTAACCATTATGGACGTATTTTTGGACACGGCCAGCACGGTGTACACCACTTACAACATGAACACCATGGAAGTGGTCAATCTAGAGTCACTCCCTCGGCTTATCGTTGGGCCCAATGGTCGTGAGCTGCGACAAGATGTTGCTGTAGAAGACCTCACGCCTGCTGAGCAGTCTCAACCCTACATTCCTAGTCAGACATAAAGAACAAGACCGATAGACAACTAATGGAAGCTGGCTGTTACAAGGCTGGTTGTAACAGCCAGCTTTGTAATAACCATGTAACAGCTGGCTTTGTAACACAGCATTGCGGGCTTCATTAAAACAATCTGCACATACTTATCTACGTACATTCTCGGACGCTATCTTTCGAAAAGCTACTGCTTTTTCGCTTGGGGATACGCTACCGATGTCTGCTCTATCCACGCCAGCGTTTGATCCGCTGACTGCTTCGAGTGTTTCAGGTGAGGGGGTATTGAGTTCAACGTCTTTTTTGCCAGATAGTGGGGTTACATCGGCATCAGCTGCGGTAACTTCACACAATCGCTTGGTTTTTGTCGATGCTGGTTTGGGCCATTTGGACACACTCACCCAAACGCTAGCGTCCGAAAGGATTATTTTAATTGATGCCAAAGAAGACGGCATTCAAAAGATTACAGATGTACTCTCTACGCAGCAAGACTTACTGTCTGTACATATTTTGAGTCATGGGGCCTCGGGCGCGTTGACCCTTGGCAATAGCGTGCTTAGTCAAGAAACAATCGGGTCATACAAACACGACCTACAAAGCTGGGGGACGGCTCTTTTAGGTGAAGGCGATCTCTTTTTTTATGGCTGTGATTTAGCCGCAGGGGAGAAAGGTGTCGAGTTTGTTGAAGAGATTGCAGCGATCGCGCAGGCAGATGTTGCGGCGTCTGAAGATGTGACCGGACATGTCTCGTTGGGGGGTGACTGGGATTTAGAGTTTGCGACGGGTGACGTTTCGGCAGCGCTCAGCATTGAAGGCTATGCGGGCGTTTTGCCTACATATCGGGGCAATACATATCAGCTGACTGGTGCAGGTTCTTGGGAGGCTGCGCAGTCTGAGGCGGCGCGTCTAGGCGGTAGCCTGGTGGCGATTAACGATACGGCTGAGCAGGCTTGGCTGAATAGTACGTTTGGGACGAGTGAGCGGCTTTGGATTGGGCTGAGCGATCGCACATCAGAAGGGACGTTTACCTGGGAAAACGGCGATACTTCTGCCTATCGTCACTGGGCTCCGGGTGAACCCAACGACTACCGAAAGGGCGTCGGCTTTGAGCAGGGTGAAGACTATGCACTCAAAAATTGGAAAGGCAACGGACTGTGGAACGATGTACCCAATACCCTAAGAGGCAATACTTTCCGAGGGATTGTTGAAATCGAAGGTGGCAATTCTAATTCGCCTGATCCAAATCCGCCTAATCCAAATCCACCTAATCCAAATCCACCTAATCCAAATCCACCTGGTCCTAATCCACCTAATCCACCCACAGACGGCGGCAGTCAAAATGCCTCAGCCCAGAGAATAGAGGCTGAAACCGCTCAGCTTACAGGCGGCGCGAGCACAAATACCAACCATTCAGGCTTTAGCGGCAGTAGCTTTGTCGATAAGTTCACCATCAAAGGCGCAGCGGTTACCTTTACGGTCAATACAGCGTCCGCTGGAAACTACAACACAACGCTTAGATACGCTAACGGACCCTATGGCCCTAGCAACAACGGCACTAAAGACCTGAGCCTCTATGCCAATGGTGTATAAGTCAAAGATACAAACTTACCCTCAACGGGTACCTGGAAGCGCTGGAAAAACAAAACCGAAGTATTGAATCTCAAAAAGGGTGCTAACACTATCACCTACCAGCACAACAACGACAATAACGGTATTGTTAACCTCGACTATATCTGGCTTTCTAAAGACGTTGGTAATGGCCCGATTGATGTGCCTATTAATGACTTTGGCCTAGGGCTCACTGTCAAAAAAATTGCCCAGCTACCCAAAGACTCCAAAGGTAACAACGCCAGGATGATTGGCATGACGACTCAAGGCGATCGCACGTTCGTGTACGAAGAGCGCGACGGCCATATTTATGACATCTCTGGCAGCACCAACAGTACTCGAAATCCCTCCCTATTTTTCGACGTTGGCGCTGCGGTCAAAGCCAATACCGGACGCAATTTAAATACCAACAACGTTACCCATGGTGGCCTTAAAGGTGTTGCCTTCCATCCCGAGTTTGCTAGCAATGGCAAATTTTACACGGCCATTATGGAAGATCGCCCCAGCAATGCCTCTGCGTTTAGCTATCTAAGCGATGCGGCCAACCCCATTGGTGCGGATGCTGTCGTGGTGGAGTGGACATACAGCTTTAACAACAATGCCGTGATTAACAACAGCTACCGAGAAGTGCTACGCATTGGTATGCCTGTGTACGATCATCCAATTAAAGAGATGATTTTCAATGGCTACGCTAAACCTGGCGATGAAGACTATGGTCTGCTGTACATCACTCACGGTGACGGCAGCGTACAGTCGGCCACAGCCGGCGGCGGGCTAAATAAAGACGCCCTGGGCAAAATATTGCGCATCAATCCACTGCAAAACGGCTCACAGCGCTATACCGTACCCAGCAGTAATCCTTTCGTTGGCAACAGCGAAATGCTCAACGAAGTCTACTCCATTGGCCATCGAAATCCGCATACGCTCTCTTTTGCACGAGACAGCAGCGGAAAATCTCACCTGATTGTGGGCGAAGCGGGCCGCGACAATATTGAGGAGATCAACCTGATCAAGCCGGGTGGTAACTACGGTTGGTCGGAGCGAGAAGGTACTTTTGTGCATTTGCCAGAGGGGGGCGGCATTGTTCAAGGCCTGGTGCCCTTGCCAGAAGATGACGCGAAAAATAATTATGTTTATCCGGCGGCTCAGTATGGTCACAACGGAAATATAGGGGCAGGCTTTGTGGGTCAGGCCGTTGCCGGTGGCTACGTGGGGGCAAACGGTTCTACTCTAGCCGGACAATATATCTTTGGTGATTTTGCCAAGTCTGGCCAGCTTTATCACAGCCGGTTTAATGACTTACTTAATTCTGTAACCACATTAGATGCCAACAATCCCAATAGAGACAGTCCCTCAGATCTGACACAAGCAGCCATTGGCGCGGTCGATATCTTCTTTGACCATGACAACAACAGCGGCACAGCCGCACTCAAACGCACCAATATGAAAGATGTTTTAGACGATGAGGCTAGTTACGATGGCAGCGGGCGAGCAGATATTCGCTTTGGCAGAGGGCCAAACGAAGAGATGTATTTGTTGAATAAGCGTAACGGCTACGTTTATCTCATTACGTCCTCGGTAGCCTAGTGCTTGCCTGCTTTTTGAGTGGGGCCTTATTTCTTTTGGTAGAAACCAAATGAGCATAGGGGCACTTAAGGTTGTAGCGTGCGGCTTTGCGCTGACTCTTGAGCAAGGCACCGACTGCTTGGAGTCTCCTGTAGCCTATGCTTTATCGATTAAAGAGGTTTCGTTTGTGGGTCATTACGAGTGCGATCGCATTCATAATGACCTGCATTCAGCCGATAGCTGTTGAAATAGTCAATCAACCTGTGGCGTTTCTTTCAGGGGCTGCGATCGCACAAGAAGAGGTTTCAGAAGAGGTCTCAGAAGAGGTCTCGGAAGAAGCACCTGAAGACATCTCCGAAGACGTCCTCACCACACCCACAGAAACAATCGCCGCGCCCGCAG
>JBCBKQ010000001.1:0-110221 GCA_038521595.1 Cyanobacteria bacterium J06627_28 | reverse complement strand
CCTTGCCGACCTATCGGCTGGCCTAAAGTGTTACCTAAAGTTGCGATAGGTGTAGGTTCTTATCACTTTCAATAGTATGTCAAAACCTTTACAAATGAAGATTTGTTTTCCTGAACGCAACGCTTTGCCGGGTTTGACATACTATTGAAAGTGATAAGAACCTACACCTATCGCAACTTTAGGTAACACTTTAGGCCAGCCGATAGGTCGGCAAGGTGGGTTACCATCTCGCAGAAAAATATTAGGAGGATATGGAATGGCGCTTGTACCTATGAGGCTCATGCTCGACCATGCAGCTGAAAACGGTTACGGGATTCCTGCGTTTAACGTAAACAACTTGGAGCAGATTCTTGCAATTATGCAGGCTGCTGATGAGACAGATAGCCCAGTTATTTTGCAAGCGTCTCGTGGTGCGCGCAAGTATGCAGGTGAAAACTTCCTGCGTCACTTGGTGACCGCAGCGGTAGAGACCTATCCACATATTCCTGTGGTTATGCACCAGGACCACGGCAACGGTCCCGCGACTTGCTACTCTGCAATTCGCAATGGCTTTACTTCCGTCATGATGGACGGCTCCCTGGAAGAAGATGCCAAAACCCCCGCAAGCTTTGAGTACAACGTAAACGTCACCCGCGAAGTGGTTAAGGTTGCCCACGCAATCGGCGCCAGCGTAGAAGGTGAGCTAGGCTGCCTCGGCTCTCTCGAAACCGGCCAAGGCGAAGCAGAAGACGGTCACGGCTTTGAAGGTAAGCTCGACAAGGACCAGCTTCTCACTGACCCTGAGGAAGCAGCTCAGTTTGTAGAGGCCACTCAGGTAGACGCACTGGCTGTTGCCATCGGTACTAGCCACGGCGCGTACAAGTTTACTCGCAAGCCGACTGGCGAAATTTTGGCGATTGACAGAATTGCGGAAATTCACAAGCGCTTGCCCAACACTCACTTGGTAATGCACGGTTCTTCTTCCGTACCTCAAGAGTGGTTGGAGATGATTAACAAGTACGGCGGTGCGATTCCTGAAACTTACGGCGTACCCGTCGAAGAGATTCAGAAAGGCATCAAGAATGGTGTTCGCAAAGTAAACATCGACACTGACAACCGTTTGGCCATCACGGCTGCCATTCGCGAAGCTGCAGTTGCCGATCCTAAAAACTTTGACCCTCGCCATTTCCTCAAGCCTTCTATTAAGTACATGAAGCAAGTTTGTACCGCTCGCTACGAAGCGTTTGGCACTGCTGGTCAAGCTTCTAAGATTAAGCAGGTTGGCGTTGAAATCTTTGCTGCTAAGTACGCCGCTGGCGAACTGGATGCCAAGATTAAGACGGCTGCTGCTGTGTAGTCACCGATAGCTTTCGAAGCGTTGCTTCAGACAAAACTAGGGGTTACACCTTTGTCAAAGAGGCAACGCTTCTGCGCAAGCGTCCTAATGGATCAGGACGCTTGTAACAGCAAACAAGCCAACCGCTTCAAAGAATCAAAAAGCCTCAAGAGTGTCACTCTTGAGGCTTTTTAGGTATGGCAATCTGCACTAGAAAGCTGAGTGCTCAGCCGGCTGCTTAATGCATTAAGCAGCCGGCTATATTTTTGTTTCTCCTGCTGATCTAACGTTGCCAGCCCTCAACCGTATATATCTTCTCCATCAGCTTGCGTTCGGCCCCGCCTGCATCGGGCACAAACCACACTTCAAACCGAGCCGGATAGGGCTGATTCCAGTTGCCTTCGTGAATGGTGAAGTGCGTATTCGATAAAAACAGCTCCTTCGGATTTTCAGACCAACCCAGCCATTCGCTCGTTTTCTCCTTAATCCGACGGCTACCGATACTTCTGTCTTTTGCTAGGTCATAGGCCTTGAGATAGACCATGCCCGGCTCTCCGGTATTCGCCCAGATTTCGGCGTCGTAGACCCCCGGCTCAAATGAACTCAGCAGCTGAAAATAGGGTGTTCCTTGCTGCACAGCATCACTTGGAATTGTCGCCCAAATCATGGCCAGATCTCGATAGCGAGTAAAGTCACTCAGCTCGTCTTCGGTAAAGGCAAGGGCAGCCTGCGTCAGGGGCCGTGCATCGGCTACCGATTCTTCAAAGATTTCGACAATCAAATTGTCACCTTCAATGACGAGGTTGCTCTGCTTGGTCGAGAGGTTCCCTTCTGATAGCGTCAGCACTTTGGTTTCGCTAGGTCGTACTTGAGTTGCATCGTCTTGAACAGTTGCCCAGGGTTCACCCGAGAGCCCCAAGGTAAATCTAGACTGAAAGTAAGCATCCTCCGTGGGCAGACCGATGTCTGAGCTGTCGTAGTAACCATGTACGTTGTATTGCCAGCGATCGCCGATGCGCCAGCGCCGGGTTGCATAGCGATGTCCGCGCTCTTCAAAGACTCGCCAGGCCGGGCTCATGGCCAAGTATCGCTGCAGTAGCTCAGGGTCATTTGTCTGTAAATACTGCAGGCTATCAATGGCTGCGGTCACCGTTGCAGCTTCTTGCTCAGGCGAGTCTAACGCCGTTAGGAGGGCTTTTTGATAGTCATCAGGATTTGGGGTTGCGCGCTCTCGGTGGATTGGGGATGCGGCATCGGCAACGACAGGCACAGGTTTAGCAATAGGCGGCTCGTAGTCGTGGGCCATGGCAAACACCAGCAGGCTGCCCGTCGCCGCTGTCAGGCCACCGCAGAGAAATAGCAGCAGCGTAAAGTTGGTAAGACCCTTAAGCCAGCGTCTGCTGGCCATGTTCCAAATAGTCGCGCTAAGAAGACCACAGAAGGCAACGAAAGCGCCTACGAGGGCAGCTACGCCGATAGCAAACACAACAGACGTATAGATGCCGAGGAGTTCGACATTGACGGAGAGCGCTAGGGTTGCGATCGCACCTACCAGCGCACTGACGCTCACAAAACCCGGCATCCAAAAGCTATTAAAGTAGCGCCTAAAGAAATACCGCAGCACCCGGCGAAAGTTTAGGCGTCTCATTCGCCGCCTAAATCGTCTGCGAGGCCGCACGGGCACATCCTGCAATCGCGTATCTAAAGAAGGCACCTTCGAGACAGAAATCTCCGGCATTCCCACCGCCGTCTGATAGACCGTAGCCGAAGAAACATCTAGGCAAACCTTATCGGGCAATCTACCTGAACCTGTCTCAGAAGCAAACGACGAACCAGGCATCAGGCTATCTACACCATCTGACTTAGCTGCTGTATCCACAACCCCTTGAGTCGCGGCCAGCAAATCACCACCAGAAGACTCATTAGTGGCGGATTGTTCATTAATGGCAAATTGCTCGTCTGGAGACCGATTTAGTCTTGTCTGCTCTTCTGGTGGCTGGTTAACGCCCGCTTTCTCGGCATCATCTTGAGGCTCAATAGTTTGAGGATCAATAGCTTGAGGCGCGATAGCTTGAGGTGCGATATCTTGAGCGTCAACAAAAGGAGGTGTTAACGTCAGCACCGTTCCTAACGTCTGCTCGATCTCAGCATTGGCAGCCTGCTCAGCCGCACCAGATAAGCCAGTCGTTGACGGATTAGTCGCCAGGCTATCAGTGGCTTGTTCATCGATAGGCTCAGTTGCTTGGCTCTGGCGATTATTGTGGCGTGCGTGAGGGCGCAATAGCATTTTTAGGCGCTTCACTTTTGCACGTCGGTTGCGACGGATCTTAACCATGACACTCATCACCAAGTTATCCCAATCAGGCAGGCTTAGCTTACCCGTCTGCTCAAACCGAGAAAACTTAATTAGTTACGAAATAATCAAGTTTTTTTGGGGATCAGTGACATCCAGTCAAAATTACCGAGTGGGCGATCGCATCAGCCGCAACCACGTCTCTCAAACCAAGTATTACCCTTGAGAAACTGAGTGGAATATCTGTAGCAGCCAGCGTGTTTGCACTGAGCTTTTCAAGATAGGCAAGAGTACTGGCTGCTTTCTACCGGCAGCCGTGCGCCTGATGGGTCGGCTATGCCCCCAACGCCCAAGTTGGCGGTAATTGGTGGTAATTAAGTCTAGTCAGTTGCGGTTTCAGCAGCAGCTTCGACCGTTGGCACCTCACAGGCTGTAGGTGCTAGGGCTGTACCTGCGTTGATACGAGAAAAATTACTGAGATCAAGCAAAGCGTCCGCATAGTAAGTGCGATCGCCCACCGTCTGACTCCGACGAATTTGTAAAGCACCGCTGCCGTAGGGCTCATATTCATCCCCCACCTCGCGAGCGCTTTCCTGCTCAATATCTGCCGTGTCGTCAGGATATGCAGCGCCCGTAATCACATCACCGCTCAACGTACCCGTCACGCAAATTCCTGGCAGGCCCAGCCGAGGCATCAAGTTGCCCGTCACCTGATTGCCCACTTTCGTCAGTAAGAAAATCGATCCACCATTTTCAACCAGCACATCGTCCGAATAGGCCCGCGTTTCAAAACTGCCAGCCAAATAGCGATAGCTCCCATCAGGCAAACTCTCTAAGCTCGCCGTCCGAGAACCGTCAAATGGTGTCGGCACAAACTCCTCTGGCGTAAAATTATTGGGATCACGCAACGGATCTGCCACGGGCAGGTCTTCAGGGCGCACAGTCGGCACCGGGCTCAAGCCTTCAGTCGGCACATTAATAGATGAGTCAGCAGGCACAGGTGCATCTATAGTCGTAGGCGCATCCGTTTCAGCAGGCATCTCTTCTAGTTCTGGCGCAGTAGCAGGGGCATCAGCTGGTGCAGGCGGCACTACCGAAGGGTCTAAATTTGGAATATCGTCAGCGGCAGCTTCGCTCTCCTCAGGCTCCGCATCCGCCGAGGGATCTTCCTTGAGATTGCAGCGAGTCTGAGCCTCGGTGAGCGCTTCTGATTCAGCGAAATCGATAGAGGACGTTAAGTCAGGCCCATATGGACTTTCGACAAACAGTCGAGGCGTGTTTTGAAAGCGGGCGGTGCTTTGAGGGGCATTGACTAGCGAGTCCCATTCCTGCTCGGAGGTAATGAGTACCTGCAATGAAGCGGCAACAGGATGCACAATCCGGCCCAGCTCTGCAGCGTTAGCATCGTTCTGTGCATAGGTAAGCGATAGCATCTCTGGCGCTACAAAATCCGGTACATTGACCGCGCTGGTGCCTATTGCCCCAGCAGTAGAGGCCGTAGGAGTAGAGGCCACAGAAGTAGAAGCCTCAGGCGTAGAAGTCGCAGATGAAAAACTAGCGTTGACATGACCAGCACCACAAGCCTGCTGAGAGGCCTCTGATGTCAGTGGTTGCGTTGCGGCCAGCAGCAAAGGTGAGGCGACTAGCGCAAAAGGCAGAGCAGACTTGATAGATAGGTGCATGTGTATAAGCGACGGACTAAAAAGTATGTCTTAAGGGGCAAATAGTCCTTAATATATTGACACACTTAACCTATTCTTTATCAAAAAACTAAGTAATAATACGCATTTTCTGCATTGCCATCCCTCAGCTACTGCATCGGCCTTGCTGATTAGGTCTATCTGTAGCGTTTGTCATTTGGCCATGCTCAAATCTCCAGCCGATGCTTGAGCAGCTCATAAAAAGCTCGCGATAGCTCGCGGCGGCTCAGCGGCGTTTTGTCTCGGGGAATGCGGGCAAAGGCTTTGTCATGGGCCTGGGGCACAGATGCCTGGATTAGATAAGACAGCTGCCGCCGCGTAATGGGCGTATCTGGCGAAAAACGACCCTTGCCGACACCGGCAATCATGCCCTGGGCCTTGAGGGTTTCGATATTGCTATAGGCCCAGTGCTTGCCGGGTCGCACATCCCAAAAGCTAGGTCGCTCTGGCGTGATCTTTTCTAGCTTGAGCAGGCTCACCAGCGCAGTGGCGACCACGGCTCTGGTGACATTGGCATAGGGCCGAAAGTGCAGATTATTGGCATTTTCACTGCGAATGATGCCCGTGGTTGCCATCACCTGAATCGCCTCAAAATCGCCATCATCGTGGGCCACATCATCAAACCAAAAGAGCGGCACGCCATTGCGAGCCATAAAGCCCTGTAGCTTTCGCAAAAGCGGCAGCGTTTCGACTACCGTGCGCGGGTCTTCCCCCGTCCAAGCGGCAAACACCGCTAAAAATCCGCTGGCTTCACCAATGGCCCACTCCATCGGATGCATTCGGTAGGCTGCGTTAGTAATGTGCGTAGTACCAAGGCTTTTGGCAGACAAGATAAGACCGTCAGTCGTCATGGGTACAAGCGACCTGGCAGGCAATGAAAAGGGCAGCGCAATCACGTCTTTCCCTTTTGGACTCACGTGCCCCTCTACCAAGTTGCCGTGCAAGTCTAAATAGTGATATTGACCGATGCCCAGGCTATCGTCAAAGCAGCGAGCCCTCGCCTGATTTGGGAAAAATCGCTCGGCGACATCTTCGTGGCGAATAGTTGTCACCGCAATGCCTCTGCGAGATTCGCGTATGTAGGGCTCCAGGCTAATGCCGTCAGCCGTCCAAGTCAGGTCGCCTCTCAGCTTGAGATTGCTTGCAACATTGGTTTGCAAATAGTGAACGTAGGCCTGGGCGCGATCGCGTGCCTTTTGAATCACGGCCTTACGTTCGTCCGGGCTCGTACCAATCAAATGCCCCCGACGAAAATCATTTCCACAGCACTGTCCTTTCTCGGGATGGGGCGACGTACCCCAATTAATCACTGACACATCGCCCACACTGACCGCCTTTTCATTGAGCGATCGCCTCAGCACTCGCCGGTAGCGAAAAATGCCAAACGGTGCGAAAAAATCTCGCTTTGACCAGCCCTGAGACTTTTTAAGCCAATAGTTGCCCGTAAAGTCATACGGATTGAGCCAGGGCTCACGGCGATAACCTGCAGGTGCAGGCAGCGCTTGTTCGCGGCGAGCCGTCCGCTCCACCAGTACGTTAAACGTAAACGACTGCTGGCAAGTGGGAATCGCTGTCTCTGGCAAAATCGCCTCGCCTGTATCGCTCCGCGCTTCTTGCCCGACTCGCGACGGCAAATCAGCCAGCTCTAACAAATCACCAAAGTCTGTGGCTTCTAGCGTCACAGGAGACTTTACCGCAAAGCGATCGCCCGTCTGGTGGTTTCGAAACGTGACGCCCGTAACCCGCTTACGCCCTGGGTTACCTGCTTCGGTTGTTGTTTCTACCATTTCTACAGCCACTGGATCACTTTCGACAATTAGCGTCAGCTTGCCGGAGCGGAGGTAGGGAAGAAGGGGTTCATTTAATGCGATCGCACTCACCACAGGCGTTGTCGTAATTGGACATACCCACGCCCCACCCGGATTATTTTGAACGATTCCTCTGACTGGCTGAAGCTGTCTTTGACGCTGTCGAAAGGCCCGCTGGCTTTTAGAAATCGCAAAGGCTTCGCCCTCTACTCGGCTAAAGCTTGCCGTTTGCCTCAGCAAATCACCATCGTCCGAAGCAGGCAGCCCCTGAGCCGTAAACTGGCCGCCCACTACTTTTTGCGGCTGCACTAGGCACACATCTACATTGAGTCGTAGCGCCGCCAGCGTTGCCGAATAGGCCGCCGTAGATCCACCCGCCACCAAAATTGAGCACTCCAAAACGCTGCCATCACTCGGCTCAGTAAAAGCCTCTGTCGAAAAAAGACCATTGGCCTGATTGACGATACTCACAGCAACTCTCTCTCAACGCCTAACATTGCAGTAAATCTAGTGATTTGAATATATTTAGTGATTTGAATATATCTAGTTCGAATATCTAGTACGACGACGCGCGATCGCTGCGCGCAGACAGATACCCAATAACCAACGAAACCCGGAGGATTTATCCAAATACATCAAATAAATTTAATATATCCTCCATATCGATATTCTCCTCACCACCGCCCTTTAAGCAATCCTCATGCTCAACTTGTCACGATTTGTTGTGTGAACAGACCTATGTGAATAGACCTATGCGAACAGACCTACGAGTATCGATGTATCAATAGGCCACATCTGTCTCTTGGCAAACCGCGCTCACACAGTTGAGCACGCATTATTCTTGGCGTACTCTAGTTAGGCATTGACCCTGAGCCTTGACCCTGAGCCTTGACCTTGAGCAGACCAAAGACGTGATCACCCAGATGCCCCATGACAGCTGATCTCACAGATGGCGCGACGGCCACTCACGCGCTACAGCTGATGGTGGGGACACAACGGCTGCTCTCACAGGGGATTGCTTATACTCAGGCGCAAGACTTTGACCCTGCGATCGCCTGCTTCACCCGCTCTATTAACCTCATTACAACCGCTCTCGAGCCGCTATCGCAGCCTCAGATAAGCCTGACTGCAATAGACCACATCAGCACCGAGCTTAATCTTGTCAAAAGCTACTATCACCGGGGCTGTGCCCGCTGCCGCATTGAAAATTATTCAGACGCGATCTCAGACTTCACCTATCTTCTCCAGCCAACCGTCACCGCAAATGCCTGGGTCCAGGCCAAACAGGCCGAAATCTACATTCACCGAGGCAACGCCCATCGCCTGCTCGGCAATTATCTCCAGTCTCTAAACGACCTCAACCAAGGCATCGAAAAATCGGCAGGCTCCGCCCAAGGCTACAGCTGCCGAGGCCTCTTGCAGCTAGATCGAGGTGACTTTGAACGCGCGATTGCCGACTTTGACCAGGCCCTTTCGCTCCATCCCACTTTCTCCCAAGGCTACCTGTGGCGCGGCTTTGCTAGCCTCCGCTGCGGCCAACCAGACCACGCCCTCTCTTATCTCACCCGCGCCATAGAGGCCATCCCAAACTGCGCCGAAGCCTACAATCATCGTGGTGTTGCGCACTTTCAGCTACATAACTTAGCCAGTGCCCAAGCGGACTTTGAGCAGGCTATCCGCCTAAAGCGCGACTTTGCCGAGGCGTATAACAATAGAGGAAACCTCAGGCAGCACTTAGGCGATATGGGGGGTGCGATCGCAGACTATGACCGTGCGATCGCACTCGACCCCACCCTTGCCGAACTCTATTTCAACCGAGCCACCACCGCACAGCCATGCGAACAAAACACCGCCTCCACTGACACCGTTTCCACTGACTATGACAAAACCGCTGGCTTACCGCTAAACAACGCTGCTTTTTACCGGCATCGCGCTCAAGTTCGCGCTCACCAAGGAAAATGGAAAGCCGCTATCTCAGACTATTCCACGGCCATTGCCATTACCCCCACGGCCTATGCCCACTATCATCGGGGGCTTGCCTACCTCAAGGCAGGCGATTCTGATAAAGCCTTGGTGGATTTTGACTGTGCCTTAGCACTTTCGCCAGACTATTGGGTCGTCTACTGTGCTCGCACCCAGCTCCGGTTTCAACAGCACAATGCCAAAGGCGCACCAGAAGGCGCACCAGAAGGCGCACCAGAAGGCGCACCAGAAGACGCACTAGAAGACGCACAACAGGCGATTTCCCTTTCAACCAAACAGGCAGCGACTCAAAAGTCCTATCCATTAAAGCAGGCCTATGCGATCGCTTGCCTTTCCAACTTCTGCCTTGGCAATCAAGTTAGCGCACTCGAAAGTTTTCAGCAGTTAATCACACACATCCAAACGCAGCATCAAACCAATTACTCATCCTCTTCCCACACCTCAAACGACGCAACGTCAATGGGATCTACATCACGGTCAGATTGACCCCGCGTTAGTTTGTTAAATCGCTTCCCCAGAGATTTCCCGAACGGCATCTTCTCCAACGTCTCTTCCAAACGCTCTTCTAATCCACTTTTATCAATCTGTTCTTGCGCTCTTTCAAGCTGCTCTTGGGCCCTCTCTCTCGCCCGCTGAAGCTGTTGCTGCATCTGGTCTTTCACCTGCGCCGTTTTCTCTTGCAGCTGCTCCGAAATATCCGGCTGCCCTTCAGCATCAACGTCTCTATCGACAAACTGTTCATCGGTAAATCGCTTTGCCTGCTGTCGCACGCGATCGCTCACCTGCCCTGCTAAAGCCTGCCCTTTTTCCAACAATCCTCCTAGCTCAGCAGGCATCTCAGGCAGCTGCTCGGGTCGCCAATTCGCGACGGGCAACCTAGCAGATTTATCCTTGGCAATCGTCAATGGTTTGCCATAGGGCTGCGCCCTTTTCGCATCTTCCTCCGCAATCATCATTCGCTTGCGCCCTGCACTGATAATTGCCGATGGTGCAATCATGTAGCCCGTCAACGTTTGAGGTGCCTCTGTTTCGCTTTCATCGGCGGCTGAGTCTTCGGCAGGTTCTTCGCCAAATAAGGCTGCTGTCGGTTCGTTTTCTGTGATGGCTTCTTGGACTTTTAGGATGAAGAGGTAATGTGCGATCGCGCCCGAGCGCTGATCAAAGCAAACGTCCACGACTCGGCCAATATGGTCACCGCCATCTGTCCATATTTCTAGGTTCGTAATGTCTTGGGCGGCCGCTAGTTGAGACTCTACTGCGTCAGGAGCTTCTGACTGGATAATGATGCGATCGCCCCCAATCTTCACAACCTGCGCCCACCCCAAATCCTGCTTACGCCCTACCAGCCCAGTCGTCTTATACGCTAACCCCGTCACTTGAGCCTGCTTCACATCCACCAGCAAATGCGCCACCGAGCCCATTTCCTCAGTCGTTTCATAGGCCATCAGTCCCTGGCCTACCAGCTCACCCTGGCGAATAATTGCACTCTCCACGTTAGCTCCCTCAAGGACTTCCTACTCGTACAAGCTCAATTCTAAGTCAGCGCATTATCGTTCGACAGGCATGAAATCATAGGCCACAGTCTGAGACAGTATTAAAAACACATCCGACGTCTGCGAACAAGACACCACATGACTGATTTAGACATTCGCTGGAAACAAAGATTTGATAGCTACCAAAAGGCATTGGCCATGCTGACTAAGTTTATAGATAAAGGCGAGCTGAATGAGTTGGAGGAGCAAGGATTCATTCAGGCCTTCGAATATACGCACGAGCTAGCGTGGAAGCTACTTAAGGCATTTCTAGAAGACCAAAATCCGCAGGCAAAACTATATGGCTCACGAGATGTTACCCGTAAAGCATTCAACCTCGGTTTAATTGATGAAGGCCATATGTGGATGGACATGATTAAAGATCGAAATCAAACCAGTCACACTTATAACAAGGAAATCGCTCAGAAGATTTCAGGTGATGTCAGGACAAAATTCTTTGATAAGTTTGTCGCATTAGAAGCCAAAATGAAAACGATGAAAAATGACCATGGATAAGGAAGAGTTATCAGTACATTGCGGGCTCAAAACTCACGTCATTGAGCAGATTAGAAGTGTCCTTAATGCACACCCAGCAGTCGAGTCGGCTATCTTGTATGGCTCTAGAGCCAAAGGAAATTTTCGCGAGGGCTCAGATATAGATCTCACCCTGACGGGCGAATCACTCACCTATCGTCAAATGACTCGCATCGACGACGAAATAGACGAGCTTCTGCTCCCTTATCTATTCGATATCTCTATCCTGAGCCATATAGAAAATCCAAACGTTGTGGAGCATATCCATCGAGTGGGCATCACGTTCTATCAAAGGGCAACAGCATAAATCACACAGCAAAACACCTACAGTTCTACTTCTCGCCCATTGTAGAGACTCATTGAGCGCTCCACACCTTTGCGCAGGCTAAAGTCAATCGCATCGACTGCCATCGGAATTGCCGCATCGACTATTTTTCTATCTTCTGGAGCAAAGCGGCCCAGCACGTGAGAAACCACTGCCCCATCCGGGTCACCACTTTTATTCGCACTACCCACGCCCACGCGCAGGCGGGGAAATTCCTTCGTACCCAAGTGAGAAATAATTGACTTCATGCCATTGTGACCACCGGCCCCGCCAGATAGGCGCATCCGCAGCTTGCCTACCGGCAAATCCATATCGTCGTACACCACCAGCACATCCGCTGGATTCAGCTTGTACCAGTCCAAAACTGCCCGCACAGACTGACCTGACTTATTCATGTAGGTTGTCGGCTTTAGCAGCACCGTCCGCTCACCTGCACTGCGAAACTCGCCTGTTGCCCCTTGAAACCGCTTGTTCGGATCTAACGACACGTCCGGCAAACTTTTTGCCAGCGCATCCACAATTTCAAAGCCAATATTGTGCCGCGTCCGGTCGTACTTAGCACCCGGATTACCCAGCCCAACAATTAGCCGTGGCAGCACAATTACGGGTTCCTGTGCTGCTGGCGCTGTCCCTACCATCGTCTCTCACTTAATTTTTACAGGCGATTTTTACAGGCGCCTTTCTAGATCAATATCGCCCCAGTGCTATACCGCCGACTCCTCTTCAGTCATAGGCGCATTAGCCACTGGCTCATCGACAATCTCAGCTTCTGTAGTCGTCTCATCTTTGTCAGCAGCCAAAGCTCTAGGCTTTTCTAGCGTTGCTTTCATCGGCTCAGCCACCGTTTTTTCGATGCGCTCGGCCTCTTTTTTAAATTCATTTTCAAATTCTTTTGAGGCATCTTGAAAGCCCTTCATCGCCTTACCCAGGCTGCGGCCAATCTCTGGCAGCTTTTTGGGGCCAAACACCAATAGCGCCACAATCATAATCAGGCCCATCTCAGGCAGGCCAATTCCAAAGATGTTCATCGTCCACACACGTCTATTAATACTGCTTAAAAGTATAAAGGGCAGGTGCCAAACACACCTGCCCTCACCAAGACCTCAACCGCAATTACTCAATACATCTATGCGATTCGTCTCATAATAATTGCCCTAGTTACCCAGGCTTCTCCAGTCAACATCTACACCGTCCAAAATGAGAGAAGAGTTGTACAGCTGAAAGATAATTAGCAAAAATACCAGGAAAAGCACCATAAATACGCCCATTACTGGGGTTGTACCCCAACCAGGGGAAACCTTACCGTATTCAGAGTTCAAGGGCTTGAGGAGGTTGCCTAGCTTCGTTTGCTGCGCCATGGGGAGACCGAGGTAAACTTACTTTATATTCTGTAATATCATAAAGGAAATCAAGGAAAAAACTAAATGGATAGCTTAGATTCTGCAACAGTTCTTATTGTTTCGGTCGCTACAATCGTTGGTGCGTTTACGTTATACGCCGTTTACACAGCGTTCGGCCCACCCGCAAAGCAGCTCAGCGATCCCTTCGAAGACCACGAAGATTAACAGCGCTGCCCTAGGGCATCACTAAAAAAGAAGCGTCCGTAGCCTTTTTAAGGGAGCTGCGGACGCTTCTAGTTAAGCTAGCGTAATCATTTATGAGAAAATCGAAGTCTAAAGAATGCAGTCATCAAAAAGAATGCTTTGCCTCAGCTTCTCGGTGAGTGCTAAAATCGATTGCTCTAATTAATTTTTGGCTCAATTATCTGTCCGGCTCAGCCGTTACCCAACTTCTAATGATCAAGATTCGCCTAAAGCGCTACGGAAAAAAGCGCGAAGTCAGCTACCGTATCGTTGCCATGCCTTCTGAGGCTCGCCGCGATGGTCGCCCTCTCGAAGAGCTAGGTTTCTATAACCCTAGAACTAAGGAGACTCGTCTGGAGGTTCCTGCCATCGTTAAATGGCTCAAGACTGGCGCCCAGCCCACCGCTACAGTAGCAAGCATTCTAAAGAAAGCGAACGTATACGAACAGCTAGGTAAGTAGTATGGCTTCCCACGATCAAGGCATTACAGAAGTGGCTGATTATGAAGCGATCGCACGTTTCCTGATGGAGCCCTTTCTAGACAAGCCCGAGGCCCTAAAATTTCATTCCGAATCCTTAGCCGGTGGCAAAAAGCTATGGCTAAGAGCAGCCTTCGATGAGGATGAAGACAAAGGCCGCGTATTTGGTCGTGGTGGACGCAATATTAAAGCTATTCGCACCACCATCATGGCGGCCGGTCGGCTCGCTGAAATGACGGTCAACCTCAGCGTCTTTGGAGAGCCTCAGCCCGAGAGAGCTGAGCGCGGCGATCGCGGTGGCAGAGGCTCTCGTTCTGGTGGACGTGGTAGAGGGGGCGATCGCAGACCGCCTCAGCGAGTCAGCACGAACCCTGCCCCTCCCAAGAAAAAGCCAAAGCCTGAATAATTCGCTACTTTAGAGTATTAGCGTAGATTACTTAGGCCTCATTATTAGCGCGGTTCCTAGACTACGTCTGGGAACCGTTCGTTATTTGATAGAAAACTGCATGGGAAATACTTACAAGCTTGGCTTGATGAGTGCCGAGAATGCCATTGCCTTGGCAGGGCCTCGGGAAGAAAATATTAAACGCATTGCCCAGCAAACTGGCGCAACTGTTGTCTTGCGCGGCAGCGAGCTCAGCATTGCCGGTACAGACAATCAGGTGACGCGAGTTAGACGCATTGTCGAAACGCTAGAGCCCACCTGGAGCGAAGGGCAAGCTATTGCCATTACAGATGTCCTTACCGCCATCCATGCCCTAGACACCCACCGCGAAGGCGAGCTGCAAAGCATCCAAAAAGACGTCATCGCCAAAACCCGTCGCGGTCAAATCATCCGCGCCAAAACCTTTCGCCAGCAGCAGTACATCAACGCCCTACGTAGCAGCGATCTCACCTTTTGCACAGGTCCGGCAGGTACTGGCAAAACCTTCCTGGCCGCCATGGTCGCCGTCAAAGCGCTCATGAACGAGGAATACGAACGGCTCATTCTTACCCGCCCTGCGGTAGAAGCGGGCGAACGACTTGGTTTTCTTCCTGGCGACCTCCAGCAAAAGGTAAATCCTTATCTGCGGCCGCTGTACGATGCCCTCCACGAGCTGCTAGATCCTGAACGTATTCCACATCTCATGGAGCGCGGCGTCATTGAAGTTGCTCCCTTGGCCTACATGCGCGGCCGCACCCTCAGTAATGCCTTCGTCATCTTGGACGAAGCGCAAAACACGACCCCAGCCCAAATGAAAATGGTGCTCACCCGACTGGGGTTCAATTCTCGCATGGTCGTCACTGGCGATGTCACCCAGACTGACCTGCCTCAGTATCAAGAGTCGGGCCTGGCCAAAGCCACCAAAATTTTGCGCAAGGTAGAAGGCATCGAGTTTTGTGAGCTAACCAAGGCGGATGTTGTGCGTCACGCCCTAGTGCAGCGAATTGTTGCAGCCTACGAGCAGTTCGAATCGTAAGGCTCATTGCTCTCTAAAATGAGAAGCGGAAAAATAAAACATTATTCATTGGTAAGAGCATTTTTGCCCCATGGCGACTTTACACGGCAACTGGCTACCCGACTTACAGCAGTTTTTTCTGTGGGGCGAAACCTGGCGCAGAGTAGCGCCCGCTGCCGTCGCTGATTTACAGGCCGCAGACGGCGAAGAGAGTGATGTGCTTTTGCCCCATGAGCAGCCCTATCAGCTGACTCAAAAAGAACTCATCGCTAGCTTTGAAAAAACCGAAGAGCTAGATCTGTCTTGGATGCAGGCCGCACTAGGGAAAAAAGTCAGCGCTGCTAAAAAAGTAGAGGCTGCTGATAAAAAGAAAGCTGCAGGCCGTAAAACCCGAAAGAGCAAACAGTGGCAGGCTCGAGTAGTTGTATTGCCAACTAGATTTCAAGCCTCGGACAAGCCGCTAAACATATTGCCCGTTCTCTCTAGTGAATTTGCTCAGCAGAGCGACAATACGGATCAACCCTCCGAAGAAAATGACGATCTGGCCCTATATCCGTGGCAGCTTTCGGGAGGCGTCTTAGACGCGGCAACGACCATCAAATTTTTGAGCGCTTTACCCCTAGGTCAATCAGAAGCGAGTGCTTTTGTCGGAGATGATTTGCGCTATTGGTCTCATCTAACGCGGTGGTGTTTAGATTTGCTGGCGCGAGGTAAGTTTGTGCCAGTGGTCAGTGGTGATAAAAAAGGTGCGATCGCATCCTGGCAACTCCTGCTAGACAGCGCCACCGACCAAGCAAGACTCAAAGATTTCTGCGATCGCCTCCCCTTCATCTGCCACAGCTACAGCGCGCCGCCCACTGCCCCGAAAAAAAATCAAAAGAAATCTGACAAAACCTCTCCCCTGAGAGTAAACCTCCCCGTTTCTGCCGATACCCTCGTGCGCAGTTTTCTCGAAACCCTCGTAGACGCCCAAGTTCGCAGCATTGCGGAAGACAACACCCTCACCGCCTCCGCCCCGCTAAACAAAGAAATCCCTCTGCGCGAATGGCTAGACGCTCTCGGTCAAAGCGACGCTCACTTTGAAAGCACCCCCGCAGGCGTTGTTCGCCTGAACGATGCCATCAACACCTGGACCGCGCCGCTCCAAAACTTGGCCGACACCGTAGAAGGCTTCCGCACTTGCTTTCGCCTCACCCCGCCAGAGACGGGTAGCCAAGATTGGCACCTCCGCTACGGATTACAGGCCATAGACGATAGCGACTATCAGGTTAGCGCCGATCTTATTTGGCAGCATCCCACCGACGAACTCACCCACGCAGGCCGCACCGTAGACGCCCCCCAAGAAACCCTGCTCGCAGGCCTAGGCCGCGCCACTCGCCTCTACGAACCCATCAAGCAAACCCTCATTGAACAAAGCCCCACAGAATGTGTGCTCGGCCCTATCGAAGCCTTTCAGTTCCTCAAAATGTCCGCCTGGCGTCTGCAAGACAGTGGCTTTGGCGTTATCTTGCCAGACAACCTAGTCGACCCCAGCAAAGTGGGCGCGAGCCGATTAGGCCTACAGATTAGCGCCACCGCCCCACCCAAAAATCAACGTCTCGGTCTTAAAAGTCTGCTGAATTTCAAATGGGATTTATCAGTCGGCGGGCAAGTGCTGACCAAGGCTGAATTTGATGAACTGATTACCCAGGGCACCCCCCTCGTCGAAATCAATGGCCAGTGGATAGAATTGCGTCCCCAAGATGTTCGCGCCGCCAAAGACTTTTTTGAGAAGCGCAAAGGCCAAACCAAGCTCTCCGTCGAAGAAGCCCTGCGCATCAGCACAGGCGACAACCAGCTCATCGACAAACTTCCCGTCGTCAAGTTCGATGCCTCTGGCAAACTCGACGAACTCATGACCACCATGACCACAGGCAACCAAAGCCTAGAGCCCATAGAAGAGCCCAACGGCTTTGCCGGACAGCTGCGACCATATCAGGCCAAAGGCGTTTCCTGGCTCTCCTTCTTAGAAAATTGGGGTCTAGGCGCTTGCCTCGCTGACGACATGGGCCTCGGTAAAACCGTCCAGCTCATCGCCTTTTTGCTCTACCTCAAGCAGGAACAGGCCCTCGGCGGCCCAGTACTCCTCGTGTGCCCTACCTCGGTACTGACCAACTGGAAGCGAGAAGTCAGCAAATTTGCACCAAACCAAGTCACCACGCTGCTCTATCACGGAGACAAACGCCCCAAAGGCTCCGCATTAGTCAAAGCAGCCGAAAAGCTAGATCTGATCATTACTAGCTACGCCCTTGTCCAGCGAGACCTAAAAGATCTCAAACGCATTGAGTGGCGCGGCATGGTGCTAGACGAAGCGCAAAACATTAAAAACCCCGCCGCCAAACAATCCCTCGCCGTCCGCGAAATCGAAAGTGAGTTTCGCATTGCCCTCACAGGTACCCCCGTCGAAAACCGCCTCTCCGAGCTGTGGGCCATCATGGATTTTCTCAATCCAGGCTACCTGGGCCCGCTCAACTTTTTCAAGCGACGCTTTGCCACCCCCATTGAAAAATATGGTGATACCGACTCGCTCAAAACATTGCGATCGCTCGTCCAGCCCTTCATTCTCCGCCGCCTAAAAACAGACCGCACCATCATCCAAGACCTGCCAGACAAACAAGAGATGACCGTCTTCTGTGGACTCTCCACAGAGCAAGCAAGACTCTATCAAAAGCTAGTAGACACCACCCTAGAAGACATTGACGATGCCGAAGGGGTAAAGCGACGCGGCATGATTTTGGCGCTTCTCGTCAAGCTCAAGCAAATCTGTAATCATCCTGCTCAGTTTCTCAAACAAGATTCTCTTGGTAGAGCCAAGCGATCTGGCAAATTGCAGCGTCTTGATGAGATGTTAGAAGAGGTCGTTGCCGAGGGCGATCGCGCACTTGTCTTCACCCAGTTTGCCGAGTGGGGAAAACTCCTCAGCAGCCACTTAGAGCACCGCCTTGGCACCAAAACCCAATTCCTCTACGGCAGCACCTCCCAACCCAAAAGAGAAGAAATGGTAGACCGTTTCCAGCTCGACCCGAACGGCCCCAAAATCTTCATCCTCTCTCTCAAAGCAGGCGGTGTCGGCCTCAACCTCACCCGCGCCAACCACGTCTTCCACTTCGACCGCTGGTGGAATCCCGCCGTCGAAAACCAAGCCACCGACCGTGCCTTCCGCATCGGCCAAAAGAAAAACGTCCAGGTACACAAATTCGTCACCACCGGCACCTTAGAAGAACGCATCAACGACATGATCAACAGCAAAAAAGCACTTGCAGAACAAGTCGTCGGCGCAGGCGAACAGTGGCTCACTGAACTCGACACCGACCAGCTACGTAATTTATTACTCTTAGATCGCGATGCCGTCATCGACGAAAGTTAATTTTGCAAGCTAAAAATAACTCAGAATTTAGCATTGGTCAGGTTTAGAATCATAAAGCAAGCATTATGAAGCTACCCAACGCTTCTCAGGCCGTTATTCCGATGGATAAGCTCAATGGCTATTGTCTCAATCCAAATCATCCTTCTGGCAAACACAAAGCTAGAGTCTTTAAGTCAGCCCTGGGCATTACGACTAAAAATGCTGAAGTCTTAAAAACTCTCATTAAAAGAGCCGCAGTATAGCAAAGAGCGGATGCATTCGCTCTTTGCTAGTCACTTAGCCCGTTGTAAGGCAACGGTTTCAGCCGATAACTATGCCGTAAGCTAAGTGACCAAAGCTATAGAAGGAGAAATTGTTCAAACTAGCAGCACGCCTTTCGGTCAACAATTTAAGGTTGACTGGCTCATCCCCGAGAAAAAAGAGAAAACTATTCTCAGAACGATATGGAAAATTAGATCACTCTCAACTACACCGCGCCTAGTTTCTGCATTCATCAAATAAGTAACGCCATGAAATCACTCCAGCCTTTAGACATTGTCGCAAACATAGCCCCGATTCCGACAGAGCGATTAACTCTGTTAGATGAAAGCTGTGCGTCTATCCAAATCTTCCCGGCTGGTCAGGTAGGGACAATTCTAGAAGTCTATGGCGGGGAAACCCTTAACTATTTGGTTGAGTTTTCAGATTCACAAGGTAGAGAATATGCCATGGCTATTTTGCGGAAAAGTGAAGTACTAGCCCTCAAATACGACTTGGTGTTGGCAGCCTAAGAAAGACTTTTCCTTAGTCACCGTAAAGAGAACTATCAGCGATAAGCAACAGAAACAACAGTCAACAGGGAACGAAGATGAATAGCTTTATTCCAAACGTCAGAATGCCCGTCAAATATACGGATACAAACTAATAACTCAGTGACTTTGCTCACAGTTTGCTTCTGTAGGAACACGGCCTCGGCTAGGGTGACTGTGCCGGGAATGCTAACTATACTGGCTCCCTCACAGCATGAGTTGAATGACAGCGTCTCTTCCCAGCCCAGCGGCAGACAATCTACCCAAAAGCCAATCACCTACCAAATCAGGCTTGGACACGCACAACGTCGTGAACTCGCAGGAGAAAAAAGACGCTGCTCGAACTGATGATCGCACCGATGACAGACATCAGTGGATAGACAACATTCCAGGCGCTATCTCTCAAGTCATCACCACGACAAAAGGTATCGTTACCGCCTGCCCATACGTTAGTGCAGGGTGTTATCGACTCCTCGAAATTCCGGTGTCAGCCTCAGTGGCAGAGCATGTAGCGCGCAATGATGCTGCGCTGACCGATAGGGTATATCACTGCTTGCTAGACGCCATTCATCCTGACGAGAGCGATCGCTTCACCCTGGCCCTCGGCCGCGCTGCCAAGCAGCTCAACCTTTGGGAATGGGAGGGCCGCATCGTCTTACCCAATGGCAAGACCAAGTGGATCACGCTTGCCATGCAGCCCGTTACCCCACAGGCCAACGCCGGGTCCATTGTGTGGAATGCATTGGCCCAAGACATCACCTCACGCAAACAAGACGAAATAGACGCCAAAAAGCTTCATCAGGCCCTCTCTACCAGACTCGATGCCCGCACCGCAGAACTCGCCGTCACCCAAAACCGCCTCCAAAAGCTGGCCGATAACGTGCCAGACATGCTCTACGAAATGCGCCTAGACGCGCAGTCAGAGGTCTCTTTTCCCTATGTCTCTACCGCCTGTCATCGGCTGATTAATCTATCGCCAGAACAATTTCAGCTGCGGGGCAAATCTGTTCTCTCCTTCGTCCATCCTGACGAGCAAGCCGGACTGAAGCAGGCCATTCGTGACTCTGCGCTGACCCTAAAGGTCTGTAACTATGAGTGCCGAGTGGTCTTACCGTCTGGTCGTCAGCGCTGGGTCAGAACCGTTGCCAAACCGCAGGCCCAGGCAGATGGCTCTATTATTTGGTACGGCTGCCTTAGCGACATTGGCGATCGCAAACAAATAGAAGCCAAGCTCAACGACTCCCTCAAAGAACTGGCCGACGTTAAGTTTGCCCTCGACTGCTCTAGCAACGTCGCCATTACAGACCACCGAGGCTGTATCACCTACGTCAACGATAAATTCTGCGAAATCTCTAAATACAGCCGCGCAGAACTCATGGGTCAAACCCATCGCATCGTCAACTCCGACTATCATCCGCGCGAATTTTTTGAAGACATGTGGTACACCATCAGCAACGGTCACGTGTGGCTAGGTGAAGTGCGCAACCAAGCGAAAGATGGCCAGCACTATTGGGTGGACTGCACCATCGTGCCGTTTTTAGACAAGGAAGGCTGCCCTTATCAATACGTTGCTATCCGCAACGACATTACCGAACGAAAACGCGCAGAGATGTGCCTCGTACAGCAGGCCGAAGACCTAGAACAAGCCTTCTCAGAACTTCAGCAGGCGCAGACCCAACTGGTTCAGACGGAAAAAATGTCGAGCCTTGGTCAGCTTGTGGCAGGTGTTGCCCACGAAATTAATAATCCCGTGAGCTTTATCTATGGCAATGTCAATCCGGCCAATCGCTACGCGCTCAGCCTGATTGAGCTGCTCAAGCTATATCAAGCGCACTATCCGGATCCACCAGATGAGATTGCCGACGAGCTAGAAGATCTAGACTACGAGTTTATGATCGAAGATTTGCTCAAGCTACTCTCGTCGATGAAAGTGGGTGCCGAGCGCATTCGGCAAATTGTGGCGTCTTTGCGTACCTTTTCTCGCAAGGACGAAGCTGAGAAAAAGTCAGTCGATATCCATCAGGGTATTGATAGCACGCTGATGATTTTGGCCCATCGGTTTAAGGGGCAGCCCAATCGCCCCAAAATCAAAATCACAAAACACTACGCCGAGCTACCTTCTGTACATTGCTATGCCGGGCAGCTAAACCAGGTCTTTATGAATATTTTGAGCAATGCCATTGATGCGCTCGATGGTGTTGACGCGCCTGAAATCACTATCAGTACAGAAGTCACTGATGGCAATCTCGCAGTGAAAATAGGCGATAACGGGATGGGTATGACGGACGAGGTGCGATCGCAAATTTGCAATCCCTTCTTTACTACAAAGCCCATCGGTCAGGGCACCGGCATGGGACTATCCATCAGCTACCAGATTGTGACAGAGCGCCATGGTGGTTCTTTACAAATTGCCTCCGCAGTCGGCGAAGGCACCACATTCACGATTCAAATTCCGGTACGACAGCCCGGAAAATAGCACCTCAGGGGACTCTTTATAAAGGCGTGACAACAGTAGTATTACGGTCTTTTTAGGAAAAAGAACCGTTTGCACTATGCGCTTGCAGAAATGTTGTTACCTACTGCTAAGGGCGAAAGTACGGCTTCACTATGAAGACTGTGCCACTGTTAGAACCTGGAATACTGAAACGAAGGTGTAAAAACAAACCTGATATTTGTTGTATGGAGAGGGTTCTTTGTGGTAAACACACCGAATTCTATCCATCCAACAGTGCTTGTTCGCTAATGTTTATTTATCGATGATGTCCGATACCAATGGCCTCAAGAGTCCCGATTAACGCCCCTTTTAATAGATAGAAAGTACTCTGAGAGAACTTTTTATTTTTTCAGGAATAGACCGTAGTTTTGCTGAATTTATAACGTAGCGTTTTTAACGCTCTACGCAGCAAAAGCCCCAGCAAGACTAAGCCGCTAACCATCGTTTTTTATCTCACTTTGTCCGCAGAGAACAGATGAAATCCACTGATAGCTGCATAAAGATACGTCTTCTCCTGAGCCTCTTTGGCTGCCTGCTCCCGTCGGCTGGGAATACTTATCACATAGGGTGAACCTCGCCGATCCTTCACCTGTACTCGCTATTTCACACCATCATGAAAGCACCATCCGACTACGTCGAACAGCGCACTGTGAACCATTCCCCCGAGAAGGGCGTGAATGAGTCTCCAGAAAGCGGTGTTGATATGTTGAGAGAGCCTACTGAAATTGATCTGTCCATGGCTGATGACGATGCGCCAGCAGACGTTCATATTGAAGGATTGGACGTAGAGACACATAGCAAGCGCCGTGCTGCTCGCACCACAGACCTGGTACGCCTATACCTCCAAGAAATTGGTCGTGTCAGTCTACTAGAGCGTGACGAAGAAGTTGCCGAAGCACAGCGAGTACAGCAGCATATGGAGCTGCTAAACCTGCGTAATAAGGCCGCTGAGGAAACAGAAGGCACGCTAACAGTCTACGTACACTTGCTCAATACCCGCGACCAGCTCACTGCGCAGTTGGGTCACCGCCCCTCTTTAGAACGGTGGGCCTCTACTGCAGACATTGAAGTGAGCGCGCTGAAGCCAACCCTCTCAGAGGGTAAGCAGCAGTGGGCCAAGCTTGCAGACCTAACTGTCGAAGCACTGATGGAGATTCAGTCAGAGGGTGTGCGTGCAAAGGAGCACATGATTAAGGCCAACCTACGCTTGGTCGTTTCCGTTGCTAAAAAGTATCAAAACCGAGGACTCGAACTGCTGGACTTGATTCAGGAAGGTACGCTAGGTCTAGAGCGAGCCGTTGAAAAGTTTGACCCAACCAAGGGCTATCGCTTTAGTACCTATGCTTATTGGTGGATTCGCCAGGGCATTACGCGGGCGATCGCAACCCAAAGCCGCACTATCCGCCTCCCGGTTCACATCACCGAAAAGCTCAACAAAATCAAAAAAGCCCAGCGCAAAATCTCCCAGACCCAAGGCCGCACCGCCAAAATGGAAGACATTGCCCAGGAGCTAGACATGACCGTCGCTCAGGTTCGCGAAGTCCTGCAAAAAGTGCCCCGCTCCGTGTCCCTAGATACTAAGGTCGGAAAAGACCGCGACACCGAACTCGGCGATTTGCTAGAGACCGAGGACATCTCTCCCGAAGATCGCCTCATGCGCGAATCACTCAAGCGCGACTTGCAGCAGCTGCTCACCGACCTCACCACCCGCGAACAAGAAGTCATCACCCTGCGCTTCGGCCTCGGCGATGGCGTTCCTTACTCCCTGGCAGAGATTGGTCGGACCCTAGAGCTATCTCGCGAGCGCGTTCGCCAAATCGAGTCCAAAGCACTACAAAAGCTACGTCAGCCCAAGCGTCGTAACCGGGTTCGTGACTACTTAGAAGCATTGCACTAGGGCTTCAAATCTCTAAAGCTCTAAAGTCGATCAAGACAAGCAAAGCCCCCTTTTTGATTACCTCTCTATCTGCAGAGAAGTTGACCAAAAGAGGGGGTTTGTTCTGTAGAGCTAAATGCATAGCAAAGTGCCACAGCAAAGGGCCACAGCAAAGTGCCATAGCGAAGTACGTTGGCGTAGCCTCGCGTAGCGTTATGCATCCGCGCTTTACTATAACTCCTACAGATTGCAACTCCTACAGATTGGGCTATTTCAAGACTGAGAAGCCGTTGCGACTACGAAAATAGCAAACACAATAACCAATACAACTAGAACAGAAAATATCATCTAAAAACATATGGCTTTCCGCGCTTAGCTTCAGCCACCACGAACGGGTATAACCCTTATTTTATAAACGCTAAGTGCATAGCAATCCACGAATGCATCAGCGGATTGCTATAGCAATCTGCACTAAGCTTGTTGCACCTAGTACAGCTACAACCCTTGTCCTATAAAGCTTAGTGCTCAGCAGCGGTGAGACCCCGCGTCGCCTCGCGGCGCTAGGGAGCGCTCACCAAGACAAGCTACTCAATACATTAAGCAGCTTGCTGTATATGACTAAAGCGGCTTCATGAAAAAAAGAGTTTGCAGGACTCATCATGTTTAGAGCCTGCGAACAATGCAGCTATTGAAAACGAAGAGAGTAAATTATCGCTTAGCTAGCGCCCTGCTGTAGCTCCTGTAGGCTGCGGCCACCGTTGCCACAGTCAGCGGCTCTGTCTGTGATGGGCTGCGGGGAGCGAGTAGGACTGCTCACCAGCAGGGTATAAGTGCCGTACTCACCGTCTTGGTAACTATTCGTAAGCACTCTGTACATGCCGTTGCGTCTGAGGGTGACAGCGACAAGTGCGTTCAAATTACCGCCTTCAAGATCGATGTCGTCGTTTTCGCCAATGCGATTGCCGTCAGGATCTTCGAGGATGAGGTAAGGATCAAAGTCTTCACTTTCTAATAAGACCGTTACCGTCTGGCCTTCGATGCCTGCAAAGTAGTGATCGTCATAGCGACTACCATCTTGCAGTGTGTTGTCATTTAGCTCTAGGCGACAGGTGCGCTCTAGCAGCGTATTGGCAGACGCCATAGTAGGCAACACCGTAAGCGCCGCAACAGACAACCCTAAACCAACAAAAATCTTCTTCAACATCATAAAAATTCCCGGAATAGCTAAAAAGAGAATACCCAATGTAGAAAATGCTTTACTGCATCAGGATGCTTTTGGTTCTAAAAGATACGTCCATAAACCGCATAAGCACTGAAGTGCCTTGCCCTATGACGATTTCTCTTCTGAGACACACAGGCCTCAAAATTACTATTCCAGAAGAACTGTCGCTTTCTTTGTAGAGTCTTTTTACTGCTTGCACGACTTATCACATTGCAAACAACTCTGCTTACAACTCTGCTCACAACTGTGCAGAGCTGCTCAAATCTGTTGCTCGTTTAAAATTTCTACGCGACTTTCAGGCACAGCGCTAGACGTGACGGGTACGCGGCCTGTACGCATACATATCCAAGCATGGCGTAAAAGCAGACCAGCATCGCCAGTTTGCGGATCGTCTAAAAAGTACTGGTGCCCTAGCGGGTCATCGTAGTCATTGTTAAAATCGTCGCAATCGATGGCATAGACATTTTTAGGCACGGCGTCCATTTTTTCTGGGCCTGTATGGCCTAATCGTCTAGAGGCAGCACTTACGTTAGCGACCTTACTGGCTCGCAGTGCCAAATCATCTGCCGCATAGTAAACCAGTACATTGCGGCTCATCGGTGGAATGATGCCGCCAGACTGACCCGGCTCTAGGGTCTCGTTGACCACATCTGCAGAGGCCATGAAGACATTTCTAAAGAGCAAAGTCAGACCGCTCTGGGGATAGTACTTGGCAGATAGCTTTAGGGCTTCTCGTAGCACTCGATTGCCCATGGAATAAGACAGAACGTTGACACGTTTGAGGCAAGGGTTTTCGAGAGTGCTGTTTTCTTGTCGCCAGCTGAGAAACTTTTGCATCAGGCGCATGTAAGCAAAGCCGCTGGCATCTGCGGCCTTTTGATCGTCAAAGTAGTCTTGGACTTTGCCAAAGTCGTTATCACAGGGCCAAATGAGTGGAATGACCGCAATTTTGGGACTTTTGCCGGTGCCCCGCTGATTTACTTGGTGGAGGGCGTCCAATAGGTTCTGTAGCTTTTCTGCTTGGGCAAAGACCTGCTCTGGCAGGGTAGAAAAACCATGAATAAAAAAGAGAATTTGATCTGCTTTTAGGCTTTTTAGCTCATCGAAAAAGTTGGTGCTGCCGATTTCGGTATAACCATAAGCGCCCGTCCGCCGACAGCAGTAAAAAGATTGCTCTGCCTGATTATTTTCTAAAACGAAGTTGATAGAGCGGGCAAGACGAAATTCGGAGCCTGAGGTGGGTAGCGGGGTAAGGCCCTGCTCTAGCACCCGATTGGTTACAAACAGCATAAGAATTAGATCGATGGACACGGCAGATAAAACGCCTGATGAACTATCAGCGCCCTGCCTTATTTTTCTGCGTCACAGCCTAAAGCTCATGACCTAAAGCTCACGGCTTAAAGCTCACAGCCTATAGGAGACTATCTAAAACGACTGCAAACAGGGCGGCAAATGCGGTAATGCCCAGACCAGTGAAGGGATTCTGACCTTGGTTTACAGCAAAAGACGTGATGACCCCCGCACCGAGTGCGGCGATGACCAAAGAACCTATCCAGTCTTTGCGAAAGTTGTTGCGCATGATGCGTGGCCTAATCGATAGGCACCTGGTATCTGCTAACTAACGCTATCACTGTAGGTGACCTGTCACGGTGCGATCGCATCCAACCTGTAACCAACCGTTGAACTGAGATAGCTTTCTTAACAAAATTCTCAGCTTTCTGGGTGATTCATTGGGAAACCATCATGGAAAACATGACCCAAACGACAAGGCCCAGTAAATCAAAGGCTATCTCGCCGTGTTGCCATCTTTAATCCAACCCTGCTGACCATTGCTGAGCTGCACATTCAGCCAGCCACCTTCTTCTGCAAGCACAGTGACACTTTCTTCGTATCCAATGCCGCCAATATTGGCATAGTCCGTACTGGGGCCGTCACGCAGAATTAAGCCTACGGGCTGAGTCACGTAGGCGGTGTAAGTCCCGTCCGTAGAAGGCTCGGGTTCTGGCTCAGGTTCTGGCTCAGGTTCGGGTTCGGGTTCTGCTGCCACTGGCGCCTCTTCTACGCTAGCGGCTGGCGCTTCGGCAGCTGGTTCGTTAGTGGCCGGACGCTCTTCTGGTAAATCATTGTCGTAGGTGGGGCGCTCGGGGGGCTCTGCGGTGCGGGCCATGAAGTAGCGCATCATCGAAGCACCGGCCAATGTCATGATCAGCATGGCCAAAATAATGCCTAGGACAAACTTGCTCAGGCCCAGTAGGAAGTTTTTCATCACCATGACAAACCAAAAAAGATGAATGAGTTCTACTGGTTATAGCGTGAAGAGCGCTAATGGTAAAGGACTTGATTACGCAGACGCCTCAGTATCATTTTGACGTTGCTTTTCAATCCGCTCAGACAGTGAGGTCTGCCGAGAGGCCAACCGAGCCCGGCCATCTGCCGCCCAGCGCTGAAGTGCTTCTATCTGCTGCTGAGCCGTGCGGGCCAGAGGGATAATCTGGCTGACGGCTTCTAGTATGTCGTCACTGGTAAAGTCACGATTTTGGCTGAAGCCAATATGCATGGCTTCAATGATGGCCTGTTCAATTTCTGCCCCGGAGAAGTCGGGCGTTTCGTAGGCTAGGCGGTTCAGGTCGTAACTCGCTAAATTGTGCGGGCGTAAGCGAGAGAGGTGAACGGAAAAAATAGCTTCTCGCTCTTCTTGGCTGGGCAGGCCGACGAAGAAAATTTCATCAAAGCGACCTCGGCGCAACATTTCTGGCGGCAGTGCCTGAATGTTGTTAGCGGTCGCCACAACGAATACTGGGGAGCGCTTTTCTGCTAGCCAGGTGATGAAGGTGCCAAAGACGCGGCTGGTGGTGCCAGAGTCGCCCCGTCCGTCAAACCCAGCAAAGGCTTTGTCGATTTCATCGATCCACAAGATGCATGGGGCCAAGGCCTCCGCGAGCTGAATCATTTGCCTGGTGCGTGATTCTGACTCGCCGACAAGACCGCCAAAGAGTCTGCCAACGTCTAAGCGCAATAAAGGAAGATGCCAGTGATGGGCGATCGCCTTCGCAGTCAGAGACTTGCCTGTTCCCTGAATGCCCACCAACATCAGCCCCCTAGGATGGGGCAACCCATACTGCCTTGCCCGTTCCGAAAAAGCCCCGCCGCGCTTCATTAGCCAGTCTTTTAGGCTATCGAGTCCGCCGATGTCAGAAATTTTCTCTGCTGCTGGGTAAAACTCTAGAATCTGAGTCTGACGAATGCTCTGACGTTTTTCTTCGAGAATAAGATCGATATCAGCAGGGGTAAAAGTGCCATGATCGGCAATGCCCCGCGAGAGCACCCGGCGGATTCGCGCCAGCGCTAATCCCTGACAGGAACGCACTAGCTCATCGGTATCGCGGGGGGACAGCTGGCTATTGGTGGCAGATAGCAGCCGAGTGACTTCCGCGCGAATCTCGCTGGCATTGGGCAGGGGAAACTCTAAAACGGTGATGAGATTGCTCAGCTCATCTGGAATGGTGAGCTGGGCGGAGAGAATGATGATGTTTTTGGGCTGCGATTTTAGCAGCTTCATTAGGTTGCGCAGCTTACGCGAGATGGAAATATCGTCTAAAAAGCGGTGAAAGTCTCGCAGGACAAATAGCGCCGCTGCGGTAGAGGGAAGTTTTTCTATCAGTTCTAGCGCCTGCAAAGGGTTGCGCCGACCAAAGCCATTGTCTGTGGGATTCCCTTGGTAGCCGTCCACATAGTCCCAGGTGTATACGCTGCGATCGCAGCCAATATCTTGGGCACAGGCGGCGATCGCACCTTCGGCCCGTTCTTCTTCGCGGGTGGGAATATATATGAGTGGATAGCGCGATCGCACCAGCAAACTCAACTCGTCACGAAAACTCATCGCAGCATCCCAACTAATTTATCCAGCTGTTTTTTTGGGGCTTCCAGCAGCCAAATATCAGACCCCTTTAATAATAAAGCGTCAGTCCCTGACACACCGAGAAAAACCGGCCGATAGAAGAAAAGGCCTGAGTGCACCTTGCCGTAGAAAACATCTACCGCAAAAAATGCACTTCAGACCTGACACGACTTGGAGTGACCGTTTCGCTTGAGCGCCTCAAGGCGTTAAGGCAAACAAGACAAGAAATAGGTCGTTGTCGGAGCCTAAAAGGTAATGTCCTCAAGACCCCTCGCACAAGTGTTATTCCGTACTGTTGACAAGAGAGTGTTGCCAGCACTATCGCTGGCAATATCCACTAGACAAAGCCATTGGACAGCTGTTGCACCTGACTGTCACTCAGGGCGCTTTTGTATACCTGGAACTCGTCTACGCTGCCGACAAGGCCTTGGCCACGACGGCCAATCGTCCCATCTTGGAAACGAGTTGTCCCACTGACATTACCAATGCCAATACCGTCTCTGTGACTCCAAAGCTTGGTGCCTTCACCAGAATCGATTTTTTCGCCATCTAAGTAGGCTGTCATCGCATCGTCTTGCAGGCGGCCCGTACCGTCTAGCACCAGGGCCACATGGTGCCATTTACCAGATTTCACCTGGCTCGATTCAATCCAATTGCCCTTCCACTTACCGCCCCAGCCACCGACACGCAGCAGATCGTCTTCGAGGTAGATATTTAGGCCGCGATCGCGGCCACCCTCCTCATAAATCACCTGCTTTTTGTTTCCTGAAGCCTTGTCGGCTTTAAACCACATAGAAACTGTGCGCTGGTTATGCGTACCCAAATCAATATCTCTAGATTTCCCTAGGTTCACAGCATCTTGCTTACCAGCAAAGCGTACCGCGCCTCCCAAGCGACCTTTATCCCACTTGGCACCGCCCACCAAGCGTCCACTATTGTCACGGCCCTGCGTAGACGTATCAACAGCTAACTTGCCACTCTCCTCGTCAAAGCTTAGGCGCGCAACCGGAGAGAGCCCCTTTGGAAAGGTAGGCCCGGGTAAAGGGGGTTTCGGTGGATTGGGCGGGGTCGGATTTGGATTGGGCGGGGTCGGATTTGGATTAGACGGCGGGTTAGGATTGCCGCCAGTAGCGTTTGAACGTCCGCTCAAAGAGAGATTATCTAGGGCAACATAATCTTTGGCATTGCTCGTCCGTTCGGTATTCATTTGGAACATGAGATAGTCGTACCCCTGACCCAAATTCACATCAAAAGAGAGATTTTTCCAATCGAAAAATGCGCCGCCTTCACCGCCGTAACTTTTACTGACAAGCGCCCGACGCTGCATCGGCAAAGTGCCCACCCTAGTGGGGCCAGTTTTGTCCCAGGGGTGATTGTCAAATTGACCATTCACGCCCCATAGCGTAAACGAGACTTCGTTCTTTTCCCAAAAGTTTTTCTCGGGTGCACCTTCTATATTTTTCAGACGGAAGCTAAGGGTTTGCTCGCCCCGATGGAGTTTTTCGTTTCGGGTGACCTGCCCAATAAAGTTGCTGTAGTCGCCAGGGGTAGATAGCCGCGCCTGACCGCCACCAATTCGCGCCCCCTTGCTGACGTACCAGCCATCATCGGCATACTGACTGTTGTTTTGCCATTCCAGCACTGTTTTGGTGCCGTTACTAAAGTCACCGCCGTCAAACGCATTGTTGTAGGCCGTTGGCCGGACGTTGACCGTTTTCTTGACGCTCGTCATCTGCCCTTGAGAATCTAAAACCGAGAGCGTTACCTGACGATTTCCAGCTTTATTAAACCTGTGGGTAACTTCTCTACCTGAGTCATCAATGACGCCATCACCATCAAAATCCCAACCGTAGGCAACAATACCTTTACTATCGAGCTTTCTAGGAGACGGCTTCTTTAGAGGATCGGTATCAAACGACCCGCTAGCATCGAAGGCAACGGCCAGGCCACCAGCCGCTTTACTGACAAACTTAGCCGTTGGGGCACGGTTGCCTTTAGCCGGTTCAAAGCGGTTGTTTTTGAATTTCAAATAAGCTGGAAAATCATCTGGGCGTCCCATGTCGGGTCCTTTGTCTCCGGGCTTCCCTAGATTGAAGTTGTTCTTTAGGAAACGACTATTTTGCAAAGTAGAGGCTAAAAAATCTTGATCGTTAGTTCGAGATTCAAACTCTGCGCCCTGCTCAAAGCCTGCAATCGTGAGATTGTTGAACTTAGAGCCAAAATTGGCATGGTTGTCGAACAGTCCCTGGCCGCCGCTGACATAGTTGCCGTTGTCATTACCGAGAATGGTGCCGTTACTCAAGTCGACGTTGGTGTTGTATGAAACGCGCACCCCTGCGAATCGGTTACCCCAGACTCGGAAATTATCGACCAGCGATCGCGCTTGATGGGCGCTCTTAGGCTCATCAGTGCTGAAGTTTAACTCGCCGTCAAAGTTGGTCATATGGCCCCAAATTTGCATGCCAACATTGGCATTGGCGCTTTCAAAGCCTGTCACCTGTGCCATGGGCACATCACGTACGTCTACTTCCTTTTGGTCAGCCGGAAATAGCTTTCTCAGCTCGGGGGGTAAAGCAGAAATCTTGAATGTCTTGGCGTCACGAAATAGGTTTTTGGTGTCTAGATCTCCACTAAATAGCGCCAGCCCTAGATTGTTGGAGCTGATCGCGGCATTGTTTCGCTGGGCGATTCTAGACGCACCCTGCACCCAGTAGCCATCTCCCTGAATGCCAAAATCAAAGCGCTTGGCCCGTGCCTTTCGCTCGCGTGAGGCCTGTGGGTACGGGATACCAGTTGTTTTTACAACCAGATTATTTGTCCACCAGCCGACTTCGTTGCCTGACTCGGCAGCGATGCCTGCACCCGTCACGTCAAAGACAATATTGTCTTCTAGACCGGCATTACTATCATGATGTGCTATGCCCCAGCCAGGACTACCTTCAACCGCGTTGCCTCTAATAATCGCAGCCTTATTTTCTGTTCCTAAGCGATGGAGATGCAGTCCATAGCGACCTCTAATGTTACTGCCACGGCCGTTAGATCCGTCTACATTTTTACCAACATCATCAATGATGCGACTTTTGTCCGTACGGCCCAGGTTACGGAATCCCGCATTCATCACCGTTACGTTGGGATTGTGCATCAGCATGACGTGGGCACGTCTGTTGATGGGCACCTGCTTGCCGTTCTCAGTTTCAAAGGTGACGTTTCGAGTCAGGTTACCAGCGTATAGGTTTAGCTTATTTGTGTCGGCTAGGGTGCTGCGGGTGTGGTCATATTTTAGAACGGTGCGATCGCCTGACGTAATGTTCTCATTGAGAAAGCTAATCTCTTTTCCACGAATTTTCGTGATGGTGAGCACTTCATCCTGAAATCGAGAGTTATCAGCGTCTTTGCCGCCATATCTATAGTTGGTGCCGCCCAGCACAATGCGATCGCCTACCCGCCAGCCTGTCAGTGGCTCTTTAAACCGCAAGACATTGCTGCCAGCTTTCACGTCACCTGCTAGCGCGACTTTGTCTTGTTTGCCCGCGCCGTAGATGTTTACAGTGCCGTGACTAATCAGGCCCTTTGACAGCTGTTTAGGATCCCATTGCTTGTTGATGGCGCGATCGCTCGTAAAGATAATCTGCGTCTTCTTATCCGCAGCCACCGTACGACCCGCCGAGCCAATATCTAGCTGGCCATCGGCACCATTGATGATGGTTTCTACTAGCAGCTTAGTATTTTGATTCGTCGCAAACTTGAGATTTCCCTTAATAGTAATCGTCTGAATACGAGCACTGCCTTCCTTTTCATCTAGATCGTAGGTGACCGTCGTGCCGCTTTTGATCAAAACCTTGGCATTGTTGCCGGGTACAGTGCCGCCCCATGTACGAGGATCAGACCAAGCGCCACTACGCACCGCTGTGTGAGTAGGCCTGACAGAATCAATTAGTTTTTTTAGATCGTTGTACTCCTTGTGGCGGATAGGGTCGTCACCCATTGAATGGGGATTGCCAGTGCTATGACCGGACATGGATGCAGTTTGCATATTGCCTGAATTCTCCTGATGGTCGCGGATAAACCGCTTATGTGATGATGTAAACCTGATTTGCGAAAAACAAAATACAGCAATCCGCTGATTCATTAGTGGATTGCCATGCACTTAGCGCCTTCTAGAATCAACGGTTCGGCTGATCGTCGTGTCTAAAGCTGAGTGCGAAAGGCTACAGGTGCGGAAGGCTACAGGTACGGAAGGCTATAGATGCGGCATACAGGCGCAACGCATAGACCCAAAAGCCTGTGCTGCGACCATATGAACACCTACCGCAGAACTATTTAAAGTTGAGTTTTGCAACCACGAAAAAATGCTCTCTGCACGGCTGTCAATCTAAAAAGGAGACCATTTAAATCTCTCCTTTTTGCTAACTGCGTAGAAAAGAACAACATATGGCCGTATAGAAAATATGGCTGCATAGAAACGTTGTCGCTGGGAGCATTCAGCGACCAGTTCAGAGATAAGTGGTGCAACGGGGCACTAATACGAAGTACTCAATAAGAGCGCCTAGAGAGAGACAGTGAACAGTCTCGAATGGCTACTAGGCGACGACTTAAATATTTTCAAAAGCTGAGCATTGTGGGCGACCTTTAACTAGCCGCTACTGAGGTCTATTTCAACAGTGGGTCGCTACCTTAGCGATATTTAACAGGACAGCTTCGGGAGATGCACTCAATCAGTGACGACGATTGAGTTGGCAAAATATAGCGCTTGCTACACGGTGCCTTGATTGAACTGTCTCTATTCAACCCCCGACAACACGTTCATGTCAACTTTATAATTACAGGGATTAAAAACACATTTTCCGATACTTTATCAAAACCCATCAAGCCCTTTTGATACGTGGGAGTCACCCCATATTTAGGTTTCTAAACGGGCTTTGGAATGTAGCTTTAACTACTTTTGGCCGCTTATTTGGCTTTTGTCTTTTTGGGCTAATTAAAATCCTTGAACCCCTCCCAATATATGGGTTTCAAGCTTTATACTTAGTTGGGAACAGCTGGAAAATAAGCCTCAACTAAGAAAATAAAAATAGTGTTCGTATCACGAATACAAATGTAAAAGCCAGCATCGAAATAAGAAATAAAAATCCTTTTTGCTATAGAAAGATCCGGATATTAAAAATAATGGGTATCACCCCTCAAGGCGTTTTTTCTCAAGGCTTTTCTTCTCAAGGCTTTTCTTCTCAAGGCGTTTTTCTCAAGGCGTTTTTCTCAAGGTCTTTACAGGGGCTTTTATCAATTACGCAGGGTAATCACGCGATCGCATGCCATCAAACCAAAGCAACCAGAGAGTCTCTTCTAGCCATCGACAGCTATAATCCAGCACTGTACCTACAGTGCTCATTCGGTTCACATCGACAAGTTACGCTTTCGTTTTTATCTGGTTTCCCTTACAGCCACGAGGTCTCCCCATGTTGAAGCTATACGGCCACCCTTTGTCTGGCAATGCCTACAAAGTAAAGCTCATGCTCGCTTTTCTAGGACTCAATTACGAAAATATAGACGTCGCCTTAGAGCAGGGCGAGCACTTACAGCCGCCCTTCTTAGCCCTCAATCCCTTCGCTCAGATTCCGGTCCTCGTCGATGGGGAACATGTTTTAGCCGATGCCCAGGCCATTTTGGTTTATCTTGCCCGTCAGTATGGCGGGGACCAGGCAGACAGCTGGCTGCCGACGGAGCCCTTGCCCATGGCGGCGGTCATGAAATGGCTCTCTACCACCGCAGGCGAAGTGCGCCAGGGGCCAGAATTTGCTCGACTTTACCATCTGTTTAAGGTGACCTCTATTGATATTAAAGACACTGAGAAAAAGTCAGCCTTTATTCTCAAACAGCTAGATCTGCACTTAACTCAACACAGCTGGCTTGCCTGTGGCAGGCCGACCATTGCCGATATTGCCGTTTTTCCATACATTGCACTTGCCGCAGATGGTCAGATTGACTTGGGCCTCTATCCACAGGTTGTCGCCTGGATAAACCGCGTTAAGCAACTGCCAAAGTTTGTATCCATGTCTGGCATTTAGGTCTGGCATTTAGGTCTGGTATTTAGTCATCTGACAAAGCCGTTAACAACTAATCTGATAGCTGCTGCTTTAAGCTCGATAGCGCCGCCCAGCGATGATCGATTGCTTGCTCGGGCGGATTACTTTTGATTTCAATGCCCTGGCAGTCTTCGTTACAAATTTGCTTTTGCGGAATCGCTAGGCACATTTGCTCATATAGCCACTCATCGGGCTTAAAATAGCCCTGTGGCGGCAAAGACTCGACCAAATCTTCTAGCTCGACTTCTTTTTCGACGCCAGCCTCTTCGATAGAAGAGATAGGCTCCTCCAGCCATAGGATTTCTGAGGCGTCTACCTGCACGCGGGTGTTGTAGCTTTGCAAGCAGCGATCGCACTCCAGCGTCATGATCGCACTGGCCTGAGCTTTTACATCTAAAAAAGTACCTCTATGCGCGACCTGCAGTTCTCCTTTTATAGGCGTCAGCGTCTCTAGCGCCGGCAAATGCTCTGCGACATCAAGCGCAATGGTCTTATCAGGCGCATTGATAATTTGGGGAATGTGAATGGCTCTCATTGCGATTACCCTAGTGGGTTAAGAAGCGGGATGTGTGTAAATTGGTTAATCGTCAACACTCTGCGGCTTTGTTTGAACCCTCGGTTTTGAGCTTGAGCAGAGATGTTGTGCGATTGTTGTGTCTATTCTACCGTAGTGACTATTTGGGCGATGTTGTAGAGAGAGTCAACGGTTTAACTGTTTCATTTGTCGGGAGATTTGTCTGGTGTGTTGTCTGGTGTGTTGTCTGGCGTAGCATCGACATGCCGCCACATATGAAGGGCCAGATAAGAGCGATAGGGCTCAAATCGCTCAGCGGTTCGGATCGTTTTTCGGCGTTTGCTTGTCAATGCTTCTAGCGTTTTGCGAGCGGTGACGTCGCCCTCTGGCCAAATGTCTGGCTCCCCAAAGTAGAAGAGATTCATCATGTCTGCTGTCCACTGACCAATGCCCCAGAGTGCGGTGAGTCTTTGGGTGCGTTCGACTGTGGAAAGTTGTTGTAGATCTGTTGCATTTAGCTGACCGAACTGAGATGCTTGAGTGATCGCACCCATCGCCTTTACCTTCGCCCCAGACAATCCACACCTCTTCAATACCAACGGCTCCATCCCATGCAAATGCGTTATTCAGATCCATCTCATCAGGCTTACTTGCAACCACGCGCCCCCAGATAGACGCTGCGGCCTTCACCGAGAGCTGTTGTCCCGCCACTGCTCGGCATAGCCTTTCTGCAAAGGGCGTTTTTGCTTGTGGGGATAATGTGAGAATTCCGTTTTGTTTAATGGCATTGGTCAGCGCAGGTGAAAGCGATCTCGCCACCGTCAACAGATGTTCATGACACTCTTTGGCACACACCAACTGGCTCACAGCTGTTATCTCACGGGCACATAGTCATAGCCACTACCAGAGCGATTGCCGGGCACAATTTCCACCAGCTGAGACGGTTGGTTGCGATCGCCCGTTGGCAAGAACCGAATCGAATCCGTCGCCCCTTCAATGTTGATGCCATCGGCTAACGCTTCAGCCAGCCCTTCTCTATTCTGTTTTTCTTCCAGGCCCGCTGCCAGCGTGCGCACCGCATCGTAGGCTGTCGCCGTTCGCCAGTTCACATCACCGCCCCATAGCTGGCGAGACGCTTGTACAAAGGGCGTTTGCTCATGACTGAGAATATGCCAAGGCACCGCCACCGTTAGCCCCAGAGCATCTCCCTGACTCTCTTGCAGAATAATGGGATTGTACAGACTATCGCCGCCCAGCATCGGCAGCGTTTGCGCATTGGCTTGAATCACATCGTTCGCGATTTCAATAGTTGCAGTGTTGAGCGCCAGCATCAAAATGTCTGCCCCTTGTGCCTCGGCTTCTCGCAGCGCATCATCTGGATCAAACCCAGACGCTTGAACATCAAAATCAGCAATAACTTCACCCCCATTACTCAGCAGCTCGGTTGTGAATTCTGACTTTACTGATTTGCTGTAGGCGCTGTCGCTGGTAAAAAAGACAGCCGCTTTGGTTTTATTGAGTTCGTTGAGCGTGTAGCGTGAGAGGGTGGCTGCGGCCAGGCGATCGCTCGGCACCGTGCGGAAAATAAAATCGCCTGCATTGGCAATATCTACTGCCGTACTCGTGGGCGAAATCATCGGTAGGCCGCCCTCTTCATAAACCGGCGCAGCGGCTAGCGTAGTGCCACTAGAGTAGTGCCCTACCACGCCTAGGACATCTGAGTTGTCGACCAGGTCGGCAGCAATGTTCGCGGCAGTGTCTTTGTCATCATCGTCATTTATCAGCAGCAGCTTCAGGTCTCGCCCTGCAATACCGCCCGAGTCGTTAATATCGGTTTGTGCCTGGGCTGCGCCGCGCATGAGCTCTTCGGCTGCGCTTTCTGACGAGCCCGCCGGGACGATGACCGCCAGGGTGTAGGCCCTGGCATCACCAATTTTTGCATTGTTGAGATAGATTAGCGACTCCGGATCGTTCTTTTGCGCTGCTAAGGCCGCCGTAAATTCGGCTTCGGCAGTGCTGTAGTCACCATTGGCCAGCGCATCTAGGCCATTTTGCTTGGCTTCAGAGACCGGCTTATCTGACAGTACAGATCTGCCCGCGCTGCCATCAGCGCCTCCCAGGTTAATGCTATTGCCCGAACTGTTTCCCCCAGATTGCTCAGTGTTATTGCCGCTGGAGCCTGTGTTTTCGAACAGATTATTTTTTAGCCACCAGGCACCGCCACCCAAGAGGCCGAAAGTGATTAATAAAGATGCCATCAGAGCGGGCAGCTCGTTCTTTTTTGCCATGGGAGTTTATAGCTAAGCGTGCAGTTTATAGGGGTGTTTGGTTGATCTCATGATACGGGAAGCCCGCTTTTTCTGTATGGAAAAAATAACGGGCTTCCGTAATATCTCGGTGATGTCCCCATGAGATAGCGATGATGCCTTAGTGCTGTTAATCCAATGCGGGCTAATAGTCCAATGCAGGCTAAGGAAAGACCGGGATAAAGTCATAGCCTTTGCCAGAGCGATTGCCTCATACCAGCGATTGCCTTGTACCACAGTGACCAGCTGGGCCGGTTGATTGCGATCGCCGTTGTCAAAAAAGCTCACTGCGTCCGTGGCACCCTCCGCCTTAAATCCATCATCAGCCAGCGCATCCGCAATTCCTGACCGAGACGGATTGTTTTTCTGACGCATGCTGTTTGATGTCGATGGAGCTGTCTTACATAATCTCAGACAGCAGCCGGAAGATTAGTCGGAAGACCACAGCCACGATGATCATGGCACCTCCGGCCATCAGCGCAATCACGATGACCTCCGGCCGCTCCAGGTTATTGACGCTGCGAAGCCGCTCAAAGGCGACCACAATTGCCATGGTGACGCCTGCAATAATGGCCAAGTCCATCCCTTCAATGATGCGGCGAAACTGGAGGAATCCCAGGCCTGCCAGCATCACAATCCAGAGCCCATGACCGATTAGCGTGGTGCCGATTAGGCTGGTGGTTGCGATCGCAAGCAATCCCCCCTCAACCCCTGAAAACGCCGCATTACTCAAAAATCGCACCAGTGAAAATGGCTGAGCGACCTGCCGAACAGGCTGAGCAGCTGGCTGAACGGCCGGTTGCTGCGGTGGCGGTGTGGGCGAAGAAATTGCCGTTTTAGGTGGGCCAGCAGGCGGGCCAGCAGGCGGGCCAGCAGGCGGGCCAGCAGGTGAACCAGAGGGTGGCCCAGAACCTGAACCAGAGGGCCTCGGCGGGACTACTTTTGTGGCGGCCCCGGTTGGTTTTGGCGGTGCCGGTTGGCTAGGTCGCACGGTTGGCGGTGTTACCAGTCTTGCCACTGGCTGAGGCGGCATCCCAGGGAAGTCATCTAAGACAGCTTTGGCCGAAAGATAGCGATCGCGCGGATTTGGCTGCAGCATTCGATCCAAAATCTGCGTCATCTTCGACGAAATCTGAGTGTGGCTATGCCAGTTCCACCGATTAGAAATGCTATCGCGCAGCTCAGTCGAATTTTTGTTTGTCAGCAGCACCACACAGCTCGCCGCCAATGCGTACAGATCAGAGGTTTTATCCACCGTCCCATTCATAATTTGCTCAGGCGGCGCATACTCCGGTGAGCAAATCGTCGTGGGCCCGCGCTGCCCGCCCGTCGGCGCAGTCACCTCTTTGACCGCGCCAAAATCTAGTAGCGAAAGCTTGCCATTTTTGCCCTGCATAATGTTAGAAGGCTTCACATCCCGGTGAATGGCCCCATTGGCATGGACAAAATCCAGCACGTCTAGCATTGCCCTAAGCACCTTGCTCACCTCATCTTCGGTAAAGCTACCTTTGCGATTGAGGATTTTTTCTAAGTCTTCGCCATCAATGAACTCTTGAACCAGATAGAACAGCTCTTCTGATTGGTTAGTCAGCGGATTGGTAACCAGCAGCGGAAAGTAAGCGTACAGATTGGGGATCTGAGGATGTTGTAATCCCAACCGTTCAAGTACGATGGCCTCTTTTGCAAAGAGGCGCTGCGCGGTCGCTAGCTGAGGTGGACTCAGGGTTACGGGTGGCTGAAAGAGCTTGACAACACAGCGGCGCTGCGTGGGCGAGTCAAAGTCACGGGCTAAAAATGCCGTGCCAAAGCCGCCCTGCCCGAGCAACCCTACGGGTAAATAGCGCCCCCGTAAAATCAGCTCCATGCGGCAGGCGCTGCAATACTTCTGTTTCAGCGGCTGAGAAACACTCGGATCGTCAAGATCGGAAAAATGGTTGGTTGGATTGGGGCAGTTGGGGCGAGTGCAGTGCAGTTGCATAGGGGATCTAACAATCAGCTCAACCGCTAACGGCCTGACTCAGCATCAATGGCGGCTTGTGTCTTATCAGGCACTTTAGCAGATGGCCCCTGAGATGAAACGTCTTTTGTCGCAGCAGCCTGGCCGCTGCCATTGTGTTTTCCATCAGCTTTGGTGTCTGATTTTCCGGCACTCTTGCCATTGGTCTTGGTGCCATTGGTCTTGGTGCCATTGGTCTTGGTGCCATTCGTTTTGGTGCCATTGGTCTTGGTGCCATTGGTCTTAGTGCCATTAGTCTTGGCGCTGGCTTTTTTAAACTCCAGCTCGCGGTTGGTAAACTGCGGCAAAATCTCTTTGGTAAAGGCCTCAGCCGCCTTAGACCGATAGCGATTCGGATTGAAGATGACAGACAGCGTCCGTTTCACCTCCACAGACTCAATTCGCGCTCGGTGAATGACGCCCATTTGCAGCTCTTTTTCAATCGAAGAGGTCGACGCAAACGCCACGCCCAGGCCAGACTGTACCGCGTTTTTAATCGCCTCAATGGAGTTCAGCTCCATCTCTACTCGCAGGCGACGGGTCTCGATGCCACCTCTCGTCAGCACCTGATCGATCACCTTACGAATCGTAGACTGTGAGTCGAGGGTAATAAATTTCAGCTTGTACAGGTCGCTGCGGGCAATCATTTCATTGCTCGCCAGCGGGTGGAAGACCGGCATGATGAGCGCCAGCTCATCTTCGGCGTAGGGGGCAACCTCTAACGAGTCTTGAAGCTCAGGGGGAATTTCGCCGCCGATGATAGCGAGATCTATTTGACCGTTGGCCACACTCCAAGAGGTACGGCGTGTGGAGTGCACATGTAGCTGTACGGCGACTTCTGGATATTTCTGGCGAAACTGCCCAATCATTCGAGGCAGCAGGTAAGTGCCTGTTGTTTGGCTCGCGCCGATAATCAGCGTGCCGCCCTGCAGATTTTGCAAATCTTCTATGGCCCGGCAGGTCTCTTGGCACAGGCTAAGGATGCGATCGCCATATTCCAACAGTAGATGTCCGGCCTCAGTCAGCTGTGCCCGGCGTCCACCCCGGTCAAACAGCGGTACATCCAGCTGTCGCTCCAAATTTTGTACCTGTAGGCTGACCGCAGGCTGTGAAACGTACAGACTGTCGGCAGCGCGTTTAAAGCTACCCTCAGCGGCAATGGCTTTTAGTATGCGCAGTTGGTCAAGGGTAAAGGGAAGATCAGACATGGTGGCGTTCCCTGACAGGGCAGGTATCCAAAGGAGAGTATGGCCTCTTGTGAAACTCTAAACCAACGAGCCTCTAAGCCAAAGCGTCTTTATGTGTAATCCCTGTATACCAGCTAGATAGACCAAGGAATGCTTACAGTGACTCTCTGAATTTACCAGGATATCGATAACATTGCTGAAGATCGCTGCGATCGCCTATCGATCAGCGGCTTAGCACAGTGAGTATATTCAGCTGACTTGAGCAAATGTGCGCCGGTAAAGAATGCACATTTGCCCGCTGCGAACAGCTGCGACTTTAAGCAATCCTTTATGATTGGGTATGGCTGAGTATGCAGCCCTCGCGACAATGTAGTACTGGTAATCTGTGCGATGAAGCTCAACCCCCGGCAGCAAAACGTTCTTCGTGCGACCGTCCGTCACTACATTACGACTGCCGAACCCGTTGGCTCCAAATCTCTGGCAACTGGGTATGACCTACAGGTCAGCGCTGCCACGATTCGCAATGTCATGAGTTTGCTAGAAACCTCTGGCCTGCTGTATCAGCCCCACACCTCTGCGGGCCGCATTCCTTCGGATTCTGGCTATCGCACCTACGTCAATGAGCTAATGCTGCCGTCGCAACCCCTCACGCGACAGATGGAAACCATGCTAAGCCAGCGGTTAGACGGCGATGGCGCCGACTGGGCTGGCCCCGCTATGGACGCGCTGTTTCAAGAATCTGCGCAGATTTTGTCGCGGCTGAGTGGATATATTGCGCTGGTCTCCCTGCCCCAGACGACCGCTTCTACGATCAAGCATTTACAGCTGGTGCGCGTGAGCAATACGGAGATTTTGCTGGTCGTTATAGACGTTTACAATAACCACTCGGTTTTATTGCGGCTGCCGACTCAGCTGCTGAGTAACCGTAGTGATGATGTGATTGACCGAGAGCTACAAATTTTGTCTAACTTTTTGACAGATCAGCTACAGGGTCGATCTTTGCACGAGGCTGAGCTAGATTGGTCGGCCCTAGATCAGGCATTTGCGCAGTATGCGGATGGGGTGCAGTCTGCGATCGCAGCCATCTCCCGCAAGACCCAATCGATCTCCACCACACAGCTCTTGGTGAGCGGTGTGGCCGAAGCCCTAGACCAGCCAGAGTTTGCTGAGCGCGAACAGATACGTCAAATTGTGCAGCTTTTAGAAGACGGACGCGATCAGCTGTGGCCCCTGATCTCTGAGGCTAGTCAAACCCAAGAGGAGCGCACCGAAGCGTCCCTGCTCTCCTCCCAAGGCCTACGTATCTGGATTGGTGCAGAAAATCCGGTAGAACCTATGCAGGCCTGCGCTTTAGTGACTGCAAAATACGGTCATGCGCCTGGCCCTGTGGGCAGTCTGGGCGTTCTTGGTCCGACTCGGATGCTGTATGAAAATGCGGTCGCCGCTGTCGAGGCAGCCGCTAACTACCTAACGGATGCCGTCGCTGGGCAAAGTCAGTTGTCCCCAGAAAACTAGCCAGAAAACTAGCCAGAAAACTAGCCAGAAAACTAGCCAGAGAGCTAGCCAGAAAACTAGCTAATCTCTTTGCGAGGTTTCGCCATGAACTTGGCTGCCAAGACGCCACCGATGAATCCAAAAAGGTGACCTTCCCAGGAAATCGGCGCACCGTCCAGTGGCGGGAGTACGCCCCAGAGAATGCTGCCGTACAGGAAGAAAACAAGGACGGAGAATGCGATCGCAACCAAGCTTCGCTCAAAGTAGCCCCGCAACAGCAAAAAGCCAAAATAGCCGAAAATAACGCCGCTCGCACCGATATGTACAGAACTCGGTGCGCCCAGTAGCCAAGTGCCTAGCCCGCCGACAACCGCCGAAATCAGCGTTACCACCAGCCAGTCTTCTGTGGCCCGCAGCATAATCAACCAGCTCAGCGTCACAAACGGCACCGTATTAGAAATTAAATGGGCAAAGTTGCCATGTAAAAACGGCGCGAACAAAATACCCCACAGTCCAGACGGGTCTCTCGGACGAATGCCCAGCCCATCGAGCCCACCAGAAAAGACCGATTGATCAACAATTTCAATCAGCCACAGGCCCACCACAATGATGGCCAAAGTTTTCACCTGCAGCCGAAATTCACCCATCACAGAGCGCTTAGTGTCCATCTGGTTCTCCTCATCAGGGGCAAAACATCAGGGGCAAAACATCAGGGGCAAAACACATCCAAATAAAGAATTTAGATATCGCTTAAGCTACACCCTAACATTTACAAATTCCAGACAGCCGACCCTGTCGATGGGTTGAGTGGATCACAGCAGCCCGATTAGATGCAGTGGCCCTTGGCCTGTCAAAATTTCAGCTAGTAGCGCCAAAAATCCTAGCATTGCCAGTCGGCCATTCCAGACCTCCGCAACCGGCGTCATGCCCCAGGCAGACTTGTCTTGCGGGTAAATTTTGACCTTCTTCTCAGGCTTCATCAAATCCGAAAAGAGGACTGGCTGATTGCCAAGAGCCTCCTCTACCATCGCCGCCAAATCAGCAATAAATCCACCGTAGGTATCTAGCGCAGGCACTCGGTGAAAGCCCTCAATACCTTCCTCTTCTGCAATTTCGCGATACTCAATGTCAATCTCTTGCAGCGTTTCAATATGCTCAGAGACAAAGCTAATGGGCACAACAACCAGATCGTTCACCCCTTGAGCGGCCAAATTGGCGATCGCATCTTCTGTATAGGGCTGCAGCCACTCAATTGGGCCAACGCGGCTCTGATAGGCCAGCGTAAAGTTATTAGGCCGCCCCAGCGCCTGCATGATCAAATCGGTACAGTGCTCAATTTCTTTTTGATACGGATCGCCAAATTCTTCTACATAGCTCACCGGCACGCCATGGGCACTAAAGAAAATATGCGCTCCGTTAGGCTCAGGTAGCTTGTCTAGCTCCATGCGAATCAGGTCGGCCATGGCGTTGACGTAGCCGGGGCGCGAATACCAAGACTCAATTAGTGTGTACTCAATGGGTTTGAGCGCTGGGTCTTCTTTCCAGATTTGCTCTAGCAGCCGAAAGCTAGAGCCGCTGGTGCTAATAGAATATTGAGGATACAGGGGCAGCACGACTAGCTTTTCAACGCCGTCGCGCTTAATTCTGGCAATGGCTTCTTCGGTAAACGGATGCCAGTAGCGCATACCGATGTACACTTCAGCGTCTTCACCTTTTTCCTTAAGCGCGGTTTTTAGCGCTGCGCCCTGTTCTTCGGTGATGCGCCGCAAGGGGGAGCCGCCGCCAATCTGCTGATAGTTTTCTTGGGAAGACTTGGCCCGGCGGCTAGAAATAAACCAGGCCAGCGGTTTTTGCAGTGCAGGAAAGGGAATCCGAATAATTTCCGGATCAGAAAACAGGTTGAACAGGAAAGGCTGCACGTCCTCCGGTTTTTCTGGTCCACCCAAATTTAGTAACAGAACTCCCACACGGCCCATAGTGAATTGCGTGCCCTTTCGCTTAATATTTTGATTATCTTTGCCTATCGTAACAACTAACGTTATGGATGAGACATTTCCTTTGACGGAGACTAATCGACAGCAACCAAAAATGCCTTAAAAAATGTCTATATACTGACAAACACACGACGATTTCATTCTTTGGCCTGACTGATAAGGTGACTTGCTGCCCTATGACGACTCATCCGCTTGATGTGTCCCTGACCGCCGTCAATACCCGCTTCAAAGCTGCCAAGCTAGGCCTCAAAATAGAGCGCCGAGGCGACAAGTTGAGTCTGCGCGGTACGCTCCCCCCCAGACCCAATAGTCCTAGGCTCAAAGCCTATCAGCAGCGTATTCCGCTGGGGCTGCCCGCCAATAAAGCCGGTCTCAAGCAAATTGAAAAGACAGCAAAAGTGATTGCAGCTCAGCTGATTGAAAACACGTTCGACTGGCAGGACTATCTGGGGCCAGTTGCCGGATTAAAGCGAGCTGGAGCTGACGTATCTGAGCAGATAGCGGCCTTTGAAGTACATTTTTTTCAGAGTCGTGAGGGGTTGGGTAAGCCATCTTCTCTGCGGACAACGTGGGAAAAAGCCTATGTGCCTTACCTGCGCAAATTAAATGCGATCGCACTCAAACACCCCAGCTTCTCCCTCCCCGAAGCCATCTACGCCACCGTCCAAAGCACCAAAGCCAACTCCCGCAGCCGTCAGGTGTGCTGCACCGCCCTAGATGCCCTTGCCACCTTTCTCAACACGCCCCTGCCCACCCCCCTCAAATCCCTATGGGGCAACTACGGCAATAGCAAAACTCAGCTTCGCCAGCTTCCCACCGACGAAGAAATCCTCTCTACTTACAAGGCAATTCCAAACCCACAGTGGCAGTTCGTCTACGGCATTATGGCCACCTATGGCCTGCGCAACCACGAAGTATTTTTCAGTGACTACGCCATGCTCGCCAGCGGCGATGAAGAAGCCGCCATCGAAGTTTTAGAATCTACCAAAACCGGCCTCCATGATGTCTGGCCCTTCCACCCGGAATGGGTAGACGCCTTTGAGCTTAGAGACATTCGCTTACCTAAAGTCAACACCGACCTGAGCAAAACGACCCTCCAGCTCATTGGTCAGCAGGTCTCTAAACAGTTCAAACGCTACAAAGTTCCCTTCTCGCCCTACGACCTTCGCCACGCTTGGGCCGTGCGTACCATTGGCGTCGGCCTCCCCGACACCGTCTCAGCTCGCATGATGGGTCATTCTGTCGCCGTGCATAATCGCACCTACCACCGTTGGATTACCCGCCGCGATCAGCGCGCCGCCGTTAAAGCAGCCATGGGCAAAACGTAGTGTAGGTGGCTATTAACTCTTTAGCTAAAGACTGGGGTGCTTTCTGGTTTGAGTTTGTGAGTGAGACCAACCTTTTTTAAGACACTCTTCACCGTCTCAATTGTGAGATCTTCTTGGGGGTTGAGCTCATCATAAAGTTGTTGTCTCAAAATATCTGCTTTAGTCGGTTTGCTTTCCCTGCGATTGGAGGCCTCCACGGCATTTTCTAGGGCGATTAAGAAACCACCTACAAACCCGTCTTTCAGCGCTTCGCTAAAGGAGACCTCTAAGTACAGCGAGGTATAGTCAGCATCTGCGATCAACTTTTCTACCTGGGCTTTGCGATAGCTATACGATGGCATCCTTAAAGAGTCCTTATTGCTCCGATTGGTATTGATTCCAGTAGCTTTGTGCTTTCCTAATATCTTTGGACTGACTCTTTTTGTCTCCACCCGCTAACAGCAAAACGATCCGTTTACCTGAAATTGCATAGTAAATGCGGTAGCCAGGGCCAAAAAATAATCTTGGCTCGTATACCCCTTTGCCAACTGCCTTATGGTCACCAAAATTTCCGTAGGTTAATCTATCGAGACGCTCTTCCACTCTAATGCGCGTTGCTTCACTCAGCGTTGAGATCCAGGCTTCAAAAGGCCGTATCCCTTTGTCATTCTCGTAGCCTCGAATTTCCCACGACCTTCGCAATGTCTTCTACCTTTTGTGTTCAAGTCAGCATTTGATGCCTAATGCATGACCATTCCACCATCGACGTTCATAACTTGCCCAGTGATGTAAGCGGCAGCTGGGTCAGCGGCTAAAAAGCGAATGAGTCCGGCCACTTCTTCCGGCTGGCCGTAGCGACCAAGGGGAATGAATTTGAGGATTTCTTCTGTGTTCTTTAGCTCATCGGTCATGTCGGTGGCGATGAAGCCAGGGGCAACGGCATTAGCGGTGACGCCGCGTGGGGCCAGCTCTTTGGCGATGGTTTTGGTAAAGCCAATAACGCCTGCTTTGGCGGCGCTGTAGTTGGCTTGGCCAGGGTTACCCATTAGGCCTGCGACTGAGGAAATATTGATAATGCGCCCAGAGCGCTGCTTCAGCATAATTTTGCTGACGGCGCGGGTGCAGAGGAAAACGCCCGTGAGGTTGAGATCAATCACGGCCTGCCAGGCGTCGGGCTTCATGCGAAGGAGCAAGGTGTCGCGGGTGATGCCTGCGTTGTTGACGAGGATGTCGATGCGGCCAAATTTTTCCATGGTGGCTTTGACCATGGCGTCTACTTGGTCTGCTTTGGAGACGTCTGCTTGGAGTGCGATCGCTTCTCCTCCCATGGCCTCAATCTCAGCGACGACCGCGTCAGCCGCGTCACTAGAGCGAGCATAGTTCACGACAATTTTGCCGCCCTGCTCTGCTAAGGCCAGTGCCGCCGCCTTGCCAATGCCCCGTGATGAGCCTGTAATGAGGGCCACTTTGTCGTCTAGCGCCTTAGCCATGATGGTTTTGCGTTCCCTTAGCGTATGTGGTGTTGCGTGTGTGATATTGCGTGCGTATATCTCAATCACTGTAAGCTTTTCAAGGTAAACGAGGCAATTGTTTCTTTCTATTTTGTGAAAAGGAAAAGCCTTTATTGATACCTCTCCAAGGCATCTGCAAAGCTACTTTACTCCCTCCGTTTTAGAACGGAGGGAGTAAAGTAGTATCCATACACACCTTGTGTGTCAATTATGGTGATTTCTCTTCACTTTTGCCTCTTTAGCTGCGAACTAGCACTACTTTTTCTGACTACATCGTCGGGGTTTGGTGCTGTTACTTTCGTACCTACCAACTGACTTCGGATGCTCAAAAAGTTCGCCATCCCTGAAGATATCCACATCATCTGGGAGGCTTTTCTCTCTCTATTGCCTGTCGCCTTAACGATTAACACAATCGTTTTGCTCTCTGGGGTGAGCTGGTTTTTACAAGCAGAAGGTTGGCTGGGCGTTGAGCTAATCAATGGAAATGAGATTAATGACGTTTACATCTTTTTAATCCCGCTATTTTTTAATCTGGCATTTAGTAGCTTGCTCGCCAGTGCCAAGGGGCTCGCTCCTATCAGCACCATTTTGATCTCAATGGTTTGCTTTATTCGAGGCTCAGGGCTCTTTAGCAGTGTAGATGGCTCGGTGCTGGGCTCGATTAACGGTTCTGTTTTTACCAGTATTATTTTTACCTGGAGTGCCGTTAGGCTATGGCAGTATTTATCTAATATTCCGTCGCTCTGGCTTTTACAAAATGTTACTGATATCAGCCCTCGTCTGAAGCAGACATTCAAGCTACTGCTGCCTAGTTTGCTGACGATTTTGTCGTTCGAAGTGTTAGGGCATCTGCTGTTTGCCACTTTAGCGCAGATGTCTACCTCGGTATTAACTGCGCTGGCTCCAACATTTGCTGATCTCAGTGAGCTGCAAGAACTCATTTTGTTTAGGGTGATTGCGTCGAGTGCTTGGTTTGTCGGCGTGCACGGTGAGCATTTCTCAGAAGGCTTGCTGCATGTCTTTTATAATTTGCCGGCCAAGACAGGCTATACAGGCATACCGATGGCTGATTTTCACAATGTGTTTATGAATATTGGGGGAACGGGCTCTACGTTTGTGATTCCGTTTTTGCTCTTAGCGAGTAAGCGTTTAAGTCCGCTGAAGTCTATTGGTCAGCTCAGTATCGTATATGCGTTGTTCGATATCAACGAAGTCTTGTTTTATGGCCTACCTATTCTGTTTAACCCTATCTTTCTAGTGCCTTTTTTCCTGGTACCTTTTGTCAACATGTCCATTGTGTTGTTTATGGTAAACCATGGATTTTTTGCGGTGTTTCAAGACACTACTGTGCACTGGATGACCATGCCTTTATATAACGCGTATATTGTGAGCAAAGGCTCTCTGTGGGCGGTGTTGACACAGCTGAGCTGTATCTTTTTAGATGGTTTAATTTACTGGCCGTTTCTATGTCTTGCTGTTCGTCAACACAGGGCACCTCTGAGCCTGAAGCGGCTATTTGTCGATCAAACATATGGTTTTTTAGACCGTGTATTAAACAGTCAACAGCAGCGCTCTTTTACCCGGCAGCAGCAAAATAGTTTGCGTGAAATGACGCTGATTCAGACGCTGCGCAAGCGGCTGCGCGACGGTCAGCTGCTCGTTTACTATCAGCCTAAAGTGGATGCTAAAACCCTAGAGGTAATCGGGCTGGAGGCGTTGTTACGCTTACAAGACCGGCAGGGAAACGTATTTGAGCCGACGTTCTTACCTTTGCTTTCTCAGCAAGGACTATCTAAGTTTATTGATAGCAAAGTAGTTATTCTCGTGTTTGAGCATATTTTGCGCTGGCGTGAGCTTGGACTGGCGGTGCCGGTTGTTTCTATCAACTTCGATAGCGATTTTTTGGCGGATGCTAGTGCGGTTCAGTCTTTGGTGCAGCAGGCAGAGCAGTCTCAAATTTTGTTGAATATCGAAGTTAGTGAACAAACCTATGTCAAAGAGACAGCGGCGATCGCACTGGCTCTTCAGCAGCTACGTGCGGCAGGTCATCGCATTACCATTGATAATTTTGGTACGGGGTATGCCTGTTTGCGATCGCTGATCGATATTCCCGCTCATGAAATCAAGCTAGATCGTCAAATTGTTGCGTTCTCCAGAGAGAATGCAGAAAAAGGCAGGCAGCTGCTCCAAAAAACCACGCAGCTCTGTCATTCTTTTGACTACCTGGTCATTGCAGAAGGCATTGAAACCGAAGCTCAGCTGAAGCAGGCCCGATACTGTGGCGTAGATATTTTGCAAGGCTACTACTTGGGCCGCCCCATCTCACATCAAAAAATGGACGTTTTCTTAGCGAATCCGGTGTACGAAGCGTCCAATTGAAGCCTTGGCATGAAGCACCAAAATTGAAGGCATAAGAAAGAGCGCTATTCCAGCTGATAGTCTTTGACCCATCGACGCATCAGCTCTACTTGGTAACTAAACTGGTTCTCTTTTTGCTGGACAACGTCGTGGCTCTGTAGGGTTCTGAGGGCTTCTATGATGATTTTTGGTGGGAGTGCGATCGCCTCTATAAGCTCCGCCTCAGACCTAGGTCGAAGGGTCAACTGCTTTAAGATTTCTGTCTGGCCGCTTGGCTGGCCGTGCTGCGCCTGTAGCCAGACCCCTTGAAAGTAAGCATTGCCAATGGTGTAAAACTCTGGAGAACAAATCAGAACGTCTAGATCATCCGCATTAAACACTGGATATTTGGACGTAGTTATTGGTTTTTCTAATCGGTTGCGATTAAAAAAACGAATCAGCGTATAGCCAATCAGCTGCACAAGATAAGGCTGCCCGTGGGTAAGCTCAACAACCTTGGGAATGACATTACTGTCGTAGCCAATGTCGCCCGCTTGCAGAAGTAGCCGCTCTGTTGATTGTGCAGATAGAAAGCTAACGCGGATAGGAATGCTGGTAAAGAAAGGACTCCAATAGTCAAAACACATTTCTTCTATAGTGTGCAAGCCCGCAAAGATAATGCTAAACCACGAGTAGGTTTGGGTGAGCCCTCGCAAAAATTCGAGCAAATCTTTTGAAAGCTGCTGATTAATAATTTTCTCTTCTATCTTTTCAAACTCATCTACCGCAATTACAAACCGATAGTTACACTGTGCGCACGCTAAAGCACTTTCTAGCCGCTGAAAAAAGTTGTTAAAGGCATGATAGGGATTTTGCTCTATAAAAGTTGTTCGGTCTATGGCTATCTTCGAAAGAATGTCAGAACTTTGTATAGCTCGTGCTATCTGGCGTGCAAGCGCATATAAAAGCTCGTTTGTACTCGAAATATGTCCCACAATTTGCATATTAAAGTCAACGACTCGAATGTTAGTTGACTTTAATCTTGTCGAGAGATTTTTAAGGATAGACGTTTTCCCCATACGGCGATGACCATAGAGCACAATAGGCGGACATTGCTTTGTGCCTGCCAATAGCTCATCGGTGATGTAGCGTAAGATGTCATCTCGACCAATAAAGTCTTCTCCCTTAACGGGAGTGCCGATAATGTATGGATTGTTCAAGAGCGGAAGCGGCTTCGTCAAACGTCCGACCTGTCCGCCTGTTTCTGTGACTAGCCTCAGCCACCGCCCTATCACAATCTCTAGTAGCTTAGTCTCTGGTAAGACGATGTCAGTCACAATCTTTTGACGCAGTTTATCGAGGGCGTTATTTGCCCGTAGTAAAGACGATTGCTGCAACAGCAAACTACGGCTGCTTTCAGCGATGGTAATGTCTTGGGCAATGTCTGCTAGCGCATTGAGCGTGTCGATAATTTGCGGGCGAATCGCCGACTGTACGGGCGGTAGGTTAACAACTGCCTGCTCTGCTGTTGCTAGCTGATGCAGATGCTCGTAGCTTGAAAAGGTCACAACGGCCTTAAAAGACTCGATGATTTCTTGTCCCCCTGGGCGATAGAAGATATCACTGTATTTAGGCGTTAGCTCTTCTAGATTTGAGGTATGTGTATAGGTTTTAAAAGTAAAGCTCAGCCTATAGAGCAACTTGGCAAAATCAATATAGGCGTGTTCTTTATGATTTCGCTGAAACCAAGTAAGACTGCCCAAAAATTTTTCTACTTGCAAGCTAGAGGGTTGAATTGCACAATTTACCCACTTACTGCTGAGTTCGCCTAGCAACACCTGTTTACCCGTTGGCAGAAGATCCCAATCTTCAGGGGAGTTTGGTGGCGTAATGTAGTCATCTCCTATCGGATTTTGCAAAAAGAGATAGAGCGCTTGAATAAATTCATTTTTTTGCAATAGATATTTCTTAAAAACGCGCTGCACCATCGGTCTTTGCATTGGGTTTTTGGCCAGCCTTACCATTAAGCCCATGCCCTGAGCTTCATTTTTGTTTAAGACTTGTTCTAGATACCGCTGAGCGCCTGGCAGCGGTAAAATCAGCAGCTCATCCCATTCGATGGGATGGCGGCGAATAATCTGCACGCCAAACACAGAAGCGAGCATAGACCCCAGTGAGAGATAAAGCCCGTAGAACACATACAAAGGAAAGAACCGCGACATCCCAGCCCAAATAATAAGCAGAGCTGCAATTCCATATAGAATGCTGATCTCAATCGGAATGCCTGAGCGCGATAGTCCGGCGACAATAGCAATGCCCATAATGGCCCCGGTCATCGATGCGCCGACCAGTAGGCTCCCCATGGTAGGTGCGCTACCATAGCTGCCACTTAGGCATAGCCCCACCATGGCAGCTAGCGCTAGGCAAGTTAGCCCTATGGAGGGCACTGTGGTAACAACAACTTTTAGTAAGAGCCAAGTACCCGCACCAGAGGTCAGCCCGACGAGTAGGCTAGCCAACCCGCCGACGACTTTATCCATGCTCAGAAAAGTGCCCACCCCGACGGCAAGGCTAAACAGTGGGATAAACTCAAGCCCAGTATTATTGTTTAGATTGGAGGCGTTGACTAAGGTGCCAATGTCCCAATCAAAAGATGTGCCCAACAGTATGGTGAGCATAACGGTCTGAGCCCCTGAGACGGCCATCCCAAGGGTTACGCCATTGGCCATGCCAGCACCATTGCTCATAGAAGCGGCAAACGCAGGTCCATAGGTGAGTAAGTGCAAGAAGCCCATAAAGAGCGCTATCAAAAACCCTAAGACGCAAGATTGCCAAGCAATGTTGTTGAGGCCCTGGGTTTTCCATAAGATCGGCAGACTAAAAGCAGCAAAGCAAAGCACTGCCGTCGGCACAATACAGAGGCAGAGATTGCGGTAGGCTTTGATTTGCCATGCTTGAAGTAGGAATGGTTTGGTTTTGGCCCTATAAAATGCAGGGTCTGCCCGATACAGATAGTATTTAAGCTCGCTCGGACAGCAGTAGACCCAATATGCCAATAGCCACCAATGCCTCAAATTGAAAGGGTTGAGACAGGCTGGAATCTCATGGCGAGGGACAGGAAATGTGGGCATTAGGGACTGGAGTATGGATAGTCTATCTGGCTCAAGCAATGCCGACAGAAATGCCGACAGCTCACCTAATGTGGGGCGCTTGGCGCTTAGCCTATGCAGCGTCAAGTGCTTGGCCTATGGATGATTAAAGCGCTATCTTTTGAACGCTATACGGTCACTATATGTCCTTGCGCTGTTTGCTTTTGAGCTAGCGTCTCTTCAAATCTAAGAGTGCACGAGCTGTTCTCCTAGAACATTTTTTGAGCCAATCAGCTGGACTAAATACGCCTGCCCATAGGTGCGCTGAATGATTTTTGCGATCGCACCATTAGCCATTAGTATAAGCAACCTCACCTGTCTTCAAGGTCAGTCATTTTGTATTTTCTGGTGACAAAAAGCTAACGCAAATTGGAATACTCGTAAAAAACGGATGCCAAAAGTCGTAGCACATCTGACATACGGATTCTTGATCAGGGGCTTTTTGTGCACTAGGTTGTCGACCTCGTTATGACTGCTGTGCGCCCTCTAGCAGATTTCTATAGAGTGCGTGGGCTAACTGCTGAATTTTGGCCGGATGACCTCGACTTTCTTGGAACAGGTCTCGAATTTGAATGTCGGTAAACTGAAGCGGACAGCCTTCGAGTCGGTGTTTGATAAATGCGCTTGTGGTTGCTTCTGAGAAGCCGGTGACTGTAAATGTTTGAAAAATATTGAAAAAGGGAGACGGGGAGTAGGCATCGTCTGGAAAGAGTTTTTCTAGCGGGATGCGGCTGGCGGTAATCAGCGTGAAGGGCATTTCTTCGCCGTCAGATAGGCCACGCAGTTCACCGCGTTCATCACCGCTAAATTTGGCCATTTTCTCAATTTCGTCGATGCACAAGATGTATTTTTTGTTTTGAGTGGCCTCTAGCAGGTCATAGCCTCGGCAGGTTTCGATGCCGATGGCTTTGCAAATCTGTTGAAACAAAATGTTCTCGTTATGGATGAGTTCCATATTGAGATAAATAAATTGAGCGGAGTTGAGGCCTAGCAGTGCTGGTGCTGCTCGACAGATCTTAAGCAGCAGAGAGGATTTCCCAATTTTTTGCTCGCCCACGAGAGAAATGTTCCAGTGACTTTTTAGATGGTAGATAATGTCTTGGAGAATCTCTTGACGATTAAAAAAGTGATTGTCGCTCTGGATTTGTCCTACGTCACAAAAGGGTGATGGATCGGGTGATGGATCGATGGTGAGCTGGCTATTTTCTGTTGCTGCGTTAGCCGAGGGCACCTCTGGACATGGCCCTGCAGGTTCAGCGATGCCGTAGGTATCTCTGTAGAGTGTTCTAACCGTGAGCTTTAGGTTTTTCTTGGTGATGCGGGTCTCAAAGTATTCGGAGAGCATTCGCCAAATGGCGATCGCATGCTCTTGCTTAATGGTGTTAAGGGCGTAGCCTACCCGTTCACTCATGTAGTCGTAGGTTTCGTCATTCCATGAGTATTTGACAATTTCCTGATACAGCAGCCTTCTCTCAGCAGGACTTCTTTGCGAAACTATTGATAACAGCCATACGAGTTCTGGATCTGTTATTGCATTGCAATAAAGCTAAACGTGACCGGCGAGAGTGCTGGATTTACTTCTGACTACAGAGCATAGTTGCCATAGGTCAGTAGGCGATTATGATTTGCAAAGTTGCTACCTTGTCGCTACTCCAAGGGATACTTAAATGCTATTACCATTTTGTCAGCTTGTCGCTTAAAGGCTCTACTTACCTACTTGTAGTCTAAAGTCTACCTACTTTCTCTACTGCAAGCCTCTTCTCATTCTCTACTTTTACCTGTTGTGAGCCCATGAAGTGAGCTGTAATTTTCAAATAGAGTTTTGAAAAGTAACGGCATTTAATCGAGATTATCAGTTTATTTTATTTAGCTAGTTTATTTAGCCATTTTATTTAGCCAGAAGTCGTTGTCGCATGCTGAAAGCCTTATTACTTTCAGATGCTGCTTTCCAGTGATTTTTAATCAGTCTAGTTACGTTTAGGGACGGGGCTTAACTCCTATGGTGAAGGCGCTCAATGTTAATTAAGCCTGCTAAAAATTATCTATTGGGGTGGGCGGGATCTGAACATCTCAGATTTAATGATTCGGTTTCTGGTGATTCGGTTTCTGGTGATTCGGTTTCTGATGAGCAGATACTATGTCAGCTTATGCCGATATTAGCTCGGCAAGACACACATACGATTGACCATTGCGATCGCGTTGCCAAGCTGGTTCAGGCCCTGGGTACATATCTAGATCTCTCGGATCGAGATATTCGTGTATTGGTTTGGGGGGCGTACCTCCATGACATTGGCAAAGTCACTACGCCAGATCATATTTTGCTCAAGCGGGGCAAGCTATCTGCCGCTGAGTTTGACATCATGCGAGAGCACGTCATCGCTGGAGAGCAACTTTGTCAGCCCCTCAGCACCCTCAGCGCGGTATTACCCATCATCCGTCATCACCATGAACGATGGAACGGCTCTGGCTACCCAGACGGTTTGGCCGGTTATGAAATTCCTTTTTTAGTGCAGGTCTTTCAGCTCGTAGACGTCTACGATGCCCTGACGAGTAAACGCCCCTACAAATCCGCTTACTCACCTGCTGAAACGTTACGCATTATGGTTGCTGAGGCCGATAGAGGCTGGTATAACCCGGTGCTGATGGAAACGTTCTGTGCTTTTGTTAAGCAGTTCACGAGTGGATTGCAGTCTCGGCCCCAGCCAGTTAGTGTTTGGCTCTAGAATTTGGCTGTAAAATTTCGCTGTGGATTTAACGGTGAATTTCGCTGTGGATTTAACGGTGAATTTTGTTGCATAGTCTTAAAATATTGCGTTGCAAGTACACAAGTTTTGGCCATAGCCGCTAAAGTAGGCACTTAACGTATATGGCTTTTGAAGCGTTGCCTAAGACACGACTAAAGGCGACAGTCCTCGTAAAATAGGCAATGCTTCAAAAGCAAGCGTCCTAACGCATTAGGGTGCTTGGCTGTATGTGTTGTCTTTCCTCGTACTCTTCTTCCCTCGTACTTTTACAAGATCTATGGCAGTCAAACAAGAATTCAAAAGTTTCGATGATTTGGTTAGCGGTTCACAGCAGCCAATCTTAGTAGACTTTTACGCAGACTGGTGCGGCCCTTGCCAAATGATGTCCAAAATTTTGGTGCAGGTAGGCGCTGAAATGAGAGACGAAATCCAAGTCGTCAAAATCGACACAGAGCGTTATCCCGAAATCGCCTCCCAGCATCAAATTCACGCGCTGCCAACCCTCGTGCTCTTTAACGAGGGCCAGGCTGTAGATCGCATCGAAGGCGTGTTAACTGCAGACCAGTTGGTCAGCCGAGTGCGCGGTGCATTGAGCGCTTAATTGAGCGCTTAGGCTAGCGCCTTTCGAGGCCAGGCCTTTTCGGCTAGCATTTCTTTGGCAAGCGCTTTTTATGAGGGCATCCCACCACAGGGATGCCCAGCTTTGATGTCACAACTTTTTGAGAGCCAGTTTGACTTTCCAGGGGCACTTGATCCCATGGGTGCCGCGATCGCACTGGGTAGTAACTTAGGCGATTCGCGGCAAATCCTGCTGGATGCAATACAGGCAATAGATACCTCGGCGCAAATCTCAGTAACAGCGCGATCGCACCTCTACAAAACGGCCCCCGTTGGCCCCCCTCAGCCCGACTATATCAACGCCTGCATTACCGTGACAACGAGCCTCAGCGCCTGGGAATTGCTGTATCGGTTACTCTCTATCGAAAATCAGTTTGGCCGCGTTCGTAAAGAGCGCTGGGGGGCCAGATCGCTAGACTTAGATCTGCTTTTTTATGGCGATCGCACCATCGATCTTCCACAGCTAAGCGTGCCTCATCCCCGCCTGCACGAGCGTCCTTTTGTGCTCATTCCGCTGATGGATATCGCCTCTCAGTGGCAGCACCCTACACTGCATAAAACCGTGGAGCAGCTGCATCATCAGCTGGTCGCTCAGGGGCTGATGACCGGCGTCAAAAGGCTCACATGCCATGAATCCACCTCGTATGAGTCACAAACCGTGTCACAAGGAAAATAATCTCCCATGACCTTCGGCCAAGAACCGCCAAAGTTAATCAAACACCGTCTATTTTTTGAAGGTAGAAAGTTTAACTTTGAAGTCTCCCGCTTTGAGCTGCCCAATAAGTCCATTGGCGACTGGGAATGGATTCGCCACCCCGGCGGTTCAATGGCTGTCCCCGTCACCGCAGACGGGCAGTTTGTGCTGGTGCGTCAGTATCGATTTGCCATGCAGGGCCGATTGTTAGAGTTTCCTGCCGGTACCGTCGAAATTGGTGAAGAACCGCTCACCACTATCAAAAGGGAAATTGAAGAGGAGACGGGGTACCGCGCCTCAACCTGGAAAACGCTGGGCCAGTTTCCCAACGCGCCGGGCTATTCTGACGAGATTATCTACGCCTACTTGGCGACAGATTTAGAGAAGCTGCCGGATGGGCCGCAGCTCGAAGAAGACGAGGACTTAGAAGTGGTGCTGATGGATGCCGCTACGCTAGAGAAGGCGATTTTAGACGGCGTGCCGATGGATGCCAAGACGATTGCAGCTTTTTACATGGCTAGGTCGCACCTTTGACGTTGTATCTCTAATGCTAGGAGTGCTGGTAGCACTTTCAACCTTTAGTCCCTATCCCTATCTCAAAAGGCTCGCTATACTGAGGCCCGATAACCTTTTGTAAATGACGGTTAGGTTGGGTAGCTATGGCAGATGATTTGGTGCTGTTTTGGCATCGTCGGGACTTACGAATTCGAGATAACTTGGGCTTGTCTGCGGCGCGCGATCGCACTTCAAAAGTCATCGGCGTTTTCTGCCTAGATCCTGGCATCCTTGACACCGACGCCATCGCTCCGGCCCGCGTCGCCTACATGATCGGCTCCTTGGCAGAGCTGCAAGACAGCTACAAAAGTGCGGGGAGTGAGCTCCTCATCTTGAAAGGCGATCCCGTTCAGGCGATCCCCAAACTAGCCAGCGCCCTAGAGGCCGTCGCCGTCTATTGGAATCGAGATGTAGAACCCTACTCCCGAGCCCGCGATACCGACGTCGCAAATGCACTAAAGGAAAAAGACATTGAGCGCTCTACCCAATACTGGGATCAGCTGCTCCACCCACCCGATGCACTCAAAACGGGCGGCGGCGATCCTTATAAGGTGTATACGCCCTTCTGGCGCAAGTGGAACCAGCAGCCAAAGCAAGAACCTGTGGCGATCCTGGCCGATGTTACTGGATTGAGCCCTCATGAAAAAGCAGTCGCTAACAACGCTGGCAATATCGAGCTGCCCAGTGCCAAAGACCTCGGCTACGAGTGGGAAAATGGCTTTTTACTAGAGCCCGGCGAAGCCGCTGCCCTTGCCCAATTAGAAACCTTCTGCGATGACCAGAGGGCTATCGCAGAATACGATGAGCAAAGAAACTATCCAGCGAATCCAGGCACCTCTGCCTTAAGCGCCGCGCTCAAGTTTGGTACCCTTGGCATCCGCACCGTCTGGCAATATGCTGCCGATGCCTACAGCCGTGCTCGCAGCGAAGAAACCCACACCAATATTCAAACCTGGCAAAAAGAAATTGCCTGGCGCGAATTTTATCAGTCCGTAATGTTCCATTTCCCAGAGCTGGCAGAAGGCCCCTACCGTGACCCGCTTAAAGACTTTCCCTGGGACAATGACAAGGATTTATTTCAGGCTTGGTGCGATGGTAAAACCGGCTACCCTATCGTAGATGCGGCCATGCGTCAGCTCAACGAAACCGGCTGGATGCACAATCGCTGCCGCATGATTGTCGCCAGCTTTTTGACCAAAGACCTCATCATTGACTGGCGCTGGGGCGAAAAGTACTTTATGCAAAAGCTGGTCGATGGCGATCTCTCTTCTAACAATGGCGGCTGGCAGTGGAGCGCCTCTAGCGGCATGGATCCCAAGCCTCTGCGCATTTTTAATCCAGCTAGTCAGGCCAAAAAATATGATCCCGATGCCGAATACATTCGGCAATGGTTGCCAGAAATTCGGCATCTCAATACTTCGCTGCTAGTCAGTGGTGACATTGACCCACGCGCCTTAGAAGGCACGGGCTACCCCACAAAAATCGTCGATCACAAAGAACAGCAGGCAATCTTCAAAGAGCGCTACAAAGCACAGAAAAAGTGATTCGCTGCGTTTAGCTCCAATCCTTTTAGCTCCCAAACCCAGATGATTTCTTTTTCGCCTTCTTTTTTTTCTTATTGCTAGGCTCACCCGCTGTTTTCCCAACGGCCTTCATCGCTTCTTGGAATAAATTATGTAGGTGAATCGGTACGCTTGCGCTCTCCGGCAGCGTTGGCTCCATCGGTTTGTCATAGCCCATGAGCAGCGCTGCTAAATCTTGATCAATGTCAAAATTTGGCTGATTGGCAACCGTGCGGATAAGCGGCTCAATGGCTTTGCCGTGCACTGTGCGGATGTGCTGCCACACATGGGCATTCGCCTGTTCATTTTCCAGATACTTGAGCGTATAGGCCTGCAATTCATTCAAAATTTCCTCAGTCCGCTCAGCCTGCGCAGTTTGCAAAAGCCCATCAAACTTTTGATAATCTGCCAAAAACGTCTGTCCCCAACGGGGATGTGAAAACACCGTTACGGCATTGGCCTGGCGCAAGTCGTCAGGTAGTTGCACCTTAGGCATCACCATTTTGAGTGACTGTTTGCTGCTGAGCAGGGCTTGAGCAACTTTATTTTCTTCGCCGACAGCTGCGATCGCATCACTGACCTCCTCTGCTGAAAGCCCGGCCTCCTTTGCCATATCCTGCAAAGACTGATTGCTATCTATGCCAGCTGCTGCCAGCTGCTTAGCCGTAGATTCTTGCTGGTAGGCCTGTAGCTTTTCATTGAGTTCGCGCCCTGGGAGGGTCACGGGCGTCTCACCAAAAATCTCAATAAAGTCGTCATACTGCTGCTTTACAGATTTCCATGCTGCCTCTTTGAGGTCTGGCGCATTGCCATAGAGCTGCTCAGGAAACCATTTCTTAAAGTTGCCGATAGCCACAGCCAGTTTAGGTTTGCCCAGCTTGCCCAACACAGTAATGGGCCCAGAAAATGTCCATGCTTGCTCGCTCAGAGGCATTAACAACGCAAGAACAATCTCTCCTTTTTTAACTCGCTTCGTAATCTCTGCCGACTGTAGGGTGTTGGCATAGGTGCTGTAGGACTTCTCCGTCAGCCAATTTTTTAAGGTGTATTCCTTTGGGGCATTTTCACTATCTATCGTCGCCTGCACTTCAAACAAACCCATGAATCCTTTTGTCCACTGGCTGATTTGATCTTGCGCAATGGGCTCTAGGTTGCTGCCGTTTGCTTGCAAGTAGTGCTGGATAACGCTTTCTCCAGCTACGCTTCCTTCTGTGATAAACAGATCCATCGTGAGGCTATTACGATCCAATCCAGACAGCTTTGGATTAGACCAGCGCAGCAGCTGTTTTGCTGAAAATCTCTCAAATGCGGTAGCCAGTTCACCTTCTGCATCAAAAATGAAGTCAATGGTGCCTTCTTTGAGTGTTTCGTACTGCTGGAGCTGTTTTGTAATCGCAGCTCCCTGCGCGGATGTAGACATGTTTCCAGCCTCAACGGAGGCGTTCAGCGATGCTTGTTTTTTTGCCATTAACGTTGGGACGTATTCTTTGAAATAGGGCGTATGTCTTGTATGGCTAGATATAAAAAAGACCAGCTAAACATCTTGTCTGGCTGGTCTTCTTTGAATAAAAGGACCCAGGATAAAGCAGATTAATGCTCTGATCTTGAGAGCTTTTCTTGAAAGCTTTATGCATAAGTCCTGGCTACTTTTGCAGCCACCTTTTTGCAGTTACAGTCCTTGCAATTACTTATTTGCAGTTACCTGCTTGCAATGTTTATGCCTATGCAGTGCGCTTAGTGATGGCGTAGTAAACAAAGAGTGTGATAATCGCACCCAAAACTGCAACGATAACGCCGGGGATAGTCAAGCCAGCTGCCGCGCCCGGCACAAATATGCTAGCGACAAAGCCACCGACAACTGCGCCGATGATGCCGAGTACCATAGTGCCTAGGATACCTAGACCCTGACGACCCGGATAGATAGCACGTGCGATCGCGCCAGCCAATAAACCTAAAACGATCCAAGCAAGAATGCCCATAATCCAAAAATCTCCAGTGAAGTGAAATGCTGTAAATAAAATGAAAGAACTGATTTTTCTTTCTTCGTGGTCACACTTTACCGGAAGTTGTTAGGGGAGTTGCTCTATCTGTGGGAATGTACGGGCCTGTTCCCTATTACAGAAAGTCCGTGATCCTAGCCGCTATCCCAGCTTCAGCAAAGCTATAAAAATCCATTAAGAATCTCAAATGAATGGCAGCTGCTAAGGCGATCTTTAACTTCAGATACAAAATGATAATTTTGAACCCAAATCAGAGTAATGTTTTAATGCAGGGCAGACCCCATAGGTCGCCTCAGGTGCTTGGTCACAGCGTAAAGTGACAATTGCCACATTCATTCATTCTGTTACGGAAGGATATCACTATGACAGCTTCTTTCTTACCTACGCTTCTTGTTCCCACCGTAGGGTTGGTTTTTCCCGCAGTTGCGATGGCTGCCCTCTTCCTCTACATCGAGCGTGACTAAGCCTAACTAGCATTCGGCATAACTAGCCATTCGCTGTCTGCTGCCCACAGAGCAGTAAACAGAGCAGCCCACATAGCAGTAAACAGAGCAACAACTCCCAAAAGAAAAAATTACGAAAGAAAAGCGACTGGTTCAACCCAGTCGCTTTTCTTTCGTAAGACGGGTAATAGCTTGCGTTTACATCGCAGACCCAGTACCCACATAAGATCCGTAGAAAAAGATGCCAACGACACCCAACACGCCGATGCCGGCGACGGTCGCTACAATCCAAAGGGGTATTTTGCCATTTTGAAACATGGAACGCGCTCCTACTCACAACATAACGGGGCTGATTATTGGCTTGACTCATTCAAGCATCGGTACAGCCCAACCGATTGACGAAAATTATCCAGCTCAGTCGCAGCTATTTAGTTGAAGAAATAGCTAGAAAACAGTAAGCCAGTTACAAATACAACAAGCAAGCCAAGAAACAAAGACGTTCGGTTTAGCTCAACTGGCTGCTTATTTGGATTAGTGGGTCTATCTGCCATGGGGATGGGTCTCCTGTATTTTGGGGGCCGGTAGATTAGAGGCTAGCGCTAAGGCTAGACTCTAGCGTTGGATGAACTGCATGGCTGCGATCGCGCCCAAAAAGAAAACAGACGGTACAGCTAGCGCGTGGACAGACAGCCAGCGCACAGTAAAAATGGGATAAACAATAGGCTCGTTGGGGTTGCCACTAGTCATGGAAATTCTCCGAAAGGGTCGTATCTAAAAAAAGCGTGCCTAACGCCAAACCGGGCTGGTCAAAGCTGCGATGTGAGTTAGGCCATAGTTTGCTGATGCTAGTCGTTGTAGTTGAGCGTGCGATCAGGGTTGTAACGGCTGTCCACAATGGGCAGCTCCATTTCGTTGCTAGGGTAGTACTCGTTAGGACGAGGCGTACCAAAAGCGTCATACGCTAGGCCTGTCGAAACAAATAGCCAGCCTGCAATGAACAACGCAGGAATTGTGATGCTGTGAATAATCCAGTAGCGGATGCTAGTGACAATGTCACCAAAAGGTCTTTCGCCGGTAACGCCAGCCATATTTCTTAAATCTCCTAACTAAAGCATGTCAGAACGTATACTTATCATACGAAACTCTTAGGCCTCCTCACAAGCAACTCTCGCGAATCTCCTAAAAATTTCAGTCATCAGAGGCATCTGCGCCGCAACCATTGTCGGTTTCGATCCCCTGGTTAATGTGCGCTGCCAGCTCACGTTCAATAAAGACTAGCAGCACAGATTAAGCGCTTATCCCTAGGCCGTTTGAGGCTCCTCCTCATAGCGCAGCAAATAGCCCCGTTGACCCAGAATGTAGCCAGTATCCGTATCCAAAAACTTAATGCGATAGAAGTTAGTAGGTACGTTTTCAACGGCCTTATCTTTTTTCCAGGTCTCGCCACCGTCATCACTCTTGAGCAGATTGCCACTGCCACCAGTGACCCATAGCTCTTTGGGCGTTCTGTAGGCAATGTCCAGCAGACCCCAGCTAGAGGCAAACTCAGGATTAACCGGCTCGCTCCACTCTTCGTACTCGGTCTGCTCCATGCCAAACTGCATTTGCCCCCCTCTAGCAATCAGCCAGAGCAAGCCATCCTTGGTAAAGCCCATATTTTGCAGTCGCTTAGAGTTCTCTCGTTTGTGCGGCTGCCAAGCTTCTTGGCCAGGGAGCCAAGTAGAGTAAAAGTTACCGCGCGAAGAGACTGCCACATAGCGCCCTTCTGCGTTGCGCGTCATGTTGCGAACAACACCAACAGCCGACTGCACCAAACCCTTCCACTGCTGACCGCCATCTTCTGTAATGTAAATAGCGCCAATGTCAGTCGCCAACTCCGCAGAGTCTTTTCCAACAGCAGTCACCAGCAGTGGCTGGCCCGGAAGCTTAGGATCTAGGGGAATGTTTGACCAGGACGTGCCGCCATCAGTGGTGTGCAGCATAATATTGGGCTGCCCTATCAGCCAGCCTTCATCGCCGTTAAAGTCAATGGAGGTAAAGGTATAATTCTGCTCGCCGAGCTCTAGGATTCTCGGCTCCCAGGTTTTTCCCGCGTCGGTCGATTCGAGCAGCGTTGTGCGGCTGCCCACTAGCCAGCCATGGTCACCACCCTTGGCAAAAGACACATCCGAGATGGCGGCCTCCGTTGGGAGTGCAATGACTTCCCAAGGGTTAGTTTCTGTTTCCGCCAAAAAGGCGCTGCTACAGCTAGTCGCAAACAGCATAACGACCGCTAAGGTGATTCCTTTTTTCCAAGCACCCCTCACCGCCGCAAGCACGGGCAGTAGAAAAGCGTTTAAAACCGTTTGCATGACATCTCCAGCAAAAATCAATCTATAAAAAACAATTTGTTCACTCACTGGCTATCGGTCTAACCATCAGCCTTTCGGCGTAAGTGCCTTAAGCAGGGGCCCCTGAGAAAAACGCAAGCCCTATCTCAGCCCACCTATCTCAGTCCCCTATCTCAGTCCATAGAGGCTCAAGAAAAACAAGACCGCCACACCCATGGCCCCAAAAATGAGCACGTTTTTTTGGCCGGGTGTGAGCGTATTGACGCCAAAGCCGTAGCTCAGATTTTCCTTAAATCCAGAGGCCTGTCCAGCCGGGCCAATGTTGCTAAACTGCGTTTGACTGGCGCCACAGACGCTACATCGCCAGTCAGTTGGCAGCTCCCTAAAAGGAACGCCTGCGGGAATATCGGCTCGACTATCCCCTTTTGCAGGCTCGTACGTGTTGCCGCAAGAGCGGCACTCATAGCGATCCATTTCAGCAGGGGTTAGCGGCTTTTCCGCTTCGGGCTCGGCCGCTGTATCACCCTCTGCTGTGTCGTCACTAGCTGTCGCATTGATGCTCTCTGGCTCTACCAGCGGAACGGTTTCTACAACGGGCGATGACTGCTCTGGGTCAAGGTTTGAAGTTTGCTCGGTCGTCATGGCTAGGGCGTCCATCATTACTGGCGCTTCGAAGGACATTCGAGAGGGCACCTGAGGAATATGAAAATAATTGTTAACTATTATTGCATACGCTAGGGTTCGCCTTGCATCAATTAGTGTGCTCCTTGTTGCGATCGCCCACAGGTCTGCTCCTATTTCTTCCCCGTGTGTCCTTATTTCCCCCTATATAAAGATCGCACCGAGAGACCTAGGCCGCTACAATGAGGAAGATTTGTTAAGAGTTCAAGGCGTACGCTGTGTTTGTCTTAAGTGGATACGAATACTTTCTAGGCTTTCTGATTATCAGTAGCCTGGTGCCGGTGGTTGCGTTGAGCGCATCGAAGCTCTTGCGGCCGGCCAGTGCAGGCCCAGCGAGTCGCACAACCTACGAATCTGGCTGTGAGCCTATTGGCGGTGCCTGGATTCAGTTCAACATCCGCTACTACATGTTTGCCCTGGTATTTGTCATTTTTGACGTTGAAACGGTCTTTCTATATCCCTGGGCAGTTGCGTTTCACACGTTGGGTTTGCTTGCCTTTGTAGAGGCACTTATATTTATTGCTATTTTGGTCGTTGGTTTAGTGTACGCATGGCGTAAAGGAGCTTTGGAGTGGTCATAGGATCAGGTACAAAAACAGGTGGCATGGCCAAAGGAATGAACCTAGATTCATTGGTCAACCCTGGTGAGCGGATTATGAACCCCGCCGCCAAAACAGGCATCACTCAAGATCTGTCAGAAAACGTCATTTTGACAACGGTTGACGATCTCTACAACTGGACTAGGCTATCTAGCCTGTTTCCATTACTGTATGGAACGGCCTGTTGTTTCATTGAGTTTGCCGCTTTGCTCGGCTCTCGCTTTGACTTTGACCGATTTGGTCTGGCGCCTCGGGCCAGCCCCCGTCAGGCCGATCTCATCATCGTTGCGGGTACGGTCACCATGAAGATGGCTCCTGCCTTGGTTCGGCTATACGAGCAAATGCCAAAACCTGCCTACGTCATGGCTATGGGTGCCTGCACGATTACAGGCGGCATGTTTAGTGCTGATTCGCCAACCGCACTGCGCGGCGTGGACAAAATCATTCCAGTCGATGTCTACATTCCTGGCTGTCCACCCAGACCCGAGGCGATCTTTGATGCCGTCATTAAGCTGCGCAAAAAGATTGCCAACGAATCCATGCAGGAGCGCGGAGAGTTTCAAGAGACTCATCGTTTCTACACTCGCGAGCATAGCCTAAAGACTGTAGCGCCTATTTTGACGGGCCAATACTTGGCCTCTGGGACTCGCGATATGCCACCCAAGGAGCTCATGGCTGCAATGGGTGCGCCTGTGGATGCGTCTACAGCGGCTGATGCCCAGCTAGAAGCAGCAGCAGTTGATAAGGATCAGGTCGAAGGAGGCAACGCGTAAGCCATGGCAGACCAAGAAGAGAAAAAAGCAGCAAATGCTGAAGCGGAAGAGTCCGCAGCCATTGTAGAAGCTGGCGAAGTGTCTGCTTGGCTGACTGAGCAGGGCTTTGGCCACGAGATCATGGAGCGCGACCACTCAGGCGTCGAGGTTCTGAAGGTTGATCCTCAGTTCTTATTGCCTTTTGCGACCGCACTCTATGCCTACGGGTTTAACTATCTGCGCTGCCAAAGCGCTTACGATGCTGGCCCTGGTAAAGAGCTAGTGAGCGTGTACGATCTAACGAAGCTCAGCGACGATGCCGATGCCCCTGCCGAGGTGCGTATCAAATGCTTCTTGCCCAGAGAAAATCCTAAGCTGCCATCGGTCTACTGGATTTGGAAAGCAGCCGACTGGCAGGAGCGTGAATGCTATGACATGTACGGCATTGTTTACGAAGGACATCCAAACCTGAAGCGACTACTCATGCCAGAAGATTGGGAGGGTTGGCCCCTGCGTAAGGATTACATCTCACCTGATTTTTATGAGTTGCAGGATGCTTACTAGCTGCTCGGTGAGGCTCGGCTAACTGTAGTTCAGTTGCTTTAATTCTCGATTGATTTAATTTCAATCGCTTTAATCTTAACCGTTTTGATTTAAGAGGCTTCGCTTTTGCGGAGCCTCTTTTGTTTGAGCAAATGTTTGAGCAAAAAAAGGCAGCTGCTCGTCCATAAAAGGCCAATTAGATACCCACCAATGAGGTCAGTTGGCCAATGGACGCCTAAGTACAGACGGCTGAAGCCAATGGCCAGGCACAGTGCGATCGCACTTCCATACCCCCAGACTCGATGCTGCGGCCATCGCGCACCCACCAAATATGCCAAAAATCCGTACAGCACCACAGACCCCAGCGCATGACCACTGGGATAGCTATATGTTGTTTCTATCACCGACGATTCCCAAAAGGCAGGTCTAGCTTTTCCAAAAAAGGCTTTAAGTCCGTTGCTCAGCACTACACCTCCCAAGCAGTTCAGCGCAAAGACGTACGCTTCTAGTCGGTATCGCTTGAGCCAGAGTATCGAAAACACTACGAAAACGACCGGAACCGTGAAATGTGGATTGACTGTGCGAGTGACCACCAGCATGACGTAATCCAACGGTCGATTGCTCAGCTGATGCACTGCCTGCAAAATGGCAGTATCTAATGGAAATACCTGCCCTAGTAAAACAGCAGCAGACAGGCTCAGTAATAAAGCTGCTGATAGAGCGTAGGCCAGCCAATAAATTCTAAATTTATTCATAAGATAGGTTGCGTGCTCTTTTCGAACCTACCGCTTCCCTACGACGAATAATCAGTACCTAAAGGTCAATATCTAGAATCGCTCAGTTTAGGATCGCCCAGTTTAGGATCGCCCAGTTTAGGATCGCTCAGACTTAACTGTGTGCAGCAGATACTGTGACCGTCGCTGCCTTGAGAACCTGCTCGTATTGCTGCCCTGCGATCGCCCACGTATACACCTGCTCAATCAACGCCCGCCCATTTTGTGAAAGCGTTTGACGCAGCTCCGGGGATTCAAAAAGTCGCCCAATCTCAGCGGCATACTCATCTGGCGTATTCGCCCTTAGCGCTCGTAAAGGCGTGCTGTCACCATCGACGGCTAGCCCCTCTAGCCCGCGATCACTGGCTACTACTGGCACACCTGCTGCCATCGCCTCAATTGTCTTATTTTTAATGCCGTAGCCTGTACGCATCGGAATCACGCAGACGGTTGACCCGTGAAGATAGGGCCTCATTTCTGGCACTCGCCCTGTCACTGTCACATTTGGCAGGTCACCCAGTGCCTCAACCGCCGCCGTCGGTCTCGTACCTACCAGATACAGCGTCGCATCTGGATAGGTTTGCTGCACCCGTGGCAAAATGTCCTTGGCCAGAAAGGTTGCGGCGTCTATATTCGCCAAAATGTCCATCGCACCGTTAAAGACTAAGCTATGGCCACCCGGATCCTCATTGCGCATGGGGAAGGCCTCTAAGTCAACGCCGTTGGGAATGACGTGAATGGCGTCTTTGCCGCTGAGTTCATGCATTTGATCCTCATCATCAGTGGTTGTTACCACCAGGTCAGAAAACTTTTGGCAGTAGCGCTGTTCGTAGCGCTTGAGTAAGGGCAAATTCAGGCGATCGCGCAGAGGCTTTTCTGCAATTCCTGCGTCTAGCTGGTGGGCACAGCTGCCGTATACGGAGCTATGAATATTGACCACGACGACTGGAATATGGCGCTGAACATCGTCAGGTACATACACTTCGTTGACGCTGTGCTCACAGGTGAGTGCGTCAAACTTGCCGCTGGTGATTCTTTCCGTCACCCAGGTTTGCAATGCTTCTGAGTGGGTGTCTCGGACACTCGGCGGTGTTCCATTAATTGCAAAATCAGCCAGCCGTTGCGCCTTGCCCAAGGCTTTAACAACAGTGTTACCTGCCTGTGCATTGCCACCGCGAGGAAAAACGCCCAGATCGTCTACCCACTCTTTGAGGTTCGCGATGTCTGCATCGCTGACGCCGCCTGTCCGTAGGGTCCCCAGACTGATAGTGTGGCCCTGCTCCTTTAGATACTTAAGGAAATTAAAGGTGCGCACGGGCGTTCCACCCGTTGGTGGGTAGGGGAACGTCGCTGAGAGCATCAAAATGTTCATATGTCTTGGGTGGCTCGTCTATATTCTTGAGTAGCTGATTCTTGTGTGGCTGATTCTGGCGTGGCTTTATGGTCAATTGCTCTATGGTCAATTGCTTTATGGTCAATGGTTACTGCGGAGAGACCGTGGAGGGCGTCGCCGGGTAGGGTGCTTTTTGCCTGGCGGTTTCGGGAAGCGTCGATTCTTTTTGACCCTTATCGCGGGCGCGATTGCAATACACATCAGCTACTGGCCCAATGAGCTTATCAATGGCAATTCGCCTTTGGAAAAGCATAATGACGGCAGCGTTGGGTAAATCTTTGAGTAGCCACTTTAACAGTGTTCGCCGCTGTTCTTTTTTATTGACGCTACGCGTCAGGGCGACCCCATGCAGCTCATGGAGATATCGATTTGACTTGCCGTAGCGATACCACTGGCTATAAAGCTCTTTAGTTGTTTGTCGATGTCTGTGTTGGATGATGGCGTCAGGGGCGCTTTTGATCTGCCATTGGTCGCCTGTGGGCCCTTTCCCTTCTTTTATAATGCGCCAGCACATATCCGCATCGCCGCCTGTGGTGAGATAGGGACGGAAGAGGCCGGTCTGGGCGATCGCGCTTACCCGAATGCCCAAATTTGCCGTTTGTCCGTAGGGGCAAAAAGGATGCGCCAGGGTGTGTTTCTGGCTCAAAGTTTCCTTATACTCAGCATATTTTTCTAGCAGGCTATTGCCTGGCAGTGCCTGAATGTCGCCCGCGACCAAACCAATTTGGGGATCGATAAAGGGTTGTATCAGTGCCCTTAGCCAGTCAGCACTGGGTATACAGTCTGCATCGGTAAAGGCCAAAAAATCTCCATTGGCTGCACGGATGCCGGTGTTTCGAGCTGCATAGGAGCTTTGAATGTCTGTTTCGTTGAGTACTCTGAGGGTGAGGCCTGCTGCTGTAAAGTGTGCGATCGCATCCGCTAAAAGCTGCGGTGTTTTGTCAGTACTGCCGTTATCGACCAAGAGATACTCAGCTTTGCCAGCCGGGTAGGTCTGAGCCTTCAGCGCCTGCAATAGCCTGGGTATATCCTGCTCGCCGTTGTAAATTGGCACAATGACCGAGACAGTGGGAGCGAATGTTGGCTCCGGGGTTGGATTTGAGGTCGGCTCCGGGGTTGGATTTGGAGTTGGCGCTGAATCAATGCCTAATACCATAGGAATGAGATGCCACTGAAAAGATGAATGAAATGAACGAGAAATGTCCTAACTGAAACGTACAATACCGCCCAAGAAAGTGGCAATAACTGAGCCCTCGGTATCTACGACCTTTGTGGACACTTAATCTGAGCTACACATATTGGCCTATGTAATTTCCGAAGATGACTAAAAATAAGCGATATCTTAAGCGACTCTTGTTAGGGTTCGCGCTATTAAGTGCAGGATGTGTTGTCTTGGCAAAGCTGGCTGGCACAGTATTCTCGGCGTTTGCCGATACAAATTCGTCCCTCTCAACGGCTACAAAAGCATCTGTTTCGACGCCATCAGAGGTGTCTGTGGTACGAACAATCAAAGAAAACTCGGGTGTGGCGCTAGCTCAATACGCTACCCATGACGTTTTTGGTGCAAAGGTTCACGTTGTGCAAATCGCTCCAGATGCTACGGTGTTCGTCGCCGTTGCTGATGATCTAGCACCACTTTCCAATTTTACGGCTGATGAGGTGGGGCTTGTCCGTCTCAACGCAGGCTTTTTCGATCCGCAAAACGGCAAGACAACCTCTCATATCACCGTTTCAGGCCAAGTCGCTGGCGACCCTGCCGACAATGAGCGCCTCGTCGATAATCCAAGCTTGCAGCAATATCTCCCCCAAATTCTCAATCGCTCAGAATTTCGGGTTTATCGCTGTGGCCCTGACGCTATGACTCGCTACGACATTGTTTTTCACGATGCGCCTTTGCCTATCGACTGCCAAGTAGAGCACGCCGTCGGTGCAGGCCCGCAGCTTTTGCCCGTAGACACCTCAGACGTCGAAGCGTTCACAGACTACGAAAATGGCGAACTTGTCCGTGATGCCATTGGCGGTATGCAGCCCAATGCCCGCAGCGCTGTTGGCATAGATGAAAATGGCCTTGTGTACCTACTCATGGTCGAAAAAAATGCAGACTCTGCAGGGCTGACCCTGACCGCGCTAGCTGACTTTGGCGATTCTTTGGGCCTCACGCAGCTGCTGAATTTAGATGGTGGCAGTTCTTCCTCGCTTCAATTCCTTGAAGACACCTACTTTGGGCGCTCCGATGCGGATAATGTGCCAATTCAGCGTGCAGTCAAGTCTGTTATTTCGGTTGACTAATATTTTGGATGACTAATATTTCGGTTGACTAATATTTTGATTAACTAATATTTTGATTGACTAATGTTTTGGCTTAGCCCACTCTCAAGGCCTTGAACTCAAATGACCGAGCGAGTGCTGCCACCGACTCAGCTTGATTTCAGCCTTGCCCTCTACCACCAGTGCACTGACATAATCACTGGGGACTTCAATCAGATGTAGCTGCCAGTCGAGTTCACGGTCATTGGGCACAGATATTAGCCTTGGTGGATTGAGGGCGACTTCTACTGTGGTCATCGGTTGAACTAAGCCCGTACCAATAGCTTTCAAATAGGCTTCTTTACATGTCCACCTTTGTAAAAACGCCTGTAGGGAATTAGAGGCAGCGGCTACCTCATATCGCTCGTGAGTAGACAGGCAGCGTTCCATCATGCCGTCCAATCGCTGAATGTCTTTAAGCTTTTCGAGGTCTATGCCCACGCGGCGACGATGCCCAAATGCGCAAAGTGCCAGCTCACCAGAGTGCGAAATATTGAAGTGAAAGTTGCAGCTGCCAGATCTAGATTGTGCCGTCTCTGCTTGGGAGGCTGGGTTGACGCTTGGCTTTCCGTACTCGCCGTAGCAAAACTCAATGGCAGCAGGCGGCTGGTCAAATTGCTCACTTAGAAGGTATCTGAGGGTTCCCCTGGCAACAATGAATTTTCGGCGGTCATCTGGAAAGCGAAAGCGGTCGGCACGCGATCGCTCATCCACCGATAGACAATTCACATACGTTTCCAAGAGCTCCTCAGAGACCGTCAGTGGAATTTTCCAAACTTCAACCGCATTAGCCATGAAAATTAGTGACAAAAATTAGCTTAAGTTACCGCTCTTTCGCCCTAGGGAAAATTAATACAACCAAGGAAATACACAGAGATGGTGACTTAAAAGTTTGCCGTCTCTTCTGCAAAGTGCCCTAGATCTACTGATAATTCAGACATCAGCCTCTTGGTAGACACTCGCTACCGCTACTTTGCCCACTGCTCAGCCATCGCCGCGCCCACATCCCTTTCCATGACTTATCTTCTTATAAAAAACGCTCAAGCCCTTATGTCGCAAACCGCAAACCGTCTCATAACGTGGCTGTCTCAGGTCTGGATGAGCTGTATGGCTTTAGTGACCAGCGCAGATGACGAGAGAGCGGTTACTTCTTTTAGATCCTTAGATAAAGGTTCCCTGGAAAACTGGATGGCTGAGATTCGAGATGCGATCGCAGATGCACAGAGACTACAGCGTAAAGTGAGCGAGCTGATTAATCTACCCCATCCGTTGACTGCGGTCTCTGATCTTTCTGCCCCATCCAGCGCGACTCATTTACTGCGTCAGTCAGTAGATGAGTCAGCTGAGTCAGCAGCCTTTTGCGAACTCGGTGAGCAAGTGCGCCGCCTGCAGTCCGACGTAGACTCTCTAGCCAATCAGTTAATGCCGCCCACGTCTTAAGTTTGTGCTACTCGCTTACTATAGAATTGCTCTTTCTATAGGTTGCAGCTTTACTAAGTAAGCTATGACAAATTCTCCGCAGCGATTTGGGCTATTCGACAGGGTTCGCCAGTGGTTTTCCAAAACGCCAGAGCGAGCGCTAGATCAAGCCTATGAAGCCGCCCTCAAAATTTGCCAAATCGAAGATAACTACTTCGATGGCAACCCCATTGACGAAAACTACGGCAGCTATAGCCGCAGTGCACAACGCCTACTCAACAAAGACCGGCGCAAATATCTCTCCATAATCAAGCGCCGGATGGCAGAGTTCAAAGCCAGCAGCAACTCCCTGCCAGTGGCACGCCTAGGCGGTCAAATAGACACCCCGTTGCCTGCCGACGCGCCGCTCGATCAGCTCAATGGCCCAGCTATTTTCTTTAGCAAGCTACAGCTAATCGATGCTGTCCTAGATCGCTATCGCCCCGCGTCTACCTTTAGCCTCAACTCATCAAATCCGCTTCAGTCTGGTCAGTCTGGCGCCCTGTCTGCGCTGCCCTCTAACAATGCCTCCAACCTTCCAGGAGAAGACAATCCCAATCAGGCACTTAGCAGTCGAAGCGGTGTTCTCCCGCGCTCCATTTTGCGGACAGTAGATCGCATTAAGCAAGATCTCGATCCAGATGCCGAAGTCGAAGTGGTGCGAAATTTTCGCAGCTCAAAAACGCAAACGACCGTTGCCATCACCTTTGTCTTACAGCTGATCATCGTTCCTTTATTGGCCCAGTATCTCAGCAAAAACTTTGTAGTAGCGCCCCTCGTCGAATATGCTCGCGACACCACACAGGCAGAGGTTTTCTTAAATGTAGAAATGGAGGAAGATGCCCTCCACGAGCTACAGCGATACGAAGAACGCTTTCGCTTTGAAGTCCTGATTGGCAAAGTGCCCGAGTTGAGCGAAGCCGAAATTGAAAACCGCGTTCGTCAAAAAGCCTTCAAAATTGAAGAAGACTATCGGCAGCGCAGCGCCGACGCCCTAGAAAACGTCTTTGCTGATGTCATTGCCGTGCTCAGCTTTGCTCTATTACTAACAGCCTGTAAAGAGCAAGTCGCTATCCTAAAAGCTTTTATCGACGAAATTGTCTATGGTCTCAGCGACAGTGCCAAAGCCTTCATTATCATTCTATTTACAGATACCTTTGTCGGCTTTCATTCACCCCACGGTTGGGAAATTCTGCTAGAGGGCATGGCAGATCACTTAGGATTACCCGCCAATCGAAATTTTATCTTTCTCTTTATTGCGACCTTCCCCGTTATTCTCGATACCGTCTTCAAATACTGGATTTTCCGCTACCTAAATCGTATTTCACCGTCAGCAGTTGCTACCTACAAGAACATGAACGAGTAGCCAACACACCGACAGGAGACAGTTACAGCAAACCCTCGTCGTGCCCTAAATATGGATGGGGCACGACGAGGGTTTGATATGCTTCACTTGGCTATGCTTCAAAGCTATTTTTCAAAGCTGTTCTTCAAAGCTATGCTTCAAAGGCCGCTTCAGAAAGAGTGGGTTTAATCCTACGCTGCTTACGTACCTGTGTTTTTGCTAGCAGTTTGGATGTACAGAATCAACAAAAACACCGTTGGAACAAAGACGAACAGAACGCTGGCAACAAAGCCAAGCTTGTTAGTTTCCATGAGACCCTACCTACTCCTAAGTAATTATTCAGCTATGGCCTTCAGCATATCATTTCAGAGTTCTAATCTAATGCAGAGAAGTTAAAGCGTATGTCCCACGTGATGTATCCGCTGTAATACCAAAGCTGGTCGATGACGGATTGCCAATATCTTGTCAGTAATACCTGTGACCCGAGGTGAGTGATCTGATGATCTTTGCTTTACTGGCTCTTGCTTTATAGGCCTTTGCTTACTGGCCTTTGTTTTACTGGCCTCTATTCTACTGCTGTTGAGGCTGGTTCACCTGTAGGCGAGTCATCAGAGGTGTCGAGCGCGGCAGCTTTTTCGGCTGCTTCACGAGCCGCCACTTCTGCCTGCAGCTTTTTCAAGCTCTCTTTTTTGTCTGGCTTAGTCACTACGCTGATAGAACCATTTACCGTCGTTTGGCAGGCCAATCGGCAGCTAGAAGGACGCTTCTTGAGCATTCGATTTTCTACGGCGTTGCGGGGCGACACGTTTTGTGTGCCTTCAACAATGTCCACCACACAGGTACCACATTGGCCATAGCCACCGCACTGAGTGAGTTTGCCCATGAAGGTATAGATATCAATATTGTTTTCCTGAGCTTTGAATCTCAGGTTCGCGCCGTAGGCAGCGTCGATTTCCTTATTTTCTTTAACAAACTTAATACTGACCATGACCTGTATTCTACCTGTTTTTGGCAGCTCGACTGCCGCTTCAAAGGATGCGTAACTTGCCCTAAAGATTGAGGGATAGTTACACTTCTTTATACACCTTCATTTTTACATTTTTGTGAGCAAACCTACCTGAGCAGATGTAATTTCCTTGTTTTTAAACTTCTTTTCTCTCTGGAAAATGGGTAAAACATTCCCGAATATCACTGTTTGTAGGTTTTTGGAGGGTCTCAATCTGGTAGCCTTAGAAGTATCTGAAGTCTTTTGACAGGGCATCAAATTTTTATTGACGAGGCTTTTCGCTTTACTAATCTCAACATGAGAGTAAGCGAACGGCAATATTTAGCAAAACAAGGAGGAGCGTAATCAATGGGTCTACCTTGGTACCGAGTTCATACCGTTGTCCTGAACGACCCAGGCCGACTGATTTCTGTGCATCTAATGCATACGGCGCTTGTAGCAGGCTGGGCTGGTTCCATGGCACTGTTCGAGCTATCTACTTTTGATCCAAGTGATCCTGTGCTCAACCCCATGTGGCGGCAGGGCATGTTCGTGCTTCCCTTTATGACTCGCCTCGGTGTGACCGGGTCTTGGGGTGGTTGGGATGTGACTGGCGCAACAGGCGTCAGCCCTGGCTTTTGGTCATTTGAAGGTGTGGCACTCGCTCACATCGTATTGTCTGGTCTGCTATTTCTGGCAGCCGTTTGGCACTGGGTCTATTGGGACCTAGAGCTGTTCCGTGATCCTCGAACTGGCGAGCCCGCTTTGGACTTGCCCAAGATGTTCGGTATTCACCTGTTTTTATCTGGTTTATTGTGTTTTGGCTTTGGTGCCTTCCACTGCACTGGTCTTTGGGGGCCCGGTATTTGGGTTTCCGACCCGTATGGACTGACCGGTCATGTTCAGGGCGTTGCCCCTGAATGGGGTCCGGCTGGCTTTAACCCGTTCAATGCGGGCGGCATTGTGGCTCACCACATTGCGGCTGGTATTGTCGGTATTGTGGCTGGTCTGTTTCACCTCACGGTTAGGCCACCTCAGCGTCTGTACAAGGCGCTGCGTATGGGTAATATCGAGACAGTGTTGTCCAGCTCTATTGCGGCTGTATTTTTTGCAGCGTTTATTGTGGCTGGCACTATGTGGTACGGCTCTGCAACCACACCTATCGAGCTCTTTGGTCCGACTCGCTACCAGTGGGATAGCAGTTACTTTGCCGAAGAAATTGAGCGCCGCGTTCAGCGTTCCATTTCTGCTGGTGATTCTGAGGAAGTCGCTTACAGCGCCATTCCTGAGAAGCTTGCTTTCTACGACTACGTAGGCAATAGCCCTGCAAAGGGTGGCCTTTTCCGCGTAGGTCCTATGGATTCTGGCGACGGTATTGCCACAGCTTGGCTGGGTCACCCCGTGTTTCATGATGGTGATGGCCGTGAGCTAAATGTCCGTCGTTTGCCTAACTTCTTTGAGACCTTCCCTGTTGTGCTGGTCGATAGAGATAACGTACTGCGCGCCGACATTCCGTTCCGTCGTGCTGAGTCCAAGTACAGCTTTGAGCAGACTGGCGTCGTTGTCGATTTCTACGGCGGTGAGCTAGATGGTCAGCATATTGATGACCCGGCTGCGGTGAAGCGCTATGCGCGCAAAGCCCAGCTAGGCGAACCGTTTGAGTTTGATCGTAAGACGATGGATTCTGATGGTGTATTCCGTTCTAGTCCTCGTGGCTGGTTCACCTATGGACATGCGGTCTTTGCACTGCTGTTCTTCTTTGGCCACATCTGGCACGGCTCTCGTACGCTCTTTAGAGATGTATTTGCAGGCGTTGACCCCGATCTCTCTCCTCAGCAGGTTGAGTGGGGCTTCTACCAGAAGGTGGGTGACCTATCGACTAAGGCCTCTAAGTAGCATGATGCTAGCTGGCTGTGAGCGTGACTTGCAGCTAGCTGCTTCATCTTTTTGTCGAGTAGAGATGAGCTAATAAGGCAGAGCAGAAGAAAAAATCTGGATCTGTTAGGCTCAAGAAACCTATCGTTCATTCAAGAATTGAGTTATGGAAGCTGTTGCTTACATTTTGATTTTCGCGCTTATCATTGGTACTTTGTTTTTTGCGATCGCATTTCGCGAACCCCCAAAAATCACCAAGGATTAGTCAACGGACTGTTTAACTAAAGGCCTTTGACCTAATGAGACCTTGCGAACTGCGACAAATTTTCTTGAAGGAATCAATCAAAAGATTTTCCCCATAGAGTAGTCAAAGGTTTGCAAGTGCATTTCTAAGCTAGAGTTTTGTAGTTGCTACGGTAGCTATCGACGCTCTAGCTTTTGTTTTTAGCCTCTTCTTACTCTTTGAAGTTTTTCTACGTTGTCATTTTGTCGTAACGTTGCCATAGGGGAATCCTTGAGCTAACCCGTCGAATCAGCCCTTGGGAGGGCTAGGTTGTATGCAGTGCCCATTTTGCCAACATCCCAATAATCGCGTTTTAGAATCGCGCTCGGCGGAGAGCGATCGCAGCATTCGCCGTCGGCGTGAGTGCCTGGAATGTGGTCGCAGATTTACCACGTATGAGCGGATTGAATATGTGCCAATTGTGGTGGTCAAGCGAGGGGGCGATCGCGAATCTTTTGATCGCTCCAAGCTGCTGCGCGGCATCGTGACCGCCTGCGAAAAAACCGGCGTCAGTGCGCACCAAATGGAAGTGCTCGTCGATGAAATCGAAGCAGCCCTGCAGCAACAAGCCGTCCGAGAAATCAGCAGCGAAGATATTGGCGAGCGCGTTCTTAGCCATCTGCAAAAAATAAACGAAGTCGCCTACGTACGCTTTGCTTCCGTATACCGCCAATTCCAGGGCATTCGAGACTTTACCGAAGCCCTCAGTCAGCTAAAAGATAGTGGAAATGATACTGGCAGTAGTCCGATGGCCAATGGGGATCCTCAAGCATCTGCCGTGCACCCTCCTGTAGAATCGCTGCCCCGTGAGCAGCTAGCGTCTGCTAAGTAGCAAGATAGGCAGAGCTACGTGACCAAGTAGCCAAGTAATTTGCTTCTGAAAGCCTGATATAGCTGTATCGATAGAAAAAGAAGCCATTTCGAGTATTTTTCTCCTATCTTAATTCCTTCCCTTAATTTCCTACCTTAAATAGTTGCCCGGCGTTTTGTTCGGTAAATCGCTTCGGTTAAGCGGTGACTTTTGTGTGCAAATTGCTCTATGATGGTTGTTCTTGTGACAGGAACCTCAAAGCTAACTCAAGCTTTTCCCAACTGAAAATTTAGTAAGGCGTTTAGTGGGTTTGCCTAGGCAAATCTGCCTCGTAAATTTGTAAAAAGCGGTGCGCGCGCCTGTGTGCTCGCGAGGTGTTCACTCGTAATCGGAGAATAACTGTAGGAAACATCTAGTATGGCCAACCCGGACACTCAAACCACTGACATTGGTTTTACACATGACGACTTTGCGGCACTTTTAGACCAGTATGATTACAATTTCAACCCCGGCGATATCGTTCCTGGAACGGTGTTTAGCATTGAGCCACGGGGTGCACTAATCGATATTGGCGCTAAGACAGCTGCGTATCTCCCCATTCAGGAGATGTCTATCAACCGGGTAGAAGGTGCTGAAGAGGTTCTGCAGTCCAACGAGACTAGAGAATTTTTTATTCTGACTGACGACAACGAAGATGGTCAGCTAACGCTGTCTATTCGTCGTATCGAATACATGCGTGCTTGGGAGCGCGTCCGTCAGCTCCAGCAAGAAGACGCCACTGTACGCTCCATCGTATTCGCAACTAACCGTGGTGGTGCGCTAGTACGCATTGAAGGCCTACGAGGCTTCATTCCGGGTTCGCATATCAGCACTCGCAAGCCAAAGGAAGATTTGGTCGGTGAAGAGCTGCCGCTGAAGTTTTTAGAAGTGGACGAAGAGCGTAATCGTCTAGTACTCAGTCATCGTCGTGCGCTAGTTGAGCGTAAGATGAACGGCCTACAGGTGAGCGAAGTCGTCATTGGTACAGTTCGCGGCCTCAAGCCCTACGGTGCCTTTATCGATATCGGCGGCGTCAGTGGTCTGCTGCACATTTCTGAAATTTCCCACGATCACATCGACACGCCAAACTCTGTGCTCAATGTGAACGATGAAATCAAGGTGATGATTATTGACTTGGATGCTGAGCGCGGTCGCATTTCGCTATCGACAAAGCAGCTTGAGCCAGAGCCTGGCGACATGGTGAAAAACCCTGAGCTAGTCTACGAAAAAGCAGAGGAGATGGCTGAGCGCTACCGGGAGCAGCTACGTCAAAAAGCGTTGGGTGAAGCTGGTGAAGCTAGCACAGACGATGACTACGTTGTTGATGAGAGCGCCAGCGCGTCCGACGAGTAAGCCTCAGAGTAGGCATCAGAGCAAGCGCTTACGTTTACTGTGTCCTAGTGCTACGTCCTAGTAAAGGAAAGCGCAAAGCAGAGGACAAAGTGAGGCAAGTAGTAAGGTAAAAATAACTGCAAAAAGGGAAAGGTCTTAGCGGGCCTTTCCCTTTTTGTTAGACGTTGAAAACACAACTGAAGACTATGGCAACCATTCGCTGTGGAGGGCACACATTTCCTTCGATTGAGGCAGTGCTGTTTGATAAGGATGGCACGCTGGCCGATGTTGAAGGCTATCTGCAGCAGCTTGGGTACGACCGCGTTCACAAGCTGTGTGATCGGTCTAATGGGCCGCTATTGGATAACGGTGCTTTTCTGCTGTCTGCCTTTGGTTTGGTTGATGGAAAGTTAGACCCAGCGGGCCTTTTAGCTGTTGGGAGCCGACAGGAAAATGAGGTGGCTGCCGCTGCCTGCTTAGCCGCAGACGGTTGGCCTTGGATAGCTGCGCTGACGGCAGCCAAAGCCGCGTTTTGTGAGGCCGAGCGATCGCTCGCACCCAAGACCAAAAAAACGCCTTTGATAGCTGGTGCGGCGGCACTTATCGCGCGCCTTAAAGATTTGCAATTGAAGGTTGGTATTGTGTCGGCTGACTTGCATCGTGAGGTAGAGGCTTTCATTACTCACCATGAGCTGAGCAGAATCGATTGGGTTTGGGGTGCAGGTGATGGGCATATGCCGAAGACGCATCCTGAGTTTTTGCAGTTTGCCTGTTGCGAGGTGGGTGGTGAACAGCCAGTTGCCCCTCAGTCTGTCTTAGTCATTGGCGATTCAGCGAGTGATTTGGGTGTGGCTGAGCAGGGCGCAGCCGGTTTTGTTGCAATGATGGGGGGCTGGTCAACGTCGCCTACTATTGATGTTGAGGGCGCGGAGTGTGCGATCGCGCCCATCAGTCACTTAGACCAGGTTGAAGTTTTCGCGTAGAAAACCATGAGCCCTTTAGATTGGTCATCGTGACGGCCTAGGAAATACTCATAACGAGGTATTTTGTTATGAGTATTGAACTTGTAGGTATTAAATTCTCTGTGGAATCCTGGTAGGCTGCACGGCGGCTTGACGGGGCGACCACCCTAGTTTTTACAAATAGACACTCAGGAGGGCTAGCTATTGTCTCGTCGCTATCTATTCACATCAGAGTCGGTCACAGAAGGACATCCAGACAAAATTTGTGATCAAATTTCGGACACTATTTTAGACACCGTACTGGCGCTAGACCCCAGCAGCCGGGTCGCTGCTGAAGTCGTTGTCAACACTGGTCTAGTTGTGGTTACAGGTGAGATTTCTTCCTCTGCGACGGCTAATTTTGTCAAAGTTGTGCGCCAAAAAATTGCTGAAATTGGCTACACAAACCCAAAAAACAATGGATTTTCTGCCGATAGCTGCTCTGTATTGATCGCATTGGACGAGCAGTCCGCAGACATTGCCCAAGGCGTAGATCAGGCCCAGGAAACCCGCGAGCAAACCAGTGATGAACGCTGGGATGCCATCGGTGCTGGCGATCAGGGCATTATGTTTGGCTTTGCCTGCAATGAAACCCCCGAGCTGATGCCGTTGCCCATTAGCTTGGCCCATCGCATTTCCCGTGAGCTAGCCGCTGTACGAAAGAGTGGACAGCTAGCATACCTAGGCCCAGACGGTAAGACTCAGGTTACGGTGGAATATGAAGATGGTCGCCCAGTCGGTATCGACACAATCTTAGTCTCGACCCAGCACACAGAGACGATTGGTGAGCTGAGCGACAATGACGCTGTACAGGCCAAGATTAAAGAAGACCTATGGAAAACCGTTGTTCTACCTTCTTTTGCCGGTTTAGAGATTCAGCCCACCGAAAACACTCGCTTTTTGGTTAACCCCACGGGCAAGTTTGTCATTGGTGGCCCCCAGGGTGACTCCGGCCTAACCGGGCGCAAAATTATTGTCGATACCTATGGTGGTTATTCTCGTCATGGTGGCGGTGCCTTTTCTGGGAAAGACCCTACAAAGGTAGACCGCAGCGCAGCCTATGCTTGTCGGCATGTTGCCAAAAATATTGTGGCCGCTGGCCTAGCGGAAAAGTGTGAGGTGCAGCTGAGCTATGCCATCGGTGTGGCCCGGCCTACTAGCGTCTTTGTAGAAACCTTTGGCACAGGCAAAGTCTCTGACGACAAGCTAATGGAACTCATCCAGACTCAGTTTGAGCTGCGGCCTGCGGGCATTATTGAGACGTTTAACTTAAACGCTTTGCCCGGTGAGCGTGGTGGCCGTTTTTATCAAGACGTTGCGGCCTATGGTCACTTTGGGCGAGATGATTTGGATCTCCCTTGGGAGAAGACAGATAGGGTTGATGCGCTCAAAGCAGCTGTCGCAGAGCGTGAAACTGTTGGCGTTTCATAGCTTTTATTGAGCAATAGAACTGAGCGATAGAAAACAAAAAAGCAGGTCTCTCTGCCAGAGAGACCTGCTTTTTGCTTTTAATAGGCGATCATCTAATCGTCCAATTGATAGCTTTAGGATTTTGTCTATGCCGCCAGGCTATCGTCTATGCCGTCTGTGGTGGAGAGGCAGGTTTGAATCAGTGTCTGAAGATCGTTTTGAGTGTCTAGTCCCAGTGCGTTGAGTTGTTTTTGTTGATGTGTGACGCGGCTGAGCAGTTGCTTGATGAGTACGCCAAGCTGTTCGTTGTGTCTGGCCTGTCGGGTTTGCTGGTCGTTCAGCTCGGTGACAATACTGTTTAGCTGGTCGAGGTATTGAGTCGGAATCCGAATGGTGGCAGCGAATGGTTGGTCACGTGTTTGTGAAAGTGCCGTGCTAGAGGCTAAATCCTGTGAGGCAGTGCTGTGCTCAATTTTGATGCTGTCTGCTGTGGCCGGTGCGAGTTGTTGGAATGGAATATTGAGGCTAGATAAACCGACGGGAGTGAAGTCTGCCATTTCTGCGGCAATTTTTTCTGCTTCTGTGAGCGGGCGATCTAGGCAAAGTCCAAAGGCCTGTTCGGAGGCGTCTGTTTGACCTGCATTGCTCTGGCCATAGGGCAGGTTTAGTTCAGCTAGCTCAGCTGGAATCAGGTCTAAAAGTGCAAGATCAGCGGGCTCTTCACCGTCGGCCGCATAGTCTTCAAAGCTAGTAAGCACAGCAAAGGGCGGCATGATTTCTACGTTAATCGCGTCTGGTTGAGCGCGCCGTGAGAGTACTGCTGGTGGACTAGAGACTGTTTCAGCTGGCCCGGTGAGTATCGTGCCTATTTTTTGTAAGAGATTATTAGGTTTTGATTGGCTGCCTATTGTCATGGGTTGTCAGTGAGATGTGTTGAGAAGATGTTGAGACGGCGTTTAAAGCGCAGGCAGAAGCTGACCCTTGTGCCTGCACAGCTGGCATAAGAGCTTGATGAGAGACCCTGGGCGAGATACCTTCCGGGCGACGGAGAGAAAAAGCTGATGTAATGCAGATGCGGTTAAAAAAGCGTTTGCTTTGCGGTCTCTCGTTGAGAACTTAAGCGAGTTGAAAACTTAAGTTACCTAAGTAAATAGACGCAAGCTGGCCGGTTTTATTTGCCTCTGTACATGTACTCAGTATTCCCTGTGTGTAAAGTCTTTATCTGAGTATTTGCATGGAATTACGGGGACGTATCAATCAGAGTGTGTGATTGAAGCCCAGGACGGATGACTAGGGTAACTGTGATTAGGGTTTGGTTGGCCAGGTGAAGTGTGTTTGAATCCACTTTTTGGCTTGTGCGATCGCATATTCCCGGCTATCTGCACGCGGCACCGCAACGGCACTCCCTGTGGCGTAGGTCACCCAAGCAGAATAAATTTGCTGCCCTTGGTGTTGGCAGGTCGTAATTTCTATCTTCATATCCCGATAGGTGAAGGCCCAAACAACGGCGGGATAGTGTGGCGTAGCGATGTGCTCATGCATGGGCTGAGGTGCCAGTTCCAATTATTTTCATACGCTAGCGCATGTGAACCGTCAGCCACCATCAGCCATATAGATTTGCAACGTATTCTCCGTATCCGTTGTAGAGCAGCGTGGGCTGCTTTTTCCAATCCCAATTATTGCCTTCGCCCATCAGGCGCTCTTGGGCCTGAGACCATCTAGGATGCGCCACCATCGGGTTGACATTGGATTCAAACCCATACTCGTTGGGTGAGAGGCTATTCCAGTAGGTGGCCGGCTGCTCAGTCACGAAGTCTATTTTGACAATGGACTTCGCACTTTTATAGCCATATTTCCAAGGGATGACCATGCGAATGGGTGCGCCGTGCTGCTTGGGTAAGGTGCGACCATATATGCCAACGGCAAAGAAGGCGAGGTCGTTGGCCATTTCTTCTATTCTCAGGCCTTCTTGATAGGGCCATGGCAGGCTAGAGAGCGATGCACCAGGGCCAGGGGTAACGGCAGGGTCGTAGTAGGATTGAAAGCGAACGAATTTGGCTTCGGGTTTGGGCTCGACCGCTTCGATGATCTTTTTCATCGGGAACCCGAGCCAGGGCACAACCATGGCCCAAGCCTCTACGCAGCGAAAACGATAGATGCGTTCTTCTAACTCAAAGGTGTTGAGTAGGTCATCAGCGTCATAGGTTTTGGGCTGATTGACTAGGCCGCCAACGGTTAGTTTCCAGTCTTCTGAGGGGAGGCTTTGCGCTTTTCGCCAAATATTTTTGGTGCCGCCAAATTCGTAGAAGTTGTTGAATCGGCTGGCGTATTGCTGCTCTGTGACAGGGCTATTGGGCAGAGGCGCGAAGTTAGGGTTTTGACTAAAGTCTATTAGCCTTCGACCGAGGGTTGCTTCAAACTCGGCGCGATCATCCTCTTTAAGTTTGGGGCGGCAGCTATTGAGCGCTATGGCACTACCAATGCCGATGCCTGCCTGCAAAGAAGCCTTTAAAAAACGGCGTCTAGAGCGTTTTCGATGCCAAAAGACGTTTTCATCGGTTGCTTGGCTTTCTGGCAGCTGCCAGTCAGGGAGAATGCGAGGAAAGACCATTAGAGCGTTGGGAAGGCGTGCGACGAGCTGCCGCCCCACTATACATACGGTAGGAATATACGGTAAGGCGATTGGATTCTTACAGCATGATGAGAAAATAGAGTTCTAGCATCGATATATTTTGGTATTTATGGCTGCTCCTAGTCTCGAACGACCGGGTTTAGCGGATGATCCGTTGAACTTTCGGGTGGGCTGCGCGGTTTGGGCCTTTAAGGATTGGGTCGGTCGGTTTTATCCAGCAAAAAGTCAGCCGACGAATTTTTTGCGGCTGTATGGCGAGCGGATGCAAACGGTAGAAGGCAATACGACTTTTTACTCGGTGCCGTCTCCGGAGATGGTGCAGCGCTGGGTGGAGCATACGCCGCCTACGTTTCGATTTTGCCCGAAGCTGCCTCGCAGGGTCACCCATGAGGGGCCATTGATGGCGCATTTGCCGGCGGCGCTGTCGTTTTGTGCGCTAATGCAGGGATTGGGCGCGCGGCTAGGGCCGGTGATGGCGCAACTGCCGCCGAGCTACAGCCCGGCTTCTTTTAACGATTTGCAGGCATTTCTAGAAGCTTGGCCCCGTGAGGCCGCGCCGATTTCGGTGGAGGTGCGCCATCTGGATTGGTGGCAGGCTGCGCCAAAGGCTCGATTGACGGCGCTGCTGACAAGGCTGGGTGTGGGTAGAGTGCTGCTAGATAGCCGGACGATGTATGCCTGGGAAAATGAGGGCGATGTGGACCCGCAGCTGCATTCCAATCGGCGCAAGCCCAATGTGCCGTTGCAGCCTGAGGTAACGGCTGACTTTGCCATTGTTCGCTACATCAGCCATCCGAAGCTGATGCAAAATCGAGATTACTTGGCTGAGTGGGTGACGCTGGTTAATCGGTGGCTGCGTGAGGGAAAGCAGGTTTACTTTTTTGTGCACTGCCCGAGGGAAGAAGAGTCGCCTGCGATCGCACGATATTTCCAAACACAGCTAGAGGCCGCCAATGCGCCCGTACCGCCGCTTCCCTGGATGCACTTGGCCCAGCCGCCTGACCAGCTAAGTTTGTTTTGACAGACATCGCTGGGTAGTTAGCTCTATGGCCAGATCTAGGGCCGCCTCGGTGCTGAGCGATCGCGCAATTCCCTGACCGGCAATATTAAATGCCGTTCCATGATCGGGCGACGTCCGCACAAAAGGTAAGCCAATCGTCGTGTTCACCGCCAAATCGAACGCCAATAGCTTGACAGGAATTAAGCCCTGGTCGTGATAGAGCGCTAAATAACCATCGTGAGCACCTGTTTTTTCTGCACCTGTTTTTTCCACACTTGCTTTTTGGGTGCTGTGCCACGCTTGGCCAGGCTGAACCCACAGCGTATCTGGCGGCACTGGGCCTTCTAAGGTGATGTTTGGAAAGCGTTGCTGCTGCTGTTTCATCCAGGGAATTAGCCAGTCTTGCTCTTCTTTGCCAAGTTGGCCTTGTTCGCCGCTATGTGGGTTGAGTCCGGCGATCGCAATGCTTGCCGCCGCCAGTCCAAAATCCTTTTGTAAGCAATCAATCAACAGCTCTAGCTTGCGCGTCATCACGGCTGGCGTCAACGCCTGAGGCACCTCTTTAAGTGGGATGTGTGTCGTCGCCAGCAAGGTTCGTAGCGCCCAGCCATTATTGGGTGATTTCGCGACAAAGAGCATCCCAAATTTTTGCGTGTTCGACATTTCGGCCAGTAGCTCGGTTTGCCCAGGGTAGGCGTGGCCAGCGGCAAGCCAGGCTGACTTGGCGATGGGGGCCGTGACGATGCCATCAAATTCGCCTTTGCAGGTATGTGCGATCGCCTGCTCCAAGGTCCGAAAGCTCACTTCCCCACTGCTTGTATTCCCAGATCCTATCTTCACACCCGCCGTCAGTTGTGAAGGCAAATTGAGATCTATGAAGTCAAGGCTGTCTGGGTCGCGTAGCGCCAGAGACGCATCAGCGGTTTTTAGCTGTTCATAGGTCGTCTGCAGGAGGGTGCGATCGCCAATGACAGAAATGTCGGCCTGCTGCTCAAACCTTGGCTGACTGAGGGCTTTGAGGACAACTTCTGGGCCGATGCCTGCAGGATCCCCCAGCGTCATCACGAGGCGCGGTTTTAGGCGATCTCTATCAGCTGTTGTCGTATCGGGCGTGCGATTTTGAAGTCCAGAAGGCGACTGTGCAAGAAGAGGCATAGCGTTGGCTGGTGGATCTATTTGGTCTGTTTGGATTTTTAGAGGCTGCTTAATTTTAGGTCTTTTGTCACGAATGCCTCCGTAGAAAAATTCTAGAGGTGTCCCAAAACGCTCTAAAATGGCTAGCAGAGCAGATGCAGGGCAAGCCTGTTGCATCACTCTTTTTACGTCGGATTTTATGTCGGAATTGCCGACAGATTCTACAAACGTAGCTTGATAAAAAACTTTTAGGAGAGCGTCAAAAAATGGGCGGCGAGATCTTTACAACAGCAGTATTGGTTTTTGGCATGATTTTAGTAGGGCTAAGCGTTGGCTTTCTCATGCTCAAAGTTCAAGGCGGTGAAGAGTAAGACAACCATGATTTTCTCCTAATATTTTTCTAGCAAGACATTTTCCAGTCGTGGCACGGTGATGGCTGCCACGACTTCTGCTAGACTGAGAAGCATATTAAGTTTTGTTTACTTTACCTCATGGTCTTATTAGTCGTTGGCGCAACAGGCACATTGGGCAGGCAAATCGTTCGCCGGGCCCTAGACGAAGGCTACGAAGTAAAGTGTCTGGTTAGAAACTTTCAAAAGGCCAGCTTCCTCAGAGAGTGGGGAGCGCAGCTCGTTAAGGCAGACCTTACGGGGCCGGGTAGTTTGCCTCCCTGCTTTGAAGATGTGGATGAAGTCATTGACGCAGCGACTTCCCGCCCTGCTGAAAAAGAAGGCATCTACGACGTAGATTGGCACGGCAAAGTCGCCCTGATAAAAGCTGCCAAAGACGCGGGCGTAAAGCGCTTTATTTTCTTTTCTATTTTGGGCGCAGGTGAATATCCAGATGTGCCTCTGATGGAAATCAAAGACTGCGCGGAGGCTTTCTTAAAGAAATCTGGCCTGAATTACACCATCTTTAGACCTTGCGGATTTATGCAGGGCTTGGTAGGCCAATATGCCATTCCTATTTTGGAGCGTCAGTCTGTTTGGGTGATGGGTGAAGCGGGCTCTGTTGCCTATATGAATAGCCAAGACATCGCCAAGTTTGCCGTCAAGGCACTCAAGCTGCCTGCCGCAGAAAATCAAACATTTCCACTGGCTGGCACTCGCGCCTGGGGTGCTTACGAAATCATTCGTTTGTGTGAGCGCTTAGCTGAGCAAAATGCAAACGTTTCTCAGATGCCTCCCGCCCTGCTGCGAGCAATTCGTAAAATTGCAGCTTTTTTCCAATGGACTTGGGACTTGGCAGACCGTTTAGCCTTTACCGAGGTGAGTGCTAGCGGCAACACCATGGATGCGCCTATGGAGGCGGTGTACGACACCTTTGGTATCGAAAAGAGTGAAATAACCACGCTTGAAGACTACATGCAGGAATACTTCACGCGCATCTTGAAAAAGCTCAAGGAGCTTGATTTTGAAAGTGGCAAAGATGCGAAAAAGAAAGTGCCCTTTTAATACAGATCCAATGCAGATATCCAATGCAGATAATGCAGAGGCTATTTTGTGGCGGCGACAGCGTGTATGAGCCGATGAGCCATGCAGGTTATTTCATTCACGCACCTAAGCCACTTTTGAAAAGCCGTGCTATCCTGTGGTTGTAGGCAACTGCGGTTGTTTATTCGTTAGATTAAATCCGTTTAGGAATACAGGAGGTGATGCCCATGTCAGTAAGTGAAATGTGCCTGGGTCTCCAGGTTAATGTAAGCCAGCTGTGTGCTGGAGCTGTTCTCTAGATTGCTAGATTTCCTTCCAGCAGTTTGGTATTGACCTGAGACCCGACTAGACCGCTCCCATTAGCTTGACGTTTGCATTGCAAACTTAGCCGATGGGAGCGGATAGTATTTTTAAAGGGTTTTTCCAAAAGTTTTCTCCAAAAGTGTTTTTGAAGCAATTACGGTGTTTTGACTGGCTCAATCATATGCCTGACGCACAGTCTGATGCACACAGCTGATGCACAAAGCGATTTGAAATACTTTCAGTAATTCTTTTTTTCATAACTTAATGAAATGTATGTGGGAGGTCGGATGCTGTGCCCTTGCCATACACTTGTCTGCGTGTTTATGCCTGGTCGCATCAATAACCCTTACTGCCACGGGGTTTTAGCGATGAGCTAGCCTTTTTTATGACATTTCTACTAACTATAAGAGATGAAAATCGCATAGCCTTAGGCCACTTTTTGTTACTTGGGCAACTGTCCTAAGGTGTTGGCCGATACCAAACTAATCTGATAGCATTTCCTATAAGTTTGGGAAAAGTATGCGCAGTAGCCAAAGGCAATGCGTAACCACCGTTCCCTAGGCTTGATGAGAAAGTTGGTGAGTTTTTGCTAAACGGCGGTGACGTTGTTTGTAGTCTTTCACTATCCCAAAGACTGTTTCATCTATTTATGTGTGAGGAAAAATCAAGACCATGACAAATTGGAAAGCTTTACTCGCTGCACCCGCAGCATTGGGCGCAGTCCTAGCAGTTTCCAGCAACGCAGTAGCTGCTGAGACTGTATCCGTAGAATCCGTAGACACTATCAGCGCAGACGTTGTTGTTGCTGAGCCCATTCAGTTGGCTCAGGTCACTAGCGTTTCTGAACTTTCTGACGTACAGCCTGGCGACTGGGCATTTACCGCGCTTCAGCGCTTGGTTGAAGAGTATGGTTGCTTAGAGGGCTACCCCGACCGTACTTACCGTGGCAACCGCGCGTTGACTCGTTATGAGTTTGCTGCTGGTTTGAACGCATGTTTGGACGTAGTCATTCAGCTGATTGACGGTAGTGAGCTGGCTGAGATTCGCCGCTTGCAAGAGGAATTTGCAGCTGAGCTGGCAACTATCCGTGGCCGCGTAGACGGCCTAGAAGCAGACGTAGCTGAGCTAGAGGCTAACCAGTTCTCTACAACGACTAAGCTCCGTGGTAGCGTGAACGCACACTTGGTAGTTCCTTTCAGCGAAGCTGCTCTACTTAACGAAGCGGATGCAACCTTCAACTACCGTACTAGTTTGAACTTTGACACTAGCTTCACTGGCGAAGACAGGTTGCGCCTGCGCCTGCGAGCTGGCGACGGCGGCCCTGGCTTGAATACAACAGGTGGTTTGGCTAACGCCGGTGCTTTCTCTGGCGGTCAAGATGACATCGGTTTGGATGACGTTTACTATAGCTTCCCTGTTGGTAATCGCATCAGTGCAATCATCGCAGCAAACAGCGTTGTAACCGACGACTTTGTAACATCTACTATCGTTCCTTTCGATGGTCCTAGTGTTGCTGATGCCGGTGGTCCTTCCTTCTATGACGCTGTTTCTGGCGGCGGCGACTTCGGCGCTGGTGTTAACTTTGCGCTCAGTGAGAACATCATCCTTGACTTGGGCTACTCTTCTGCTGGTAGCAACCTCAACACAGATCCTAACGGTTTGTTCAATAACTCCAGCTATATCGCTCAGTTGAACTTCTTAACTGATGGCATCTTGGACGCAGCGGTTACCTACATCGGTTCTTCTGATGCAGCTGTGACTACAGGCGAAAGCGCAATTGCTGGTTTGATTAACCTTGACTTCGGTGGTTTCCAGGTAGGTGGCCACTATGCAAACGTTGACTATCAGGGCGGTGGTAGCTCCGACTCCTTCGTAGGTGGTGTTGCGTTTGATAACTTCCTAGGCTCTGGAAATGAGTTTGGTGTATACGGTGGTGTCTTGCCTTCTGCAAACGGAGTACTAGCAGCAGCTGGTGTTGATCCTCTGATGGTTGAGGCTTACTACGAAGTTAACGTAAATGAGTTCTTCACCTTCACACCTGCTGTTATCTACACTGACAACGACACAGGTAGTGCCGATGACACTGCTGTGTATGGTGCTGTTCGTGCTTCATTCAGCTTCTAAATTGAGCTGCCTGAAGTGAGCCTTGCTCGTCTTGGCTCCTTCATCGTGTAGGTCAGCCCATTCGAAAGGGAGTTCAGCAGTTTGCTGAGCTTCCTTTTGTGATTTAAACAGCCTTTTTTTGGTGTTTTCCCAACCCGACTGATTAAGCAATTACGCCTACTGTTTAATACGTGTGGATTTTGTATCCAGACGTATTTTTAGGTGTGAGGCCTTTTATCCATGAAAAAGATTCAAGCTTTATTAGCTGCCCCTTTGGCACTAGCGATCCCTAGTGCTGCGCTTTCAGCAGAAGTTATCCCTGTTCAATCCGTTGACGCTGTTGGCACAGATGTTGTGGTTGCTGAGCCTATTCAGCTGGCTCAGGTAACTAGCGTATCTGAACTCTCCGACGTACAGCCTGGCGACTGGGCATTCACCGCGCTTCAGCGCTTGGTTGAAGAGTACGGCTGCCTAGAGGGCTACCCTGACCGCACGTACCGTGGTAACCGCGCGTTGACTCGCTACGAGTTTGCTGCTGGTTTGAACGCATGTTTGGACGTTGTCATTCAGCTCATCGACGGTAGCGAGCTGGCTGAAATCCGCCGCCTCCAAGAAGAGTTTGCAGCTGAGCTTGCAACTATCCGTGGTCGCGTGGACGGTCTAGAAGCAGACGTAGCTGAGCTAGAAGCTAACCAGTTCTCTACAACTACCAAGCTTCGTGGTCAGTTGGATGCGAACGTTGTTGTTCCTTTTAGCGAATCTGCCACTGACGAAGCGGATGCTACTTTCAACTACCGTGCTCGCTTGAACTTTGACACTAGCTTTACTGGCGAGGACAGACTGCGCATTCGTTTGCAGGGTCGTGACGGCAATGCTTTGGTGAACTCAGAGAATGGTTTGGCTAACGCGGGTGGCGGTACCTCTGACAACGTGACGCTAGACGACGTTTACTACAGCTTCCCCATTGGCGATCGCATTAGTGCAATCATCGCTGCAAACAGCGTTGTGACTGATGACTTTGTTACCAGCACGATCGTTCCTTTTGACGGTCCTAGTGTTGCTGATGCAGGCGGCCCTGAATTTTATGACAGCGTTGATGGCGGTGGTCAGTTTGGTGCTGGTGTAAACTTTGCATTCTCTGACAACTTAGTTCTTGACCTAGGCTATTCCTCCTCCAGCAGCAACTCTACTGCTGCTACTGATGGTCTCTTCAACAACGCTAACTACATTGCTCAGTTGAACTTTTTGACTGATGGCATCTTGGATGCGGCGGTTACTTACATCGGTTCTACTGATGCGGGCGCTGGCCAAGGTGAGCAAGCAATTGGTGGTTTGATCAACCTTGACTTTGGTGGTTTTCAGGTTGGTGGGCACTATGCAAACACCGACTATCAGGGTGGCGGTAGCGCTGACTCCTACATGGGTGGTGTTGCGTTTGACAACTTCCTTGGTTCTGGCAATGAGTTCGGCGTCTACGGCGGCGTATCTCCTGCGCTTGGCCGTGACCCCGTTTTGGTTGAGGCATACTACGAAGTTGACGTGAATGAGTTCTTCACCTTCACGCCTGCTGTTATTTACACTGACAGCAATGCAGGGACTACCGACGACACAGCTATCTACGGTGCTGTTCGCGCTACATTCAAGTTCTAAATCGAAATTGATAGGCGTTAACTAGCCTTTTTAGTGCTGTCTAAGCTGCAGGCACTTTAATCTAAAAGAGCTGGATAAAAGCCCTCGCGACTGCGAGGGCTTTTTGCTTTTGAGCCGTCGCCTCAGAGGAGCGATTCCTCTCCAAAGGTAAGTTGAGACTTGCTGATAATGCCTACAACGTATTCAGAAAAATTGTTCATTTGGCTGACAGCTTGGGGCATTCTATGGCAGATCTCTACGGTGTGAGAACGTTTAAGCTATGAAACCAGTCCTTTGGAAGTCTTTGATTGTCGGTACAGCAGCTATGGCAGCTGCCGTTAGTAATGCGACTATGGCGAATGCAGCTGAGAACATGGCAGAAAGTGATGCCCTTTTGTCGGCTGAGTCTTTGATTGCTCTAGAGCCTGCGACACTAGATGCTGCTGAATCTGCTGTGCTGATGCCTGTGGCCGCAGACCCCGTTGACAGAGATAGCTTCTTGCTACCTACTGCGCTCGAGTCAACAACTCCAGAAGTATTGCTCTCTGCGGCAGTTGAGCCGATGATGGCGGCTAATGACGTTCTGATGCCCATGCCTGAGCCTATTCAGCTCGCTCAGGTGACTAATGTGTCTGAGCTGTCTGATGTGCAGCCCGGAGACTGGGCATTTACTGCTCTCCAGCGCTTGGTGGAAGAGTACGGCTGTCTAGAGGGCTACCCTGACCGCACCTACCGTGGCAACCGTGCGTTGACTCGCTATGAGTTTGCAGCGGGCTTGAATGCTTGCTTGGACGTGGTGATTCAGCTGATTGACGGCAGTGAGCTAGAAGCTATTCGCCGTTTGCAAGAAGAGTTTGCGGCTGAGCTAGCGACGATTCGTGGCCGTGTTGACGGCATTGAAACAGATGTGGCTGAGCTACAGGCGAATCAATTTTCGACCACGACTAAGCTAAATGGCTACCTAGACTCACACTTGGTAGTGCCCTTTGGTGATTCGACTGCGCCAGGTGGTGCACCTCGCAATGAGGCTGATGCCACGTTTGAATATTGGTCGCGGCTGAACTTTGTAACCAGCTTTACGGGTGAAGACGAACTGCTGCTAAGCGTTGCCGCGACAGACAGTGCGGGTTCTTTGGCCAATAGTGAATTTGGCTTGAACTATACTCAGGCAACTGTGGGTGGTATCCGAGACAATGTCGGGATTGATGATGCCTACTACAGCTTCCCCGTTGGCAATCGGATTAATGCCAAGGTTGCTGTAAATAGTTTGCTCGCTGAGGACTTTGTCAGCAGCCTGATTGTGCCTTTTGGTGACTATGCTGTGGCTGCAGCAGGTTTGCCTGAATTTTATTTCTTGCACAATGGTGGCGACTTTGGCGCAGGTGCCAATGTCGATATCTCTGACAACTTGGTGCTAGATCTGGCTTACATGTCTGCTGGTAGTAACAACAATCAAGCAACGCAAGGTTTGTTCAACAACAATACCTATATGGCCCAGCTAAACCTGCTAACAGATGGCATTGTTGATGCGGCTGTGGTTTATCTAGATGGTGACCAAACCGCTGTTGGTACACCTGAGTACACGCTGGCTGGCTTGCTGAGTCTCGACTTTGGCAAATTTATTGTGGGTGGCCACTATGCACATAGCCCTGCGAATGGCGGTACCAACAACTTGGACTCTTATATGGGCGGCGTTTCGTTCCCCAATATGTTTGGCTCAGACAATGAGCTAGGCATCTACGGTGGCGTTTCGCCAAATGCGACTCGCGATCCGCTCTTGTTTGAGGCGTATTACAAAATGCAGCTCAATGACTTCTTTACGCTGACGCCTGCTGTGGTCTACACAGACAACGACGGTGGTAGCGCTAATGACGACACTGTTTATGGTGCGTTGAGAGCAAGCTTTAGCTTCTAGTGAGCTTTAGGTTTCATACCTGCATTTAGATTAGATAGTCATTTTGTAGCCTCGCCTTTTTGGGTGGGGCTTTTTTGTTGCGCGAAAGATACAATCCCCACCGTGGAACCGGGATATAATAAATAATGCTCGTCCGGGGCTGATTATTTTTTGGCGACCTTGTGGATCTATCTAGCAAAAGTGAGTATGCCCTTTTGGCTCTGACTGAGCTGAGTCTGCACTATAGCAAGGGTGAACCGATGCGGATTTGTCAGATTGCGGCGGAGCAAAGCATTCCAGATCGGTATTTGGAGCAACTGCTGGCGACGCTGAGGCGGGGCGGCTTTGTGAAAAGTCAGCGGGGCGCTAAGGGGGGATATCTCCTGACCCGTGAGCCTTGGAAAGTGACGTTGCTGGATGTGGTGAGCTGCATTGAAGGCTTTGAGGCGAAGGCCAAAGAGGCGAAAACACCTAAAACGACTGAGGGGGCCGTGGTTAGCGAAGTTTGGCAGGAGGTGAGGCAGTCAGCGGAGGCTGTGCTGGAAGGCTATACCCTGCAAGATTTGGTAGATAAGCGGAATGCTCGGCAGCAGGTTGATTTGATGTACTACATCTAAATGCTGCCTTTAAAAGCTGTCGGGGTGATGGGTTGCTTAGCAGGACTGACTGGTGTGAAGGCTTATGAAAATTGCAAATAGTGTGACTGAGCTAATTGGCCATACGCCGATGGTGCGGCTCAACAGAATTCCGAAGGCGGACGGCTGCGTCGCTCAGATTGTGGTGAAGTTAGAGGGCATGAACCCCTCGGCTTCGGTCAAAGATCGCATTGGCACCAGCATGATTGAGGCGGCTGAGGCGGCGGGCGATATCGTTCCAGGAAAGACGATTTTGGTAGAGCCAACCTCTGGCAATACAGGAATTGCCTTGGCGATGGCGGCGGCGGCGAAGGGCTATCGGTTGATTTTGACCATGCCCGAGACCATGAGTTCGGAGCGGCGGGCGATGCTACGGGCCTATGGCGCTGAGCTAGAGCTGACGCCGGGGATGGAAGGAATGAGCGGCTGCATTCAGCGAGCTAAGGCACTGGTGGAAAATTTGCCGGACGCCTATATGCTCCAGCAGTTTGACAATCCAGCAAATCCAGCGATTCATCGGCGATCAACGGCAGAAGAGATTTGGCAAGATACAGAAGGGGAGGCGGACTTTTTGGTGGCTGGAGTCGGCACGGGTGGCACGATTACCGGCGTGGGTGAGGTGCTCAAGCAGCGCAAGCCTAGCTTTAGGGTGGTGGCGGTGGAGCCTGTGAATAGCTCTGTGCTGTCTGGGGGAAAGCCAGGGCCCCATAAGATTCAGGGGATCGGTGCTGGGTTTGTCCCTAAGGTGCTCAGGCAGGAGTTAATTGATGAGGTGGTGAAGGTGAGCGATGATGATGCGATCGCATATGGAAGACGTCTCGCCAAAGAAGAAGGCATTCTCTCTGGTATCTCCAGCGGTGCGGCCTTGTGTGCAGCTGTCACCCTCGCTAAGCGACCTGAAAATGAAGGCAAGCTGATTGTGATGATTCAGCCTAGCTTTGGAGAGCGCTACCTGAGCACGCCACTCTTTCAAGATCCTGAGCCGATGGGATAGCGAGGTCGGTGTTTGAAACTGACCCTATCAAGTCAGTTTTGCGCGTAGAGCGAAATATCCATAGCGCGTTAAAATACCGCCATGGGATATAAAACGCAGACCAACACCGATCACTATCAAACCCTGGGATTGCATGCTAGCGCGACACAAACGCAGGTAAAGCAGGCCTATCGCAAGTTAGCAAAGCAGTTTCACCCCGATAGCCAAAATCAGGGCGCAACCACTGACAAAATTGCGGCAGTAAATGCGGCCTACGAAGTGCTGGGCGATGTGACTGAGCGGCAGCGTTATGACCTAGAGCGGCAGCTGGTTGCAAAAGAAAAGATGCGATCGCGCACTTCCCGCACCGTTGACTCCCAAAACCAATACAAAAAACGTCGCTCCGGTGCATCCGCAAACACCAGCACCATTGAGAGCTGGCTATGCGGTGTTTTTAATCCAATAGATCGACTTATTGGTAAAATTCTGAGCCCGCTTAAAGCTGAAGTAAAGGCACTCTCTGCCGATCCCTTTGACGATGAACTCATGGAGGCCTTCGTGGAGTATTTGGAAGGCTGCCGAGAGAACTTAGAGAAAGCACAGGCCAAGTTTAAGTCCATGCCAAACCCGCCTGGCGTCGCTAGCGGCGCAGCAAATTTGTATTACTGTCTCAACCAAATCGAAGACGGCTTAGAAGAAATTGAGCGCTTTACTTACACCTACGACGATAGCTATTTGCATACAGGCCAAGAGCTATTTCGAATTTCTGCTGGTTTAAGGAAGGATGCTAAGGCTGAGATTAAAGCAGTTCTATGAGCCGCATTTCTGGCGATTTGGCTCCAAGCGTTAAGATAGGATTCAGCTGGTAGATTCAGGAGAATAGACCATGGTCAGTGGTATTAAGCAGCAAAGTATTGTTGGGAAAGACGGAAAAATTGAGATTCAAGCCTCTGAGCTTCCTGAAGGCGCTGTGGTAGAGGTGATTGTGCAACAGGTTATTGCTCCTGTTATGCAGTCAGACGCTTTGTTGGCATCGCTGCTATCCAAAATTACGCCAGAAAACACGCATGGTGAAATAGATACTGGTGCTTCAGTGGGCAATGAGGCGTGGTAAAGCGTGGTGTACATTCCCGAGCGTGGAGATGCTGTTTGGATTGATTTTAATCCTCAGGTAGGGCGTGAGCAGGCTGGTAGGAGGCCTGCTTTAATTGTTTCTCCTGCTGCATACAATCGGAAAGTAAGGCTCGCGCTTTTTTGTCCAATCACAAATAAAGTGAAGGGCTATCCCTTTGAGGTTCTTATTCCGAACAATCTACTGGTTACAGGCGTAATCTTGTCAGACCAAGTCAAAAGCTTGGATTGGAAAATACGTAGAGCAGAGTTGATTACTCGAATGCCGTCTGAGGTTATTGATGCCGTTTCGATAAAGATCAGGGCGCTTTTGCCTTGATTCGAACGGAGATGGTCTGGTTAATCAGCGATGTTGCTACAATAACTCTTTGCTTAGTTTCGTTTGGCTCTGTCTCTGCTGGGCCGCTTCTTATATGGCTCTTCCTGTCGTTGCTGTAATTGGTCGCCCCAATGTGGGTAAGTCTATGCTGGTCAATCGCATTGCCGGTGGGCGGCAGTCGATTGTGTATGACCAGCCTGGGGTGACGCGCGATCGCACTTATCAACCCGCCTTTTGGAAAGACCGCGACTTCCTTGTCGTCGATACGGGGGGGCTTGTTTTTGATGACGATACAGAATTTTTGCCGTTGATTCGTGAGCAGGCGATGGCGGCGCTGAGTGAAGCGTCGGTGGCGCTGTTTGTCGTCGATGGGCAGATGGGGCCGACGGAAGGCGATCAGGAAATTGCAACTTGGATGCGATCGCACAACGTTCCGGTTGTTCTCGCCGTCAATAAATGCGAGTCGCCTGATGAGGGCATTATCCAAGCGGCGCAGTTTTGGGAGCTGGGCTTAGATGAGCCTTTTCCGGTCTCGGCAATTCACGGTAGTGGCTCAGGGGATGTGTTAGATGCACTAGTCGAGCACTTACCCCCTACCGATGAGATTGAAGAAGTTGATGAATATCGGGTCGCCATCGTGGGTCGCCCCAATGTGGGCAAGTCGAGTATGCTCAATGCCTTTGTGGGCGAAAGTCGCTCAATTGTGAGCCCTATTTCGGGAACGACCCGCGATGCGATTGATATGGTCGTAACTCGCGAAGTCGAGGGCGAGACGAGACGTTACCGATTAATTGATACGGCGGGCATTCGTAAGAAAAAGAATGTGAACTTTGGCCCTGAATTTTTTGGCATCAACCGTGCGTTTAAGGCGATCAAGCGCGCCGATGTGGTGCTGCTGGTGATAGATGCGCTCGATGGCGTGACCGAGCAAGATCAAAAGCTGGCCGGGCGCATTGAAGAAGAGGGCCGCGCCTGCGTGATTGTGGTGAACAAGTGGGATGCGATTGATAAGGACTCGCATACCATTTATGACTTTGATAAAAAAATTGAAGGTAAGATTCACTTCCTCGGCTGGGCTCAGCGGCTGTATGTGAGTGCCCTAACCGGGCAGCGGCTGCCGAAGATTTTGGATGCGGTGGATGCGTCGGTGTCGGAGCATCGTCGCCGGGTGAGTACATCTGTGGTCAATGAAGTGCTTGAGGATGCGGTGAGCTGGCATACGCCGCCTACGACCCGGCAAGGGCGACAGGGGCGGATTTATTACGGGACTCAGGTGCGATCGCAGCCACCGTCCTTTGCCCTATTCGTCAATGATCCCAAGCTCTTTGGCGAAAGCTATCGCCGCTACATCGAAAAGCAGTTTCGCAAAAATCTAGGCTACGACGGTACGCCGATTCGCATCCTCTGGCGCGGTAAGACTATGCGCGACATTGAGCGAGGGCATAGCTCCAGCAATGGGCCCAACCGAGCGACAAAGGTTCGGTATTTGGGTTAGTGGAGGCGTAGCGCTATGGATTTACTGCGATCACTTCCCATTGGTCTGTATTTGGAGCAGCCGGTGACCTGGCTGCATCGCATTGATGCGCGGGTGAAAGTGGCTTGGTTGCTGAGCATTTTGATCGCGCCTGTGCTGGCGAGTGCGCCTTGCCGGATTGCCATTGTGGCTTTCTTAGTTTTGCTGACGCTCAGCGCCCGTATTCCACTGCGGGTATGGCGTCAGCAAATGGGCCTATTGCTGCTGTTTGGCACGTTAGTAACGATGCTAGTTTTAATCATGCCAGATGGGATTGCGGTGTCGCAGCAGCCAAGACTGCCCGAAGTGGACATGCTGAACTATTGGCCGCAAGATCTTGAGGCGCCGGCTCCTTTGCCTACCGTGCCAGAGGCGACGAGCTACCGATACAACATTTTTGAGTGGCAGGTGTCTCGGCGGCGCTCTTTTAATCTGGCTTTTCGGATGACGCAGCGCTCTGTGCGTTTGGCCATTAAGGTGAGCACGCTCTTTTTTACGCTGATATATGCGACGACGCTTTTCTTGCTGACCACAGCACCCGAAGAGATTACAGAAGCGCTAGAAGATTTTATGCAGCCGCTGAAATGGACAGGGTTGCCGGTTACAGAAATTGCCCTGACGCTAACGCTGGCGCTGCGATTTATTCCATTAGTGCTCGAAGAAGTACAAAACCTAGTGCGCTCTATTCGTACGCGGGCAATTAAGTGGCAAAAGCTGGGTGTGCGCGGTGCGATTCAAATCTGGCTGATGGTCTCTGAGCGGCTGATCGAAAACCTGCTGCTGCGGGCTGAGCAAATTGCCAGTGCGATGCAGGTGCGTGGATTTACGAGCCCAGACAAGCATCGGGTGGTGTGGCATCAGCTGCGGCTGCGCTGGTGGGACTGGCTGGTGCTCGGTAGCTTGGGTATTTTTTGGTGGAGCCGGATTGTTTACGGTGGTGTGGCCTGAGGCGATAGCTATCGTTCGTTTTGGTGCGATCCCCATGAGTCGATAGCGGGGAATAGGGTGATGGTGGCTGAGATTTCTTTGCAGGTATGCGAGCAATATTTTTGGCGATCGCATCCTTTGGAGGGCAGAACCGGCACAGAGATTTTTGCCGCGCTCTTTCAGCCGCAAACAGCTCAGGCTGGCCCTATGGGGATCGCAACACTGCTCGAAAGTCCGTACCCCTTGCCACCAGATTCTTTACCTGCTCAAGCAACGCCGATGGCGCGATATTCTATCTGCGCTGGAGCACCTCGAATGGTGGCAAAATCGCCTCAGGTTTGGACGCCACCAGTCGGACAAATTTTGCCTTTTTTGCAGCTGCTATGTGAGCAACCTGCTCCAAAATCGGTTGTGGTAACGGACGCGGTCGAGGGTACGGAAAATACGGAAACGGGCATCGAAAATTTGAGCCGCCCTGATCACTTACCGTTCACAGGTGGGTGGCTGGGCTGGCTGGGCTATGACCTTGCTTGGGAAATCGAAAAACTACCGTGGTTAAAGGAAGATCGGCTTCCATTTCCCGTTGCTTTTTGGTATGAACCGGCGACCTTTGCTGTGCTAGATCATCAGCAACAGCAGCTGTGGCTGGCGGCTGAGCACCGTGAGGTGTTGAAAAAAGTGCACCGACAAGTAGTTTTACTGACATCATCAGCCTCTACGTCAGTATCAAAGCCGACATTGAATCAGATTGCTTACGCTACCCCTAGTGAAAAATACCCAGCCTCTGATGGTTTCTCCTCTATATATATAGATAAAAAAATAGATTCAAAAAATAGACCCGCTGATTTATCTACATCTGCCGAGACTAAAACGTCTGCCGAGACTAAAACAGAGACTAAAACCAGTGCGCTCGTTTTGGAGAGCGATCAAACTGCATTTGAGCAGGCAGTGAAACTAGCGAAGGATCACATTCGAGCAGGCGATGTTTTTCAGGTAAATCATTCATTGCGCTTTCAGGCAAAAACGACGCTCTCTAGCTGGGCGATTTATCAGCGGCTGCATAGGATTAATCCTTCGCCGTTTGCGAGCTATTGGCACACGCCATGGGGTGCGGTGGTGAGCTGTTCGCCGGAGCGACTGGTGCATTTGAGTGAAGGTAAGGCAGAATCTAGACCCATTGCGGGGACGCGGCCTCGGGGGCAGAGCCCGGAAGAAGATAGGGCGAACGCTGAGGCGCTGTTGTGCGATCGCAAAGAGCAGGCCGAGCACATTATGCTGGTAGATCTAGAGCGCAATGACCTGGGCCGGGTGTGCAAGTGGGGCAGTGTAGAAGTCGATGAGCTCATGACCATTGAGCGCTACAGCCATGTGATGCATCTAGTCAGCAATGTGGTGGGCGAGTTAGATCAGGCGCGATGGCAAGATCAGGCGCGATGGCAAGAGCACTCCCATGGCGTATCGCCCAAGGACGGTGTATCGCCCAAAGACGGCGTATCGCCCAAAGACTTAATCGCTGCTTTGTTTCCTGGCGGCACCATTACGGGCTGTCCAAAGGTGCGCTGCATGGAAATTATCGAAACCTTGGAGCCCGTACGTCGTAGTTTGTTTTATGGCTCCTGCGGCTACTTTGATCGTAGAGGGCGCTTGGATCTCAATATTTTGATTCGTACGCTGTTGGTGGCTCCTGGTACTGCCCCTGGTGCTGAGTCTGAGTCTGAATCTGAATCTGAGACCAATGCGGCCATTGTTTGGGGGCAGGTCGGCGCGGGTATCGTAGCAGATAGCGATCCGCACAGGGAGTGGCTTGAATCTTTGCAGAAAGCGAAGGCTCAGCTGTTGGCTTTAGGACTTTAGAGCTTTAGGTCTGTAGGTCTTTAGAGCTTTAGGTTTTTAGAGCTTTAGGTCTTTAGAGCCTCAGGGCAGCAGCGCCGTTGCCAATCTCCCGATGCTAAGATTTAGCGCTGAACCCGTCGTGTTTTGGTCATCTTGAAACGTCTAAGACTAGGATGGACGTAGAGCTTGTCCTAACCATCTGATAGATGCTGACGTGACAAATCACTTCTAACCTCTGATGAAACGCTGTAGACTCACTTAACCGCGCTTCATTCATCTCTTTCACTCTCATCTCCCGAATGACCACCGAAAACTACCTGAATCATCCAACGTTTGGCCTATTGTTTAGGATTTGCTTTCTCGGTGAGGGAGAAGAGCTGTTTGCGACGCTCTACGCCCATCGCTTATTTTTTACGGTAAAGAGCGATACGCGGGGATTTACCTTTGAGCCTATTGGGCGAGTCGATGCCAAGCTGAGAATTGAGCAGCGCATTCGAGTGATTCGTCGCACTGGGCAGCAGGCAGAGTACGATCTGCTGCAGAAAACCTACAAGCAAACGTTTTAAGTGCTTATTTGTTTGTTTTGTTTGTCCTGCTATCGTTTTTATTGATTGCGATGGGCTGATTTATCGCAAGCGCTGTTGTGGGCGCAGAGCACCTTTTTTATGTCAGTTTTCGAAGAACGTCTACAAAAGATTCAGTCGCGTATTCCGTCTGAGGTGATGCTGATTGCGGTGACAAAGACCTTTGCGTCGGCAGTGGTTCGCGAAGCTTATGCAGCGGGCATCCGAGATTTCGGGGAAAATAAAATCCAAGAAGCTTTAGAAAAACAAGAAAAACTCAGGGATCTTACGGGCGTCACTTGGCACTTTATCGGTCATCTTCAATCGAATAAGACACGCAAGGCGCTCAACCACTTTGACTGGATTCATTCTGTGGACAGTCTGAAGCTGGTGCAGCGGCTAGACCGACAGGCGGCAGAGCTGGGCAAATGTCCGAACTGCTGTCTACAGGTCAAGCTTGCTCCAGATGATAACAAAAGTGGGTTTGAAGTAGATGAGCTGATGGTATCGCTGGCTGCGATCGCCCAGCTTCAACACCTCAACATTCGAGGCCTAATGGTGATTGCCCCCTATGGGCTACCTGCCGCAGACACTCAACTTATTTTTGAGCGTGGACGGCAGCTCATCACCAAGATTAACGATCAACTGGCGAAGCTAGCAGGGGTCACCCTTCAGCTAGATCAGCTATCGATGGGCATGTCGGGCGATTTTGAACTTGCGATCGCCCAAGGCGCAACCATGGTGAGGCTGGGCAGTGGGCTCTTTGGACAGCGGTAAAGCGCTGCTCAGGCTACGGATGATGCCTTGACTTCACCCGTTTGAGAAATTAATCAGGAAAATAAATCAAAAAAGCTTGACATATTTCTCAAACCGTGGGGTAATGCATTTGAATCTAATTGAAGCCATTGGTTTCGATATTAGATAGCGTCAAGTAGCAAATTCTGGTGTCGCTTGGTCATACTAAACGTACAAAAGTATGTTTATATCAAGCGAACCCTGTAAGCTGGTACGGCCACGGCTGCTATATCCCTTTTAGGACTCATTCCTATACATTTTATTGTTGCAGCTCAGTGCCCGAACTAGTGTTTATCTCTCGCCTGTAGGTTTGAAATCTGGCTGCGCCCAGCTCAAACCTCATGAGCTTTGAGCCTTTGAAAGATGAGCGTGAGGGTTGAGCACCGGCTCAATGCAGCCAGTTGCTTAAGACAAACCGCTTTTTGACAGTTTTTTAGAAAAAGCTGTTGTGATTTTTTGAGTAACGATTTACAGTTTTAAGCCAAGTCGTCAATGTCGTGATGGAGCCCAAGTTATGAGCGGTCTTTTTGGAAAGATCAAAGATTTTGTAGGATTGAACGATCCTGCTGACTATGAGTACGAGTACGAAGAAGTAGAGGGTGAGGAGTACCAAAACCTTTACGAAGAAGAGAATACTGAGCCCGAAACACTCGCACCTCCCATGCCTGAGGAAGAGCTGCGTCCTGCTCGTCGCCGTATTCGTGAGAGAGTTTTGTCCACTACTGATTCTGGAATGGTGTCAATGAATAACGTGATTGGAATGCCCGGTGCAATGAATGGAATGTCTGAAGTGTTGGTGATGGAGCCACGCACTTTTGAAGAGATGCCCCAGGCAATTCAGGCGCTGCGTGAGCGCAAGTCTGTTGTTCTCAATCTCACCATCATGGACCCTGACCAGGCTCAGCGTGCAGTTGACTTTGTTGCCGGTGGCACATACGCCATGGACGGCCACCAAGAGCGCATTGGTGAGAGTATCTTCTTGTTTACGCCTAACTGTGTTCAGGTGAGCATGCCAACTGAAGGCGAAGACGGCTTCGTGGGGCAAGAGCCCGTAGCCGCAGCACCCCGCCAGGCAGCACCTACGCCTGCATGGGCCACTGAGCAAATCGCTCGCATGGCATAAGCGTTTGACGCTCTAGGGCAGTCAGCCATTTGGTTGTCTGCTCGAGGGCAGTCGCTTTTGTTGGTGACATTAGCTTGTGACATGGCTGGTGACATTGGTTTTACGGCTTGGCTCAGGGGCACTTTGGTGTCCCTGTTTGCTTTTTTAGAGCGCGATAGAAAGATGTGACATAAAAGGCGCGATATGGAAAGCTCTGCAGGCTGGTATGCTGTGGGAGAACTCTACCAGAGCAACTTTCTTGTCTGCAAAACTTGGCATTATTGGTGGCGGGGTAATGGGCGAAGCGCTGTTATCTCGTCTTCTTTCTCAGGGACTGTATGTGCCTGAAGATATAATGCTGGGCGAGCCCTCTCCAGAAAGGCGAGGCGTGCTTTCCGAGCAGTACGGCGTTAAAACAACAGACAATAACCGCGACGTTATAGAAGGCTGCCAGGTCATTTTGCTGGCCGTGAAGCCACAGATTTTTACGGTGGTTGCCAAGGCCTTTAAAGGCGTTCAGGTAGAGACGCCGCCTTTGGTCTTGTCGATTTTGGCCGGTGTGCCACTCTCTCAATTGGAGGCTGCAATGCCGGGCTGGCCGGTAGTCCGCGCCATGCCAAACACGCCATCTACGGTTGGTGCCGGCATGACGGCTTTTGCGTTGGGGCAAAGAGCCTTGGCTGAGCATGGTGAGCTTGCCAGTAAGATTTTTTCGGCGGTGGGTCAGGTGGTTAAGGTGCCTGAAGGCTTGCTAGATGCGGTGACGGGGCTATCTGGTTCGGGCCCTGGCTACGTGTCTATTTTTATTGAGGCGCTGGCAGATGGCGGCGTCGCCTCGGGGCTGCCCCGCGCAGTGGCTAATCAGCTGGCGGTGCAGACAGTGCTGGGGACAGCGCAGCTAGTACAAAAAACGGGAATGCACCCTGCGGAGTTGAAAGATCGGGTGACGAGCCCCGGCGGAACGACCATTGCTGGCATTGCCTGTCTAGAAGAGTTGGGGATGCGGTCTGCGGTGATCGAGGCGGTGCGGACGGCGAGTTCGCGATCGCGTGAACTTGGAAAATCCGCTAACCAGAAGACTGCAAGTTAGCTTTTCTATTACCGGGTTGTTTTACCACGTTGTTTACTGTCAAGTCGTTTACTATCAGGTTTTATATTGTCAGCTGCCGTGTTTAGCGGTTTTGATTGTTTGATTAAGTGCCATGCCTCCTGAAGATACTTCACCCTACGATACGTCTTACGAAGACAGCGCCGACACCAGCGAAACGAGTGGGTCTTCTTCTTCTTCTTCTAGTTTGCCATCCTCGAATGCAGCGTCTTCAGCCTCGTCTGCGTCAGATACGCCGTTAGGAATGCGCCGTTCAGACAGAGGGCGCAGTGGCTCAGGCGGGTTTTCGGCTGCTGTCGGATCGGGTTCTTCGGGGGTGAGTGCTTCGGGTGCGCAGGCAGATGTGAATCGGTTGGTGAAAGAAGGGCTGCGATCGCTTGAAACCCAGCGCCGAGATCTACAGCGCGAAGTCGAGCAGCTAGAGCGACGCAAGGCTCGCCTAGACGCCGAAATGAAAGAGAGCTTTTCGGGCGCATCCCAAGACATTGCCATTCGTGTTCAAGGCTTTAAAGACTACTTGGTTGGCAGTTTGCAAGATTTGGCCACTGCCGCAGAGCAAATTAATCTGGTGCCATCGCCGATGGTCGAGCCTGCGCCTGTGGTTTCGGCTCCTGCGGTGAGTGAAGCGCCGGCAACCGATGAGATTGTGCCATTGGCCGCAGGACGGTTTGCTCAGCAGCGCGATCGCATTAGCAGTCTGTTGGATCAGTACCGCACCCGCCCAGACTATTACGGCCCACCCTGGCAGCTGCGCCGCACCTTTGAACCTATTCACGCAGACCGGGCTAGCAACTGGTTTTTTAATCAGGCTGGTAGAGGCGCCGTAAAAAGCATGGGCAGCCGTCTGCAAAACGTGCTGGTGGCCTCATCGATTACGTCCTGTCTGTTTGCGCTGTACGACAGACGCTTATGTGTGCTGGTATTGGCAACGACGCCTGAGCGATTGGGTGAATGGCGACGCTGGTTACAGGATTGTTTAGGGATTGCCCGGTCTGACTTTGGCACCAACCGAGGCGTTATGCTGTTTGAGTCGGCAGAGCCCATGGCACAGCGAGCAGAGCGCCTGCTAGATAGTGGCCGTCTGCCCTTTTTGATAATGGACGAGGCCGAAGATAAAGTGAGTTTGTCCTTGCTGCAATATCCAATGTGGCTGGCCTTTGCGCCCGACCCGGCGAATCCTTCTGCCGAATACGACTATTACTAAATTTGCTCACACTACTGAACCATAGCCATGTCTGGGTTTACCATTGCGATACTGTTGCTAGGGCTGCTGATAGCGTACTTGTTGGGTTCTATCCCAACAGGATTTGTACTGGGCAAATTGCTTCAGGGCATAGACATTCGTGAGCATGGCTCAGGGAATACGGGAGCCACCAATGTATTTCGGGTGATGGGTAAAGGTGCCGGAATTACTGCCCTACTAATTGACCTAATTAAGGGCGTTGCAGCAGTGTTTTGCATGTATTGGCTGCTGTCTACGTCGGACGATTCGCTCTATTCTCCCTGGTTTCTTATGCTAGCGGCCTTGCTAGCTGTGGTGGGTCACAGCAAGTCGGTTTGGCTGGGTTTCTCCGGAGGCAAGTCAGCAGCAACTGGTCTCGGCGTATTGCTGGCCCTGACTTGGCCCGTAGGTCTGAGTGTAGCGTCTGTATTTGCAGTGGCCTTGGCAATCTCTCGGACGGTGTCGGTAGGTTCTATTGCGGCAGCGCTATCAGTCGCGATCTTTATGGTGCTGACACAGCAGCCGCTGCCATATCTTTTACTTGCGATCGTAGGCGGCCTCTACGTCGTCCTACGCCATCGCGCTAATATCTCTCGGCTCCTAGAAGGCACCGAACCAAGAACGTTTGGCAGCTAAAGTTTCTCTTGCCAAACAAGTGCAAGATCTACGGCAAAAGAAGACACCTAAACTAAGACGATCTTTATGCCTCCTGCCGAAAAAACCTTTCGGGGGGTTTGGGGGAGCCTGGGCCCCCAAGCAGCGTTTAAAGATCCTAAGCAGAGGAGGGGTATGGGGAGGAAATCCCCATCTCTTATCGCCTTGTGCCTTGCCTCTTACATCCTGGGAGCACTTTAACGCCAAAGCACTCAAACCGCACAATCAGGACAATACTTCTCCAACTGCGCCCTCAGCTCCTCAGGGTCATACAGCACCGGCACAAAGTGAATACTGTTAATCTCCTTGAAATAAAACAAAATCGGCACCGGCTGCCAAAAGATTTTCCAACTCTCCCATTCCGCATAGGGAAATGTTTTCAGCAGCTTCTCCTGCCGTTTAACCTCCAGCGCCGTCGGCGTAAAAACGAGCTTAATCATCGGCGTTTGATACAGCAAAAACAGCCCAATCAACGCCACTGGAACCCCCACCCAAAGGTTGACCAACAGCAGCGGCATGGCAATAATGATTATGCTGATAGAAAGCTTATAGCTAGGCGATAAAGACAGCGTCGTAGATGAAGTCTGAGTCATGTCATAGTCACTGAAAGCGTTTTCCTTCTCTTCAGGATACATGACCCACCAGAAGACGCTGTCCTCCCACGCTACCCACCAGTAAACGCGCTTCCCGTCCCCTGGAACATCACCCAAGACAAAAAGAAATTTGCAATGAAAATCGCCAATAGCGACGTCACCACAGCCGTCGTTGTCGATTGCCCCACACCCTTCGCCCCACCCGTCGTCGTCAGGCCCCAGCTAGAGCCAATCACCGCGATCAGCACCCCAAATATCAGCGCCTTGATCAGCGAGCTAGCCAAATCCCAAATATTCAAAAAGCTCTGAGCCGAATTCAAAAACACCGCCAGCGGAATGTTGTAAATCGTCGTTGCTACAATCTGACCGCCCAACATACCCGTGATGAACGCCAAAATATTCAGCAGCGGCAGCATCAGACCGCAAGCAATCACCCGGGGAATGACCAAATAATCAATCGGATCACTTTTGAGCATTTGCAATGCGTCAATTTGTTCGGTAACGCGCATAGTGCCAATCTCAGCCGCAAAAGCAGAACCGACTCGGCCCGCGATGACAACAGCCGTCAATACAGGGGCTAGCTCTCGGGCCAGCGTGATAGCCAAAACGCCGCCAATCGCCGTACTCGCACCAAACGCAATAAATTCGCGGGTTACCTGAATAGTGAATACCATGCCCACAAAAACAGAGGTGACCAACGCAATCAGCAGCGATTCCGGGCCAACCGCAGACATTTGCTCAATTGTATTGCGGCGGTGGATAGGCCTAGAAATCAGGTGTATCAATACCTGACCGCCCAAAAAGATAGCGGCTAACAGTCGCTGAGACCAAATGACGAGATTGCCGGGAACAAGAGAGCGAGCCATAGAGATTGGCGATGCTGGTAAGTAGGGCCATGGCTACCTTATTACATTTTCACAAGCGGTGAATCTTTCGTCGCCTTGTGCCCGGAGATCTGTGACGTTTGTTTCACAAATATTAAGTCCCTGATTTTTGCAAAAAAAACTATGCTAGTAAGCAATGTTTTGCAAACAATAGTCCAGGTGATATGGGTTTTTGCAACCGTCTAGGCCTTTTTTCGCGATTTTTTGTGAGTGTTTTAGAGCGTTCAGTAGGGCGCTGTAGGCCAAAGATAACCCGATTTCGATCTCGAGTACTGGCGATGGTCTGTGCGATTTGGCTGACGATAAGTGCGATCGCACCTCCAGCACTCGCAAACTCAATTCAGCCCTACCTAGACCGCGTCGCTGACGCCGTTACCGAATTCACCCTCGACAACGGCATGAAATTTATCGTGTTAGAGCAGCACGATGCCCCAGTCGCCTCTGTGATGCTCTACGCCAATGTCGGCGCCTCCAACGAAGAAGACGGAAAAACAGGCATCGCTCACTACCTAGAGCACCTCGCCTTTAAGGGCACAACGCGAATTGGCACTCGCGACTACGAATCAGAAAAAAAAGCCCTCGACCAGCTAGACGTTATTTTTGACCAGCTAATGCTTGCAGAAGCCGCAGGCGATGCAGCTCAAGTCGCACAGCTAAGCGCAGAATTTGCGCAAGTCCAAGCCGAAGCTGATTCTTACGTAGAGCAAAACAAGTTTGGCCAAATTATTGAGCAGGCAGGCGGCACCGGCCTAAACGCGACTACCTCAGCAGATGCAACGCGATACTTTTACAATCTGCCGTCAAACAAAATTGAGCTTTGGTTTTCTCTAGAGTCTGAGCGATTTCTCGATCCTGTCTTTAGAGAGTTTTACAAAGAAAAAGAAGTCATCCTCGAAGAGCGCCGGATGCGCGTAGACAACTCGCCCATTGGTCAAATGGTAGAGCGGTTTTCAGAAGTGGCCTTTACAGAGCATCCCTACCGTCGCCCAGTGATTGGCTATGAAGACGACTTGCGAGAGGCCACACGCGCAGACATTCAAGCCTTTTTTGATTTGTATTACGGGCCCAGTAACCTAATCGCTTCGGTTGTTGGTGATGTTGATCCTGATCAAATCAGACAGCTTGCACAGACGTATTTTGGTCGCTACGAGTCTCGGGTCGATCCCCCTGAGCTAATCGTTAATGAACCGCCACAAACAGAGCCTCGCGCCTTTGCGCTAGAGCTACCATCACAGCCCTGGTATTTGGAAGGCTACCACCGCCCTGGGATTAATGACGAAGATCATGTGGTGTATTCCATGATTGACAGCATCCTGGTGGGTGGTCGCACGGCTCGTTTGTACAAGTCGTTGGTAGAGCCTCAAATTGCACTGGATGTCGGTAGTGCCAATGGATTTCCTGGCGATAAGGAATCTACCGTGATGCTGCTATACGGCCTGACTGCGCCGGGGCATACCGTTGAAGAGCTGGCCGTCGGCCTAGAGGCTGAGCTGGCCCGTTTGCAGCGTGAGCCTGTGGACAATAAGACACTGGAGCGGGTGAAGACTCAGGCGAGAGCTGGATTATTGAGACAGCTGGACTCGAACCGGGGAATGGCAAGTTTGCTGACGGAGTACCAGGCTAAGACTGGCGATTGGCGCAATGTGTTCAAAGAGCTGCAGGCCATCGAAGCGGTCACCGCAGGAGATGTGCAAAGAGTCGCCGCCGAAGTCTTTCAGCCGAGCAATCGTACGGTCGGTAAGCTGATTTCTGTTGAGGCCGGTGCGATCGCCGCGCCAGAGCCTGAGGTCGCGCCAGAAACGCAGCCAGAGGAACCGGCGGCAACTACTGAACCGGAAGCTTTAGCACCAGAAATACAGCCAGAAGCCCAGCCAGAAACGCAGGCAGTTGCGACCCCTGCAGCGGCTGAGCCTATTCGTGGACTTTGGTAGCAAACTTTGCTGGCAAATTTGCTAGCAGCGCTAGCAGCGCAATTGATTAATTGAGTCGAATCATTTTTTATCTGAAATCATTTAAGGAAATTCATGGGCTTTTTGTCACGGCGATCGCGCGAACGATTTTTGCCTTTTTTATTTTTGGTACTGGCTACCGCCTCTCTTTTGCTTACTCTGGCCTGGCCAAAGCCAGCTCAAGCCATCGAGGCAAAGCCCTACGAGGAGCTGGTATTTCCGCCCTTAGGCGATGTTCAAATTCCTGAGTACGAGCGCTACGAGCTAGACAATGGCCTGGTTGTGTATCTCATGGAAGATCACGACCTGCCTTTGATTAGCGGTTCGGCAACTTTCCGCACAGGCGGCTATTTGGTCTCGCCAGAGCAGGTCGGTTTAGCCGGCATTACGGGCGAAGCCATGCGCTTAGGTGGCACAGTGAATCACTCTCCCGATGAGCTAAACGAAATGCTAGAGCAGCGGGCCGCTTCGGTAGAGACCTCTATCAGCACTACCTCCGGCAGCGCCAGCTTCTCCACCCTGACAGAGGACTTGGACTCAGTTTTTGAGCTATTTACTGACGTCATTACCCAGCCAGCCTTTGACGAAGAGATGTTTGAGCTGATTAAAGGTCGCACTGCAGGCGGTATTTCTCGCCGGAACGATGACCCGGACGACATTGCCTCGCGCGAGTTTAGCAAGCTCATCTACGGCGACCAGAGTCCCTATGCTCGCACAGTAGAGTACACAAACCTGGACGCCATCAGCCGCGAAGACGTCATGGACTTCTACGCCCAAACGCTCGCACCTGAAAACACCATTTTGGGCAT